>NZ_WQGF01000010.1:0-181131 GCF_013034545.1 Ruegeria sp. HKCCA5763
CAATCGTGCCGATGTTGACGTGCGGTTTTGTACGCTCAAACTTTTCCTTTGCCATGATGGCCTCCTTTTTCGGTAATGAAGGGAGCCCCGCACCGGAGCTCCCTCAAATCTTCGCTTATGCGTATTTCGCCTGAATCTCGTCCGAGATGTTCTGCGGAACCGGATCGTAGTGGTCGAACTGCATGGTGAACTGGGCACGGCCCGACGACATCGAACGCAGAGTGTTGATGTAGCCGAACATGTTCGCCAGCGGAACGAACGCGTCGATCGCGATTGCGTTGCCGCGCGGTTCTTGACCAGACACCTGGCCACGACGCGAGGTCAGGTCGCCGATGATACCGCCGGTGTATTCTTCCGGGGTGATCACTTCGACCTTCATGATCGGTTCCAGCAGTTTCGCGCCTGCTTTGCGCATACCTTCACGCATACACATACGGGCCGCGATTTCGAACGCCAGAACGCTCGAGTCAACGTCGTGGAACTTACCGTCCAGCAAGGCAACCTTGAAGTCGATCACAGGGAAACCAGCCAGCGGGCCGCTGTCCATGACCGAGTTGATGCCTTTTTCAACACCTGGGATGTATTCCTTCGGAACAGCACCACCAACGATGCGGCTTTCGAACGAGTACCCTTCGCCCGGCTCAGTCGGCTGGATTTCCAGCTTAACTTCACCGAACTGACCCGAACCACCCGACTGTTTCTTGTGGGTGTAGGTGTGCTCGACCGGCATCGAGATGGTTTCACGATAGGCCACCTGCGGTGCACCGATGTTCGCTTCAACCTTGAACTCGCGCTTCAGACGGTCAACCAGAATGTCCAGGTGAAGTTCGCCCATGCCTTTCATGATGGTTTGACCCGATTCTAGGTCGGTTTCCACGCGGAAAGACGGGTCTTCAGCGGCCAGACGGGCCAGACCCTGGGACATCTTTTCCTGGTCGCCCTTGGTTTTGGGCTCAACCGCGATCTCGATCACTGGATCGGGGAAGGTCATGGTTTCCAGAACCACCGGATCCTTCGCATCACACAGTGTGTCACCGGTGGTGGTGTCTTTCAGACCCGCCAGCGCGATGATGTCGCCTGCAAACGCTTCTTCGATCTCTTCCCGGTTGTTCGAGTGCATCATCATCATACGACCGATGCGCTCTTTCTTACCTTTGGTCGAGTTCAGGATCGAGTCACCCTTGTTCATGGTGCCCGAGTAGATCCGGGTAAAGGTCAACGAGCCAACAAAGGGGTCGTTCATGATTTTGAACGCAAGACCCGAGAACGCCATTGCGTCATCGGCACGACGTGCGATGTCACGAACTTCTTCCTCGTCGCCGGGCTTAAAGCCCATGTAATCAACAACGTCCAGCGGGCTGGGCAGATAGTCGATCACAGCGTTGAGCAGCGGCTGAACACCTTTGTTCTTGAACGCAGAACCACCCAGAACCGGAACAAACGCGATGTCCAAGGTGCCTTTGCGCAGCAGGGCGCGCAGGGTCGGAACGTCGGGCTCATTGCCTTCCAGGTATTCCATCATCGCGTCGTCGTCCATTTCGACGGCCGCTTCGATCATCTTGCTGCGCCATTCGTCAGCCATGTCTTTCAGGCTGTCGCGGATCGGAGCTTTGATCCAGCTAGCGCCCAGATCTTCGCCCTGCCACAGCCATTCTTCCATGGTGACCAGGTCGATCAGACCTTCAAGCTCGGACTCGGCGCCGATCGGGATACCAACCGGAACAGCGCGTGCGCCGGTGCGGTCTTCGATCATGCGAACGCAGTTAAAGAAGTCTGCGCCGATCTTGTCCATTTTGTTGACGAAAACCATACGCGGAACCTTGTAGCGGTCAGCCTGACGCCACACGGTTTCGGTCTGGGGCTCAACACCGGCGTTTGCGTCCAGAACGCAGACAGCACCGTCGAGAACCGCCAGCGAGCGTTCAACTTCGATGGTGAAGTCAACGTGGCCGGGGGTGTCGATGATGTTCAGGCGGTGCTTGGGGGTATCGGCGGTCTGACCGTCTTCGGTGCGTTCCCAGAAGGTGGTGGTCGCAGCCGAGGTGATGGTGATGCCGCGTTCCTGCTCCTGCTCCATCCAGTCCATGGTGGCTGCACCATCGTGCACCTCACCGATGTTGTGGGATTTACCAGTGTAATACAGGATACGCTCCGAGCAGGTGGTCTTACCTGCGTCGATGTGCGCCATGATACCGAAGTTACGGTACAGTTCGAGCGGATATTCGCGTGCCATTTTTGATAAGCCTCTGAATTACCAACGGTAGTGGCTGAAGGCTTTGTTTGCCTCGGCCATCTTGTGGGTGTCTTCGCGCTTCTTCACGGCAGTACCGCGGGACTGTACAGCGTCCAGCAGTTCACCGGCGAGGCGTTCTTCCATGGTGTTTTCGTTGCGGCCGCGCGCAGCAGTGATCAGCCAGCGGATGGCCAGCGCTTCGCGGCGCTCGGGGCGCACTTCGACCGGAACCTGATAGGTTGCACCACCAACCCGGCGCGAGCGAACCTCGACCGATGGTTTGATGTTGTCGAGCGCTTCGTGGAACACTTCGACAGGAGCGCGCTTTACCTTGTTCTCAACGCGGTCAAACGCGTTGTAAACGATGCGCTCTGCGACCGACTTCTTGCCGTCGATCATCAGGTTGTTCATGAATTTGGTCAGTACCTTGTCGCCAAACTTGGCGTCAGGCAGGACTTCGCGTTTTTCGGCGGCGTGACGACGTGACATATCAGCCTCTCCTTCTTACTTGGGACGCTTCGCGCCGTATTTCGAACGACGTTGCTTACGGTCTTTGACGCCCTGAGTATCCAGAACACCGCGCAGGATGTGGTAACGCACACCGGGAAGGTCTTTCACACGGCCGCCACGGATCAGAACAACCGAGTGTTCCTGCAGGTTGTGGCTTTCACCGGGGATGTACGAGATGACCTCGAACCCGTTGGTCAGGCGCACTTTGGCAACCTTACGCATAGCCGAGTTCGGCTTTTTCGGTGTGGTGGTGTACACGCGGGTGCAGACGCCGCGCTTCTGCGGGCACTGCTCCAGGTGCATGGACTTCGAGCGTTTTACTTTAGGCTGCCGCGGTTTGCGGATCAGCTGTTGAATAGTTGGCATTCCGGTTTCTTCCCCGTTTTGCAACACACATGACATGCACGCGGGCTGCGTGCGGCTAAATTCGTTGCACTCATGCGTCCACAAGCGCAAAATCCGCGAGCGTTCCCATTCCGAGGTGAACGTCGCGGTTGGTTATCAGAGGACGCGAACTGCAAAATTGTCCGGGTCTTGACCAGTTCATTACTGAAATCGGTTTTGGGGCGGCCCCCGGTACCGAGATGACGCGCGTAATAGGCGGAGTCGACCCAAGTGTCAACAGCACTATACCGGCAGCCTCGGGCGGGCAGGGATTAGGGCGTCGGAGGCTTCAACATAAGACGCTACCACCCCGTTGCAGCCGTTTCACGGCGGGGGCATAGTCGTGCGGAATACCAGGTGATGGACAACAGATGCAAGTGATTGGCCTGTGCCGCTTTTCCTATCCTTCGATTGGCGGCTTTCGGCTCAGCCAAGACTCAATCGAAGATCAAAGACGGTTTCTGTATGACACCGACAGGATGGAGGAACGCTTTCGCCTGTTTGAAACCATCACTCTGCCCGGCTTTCGCTCCCAAACCGATGAGGCGTTTGAGCTGCTGGTGCTTACGGGAACATGCCTGCCGCCACCCTATGCGCAACGGCTACGAGATCTGACCGCTGGGATCAAACAGATCCGCATCATCGAAAAGGAAGCCGCAGATCATAAGCGAGTGATGCGGGAGGTTCTGAACACCGCCCGAACAGACCCGCATAAACCCTGCCTTCAGTTTCGGCATGACGACGATGACGCGGTCTCGGTCGATTTCATAGAAAAGCTACGCTCTGCAATTCGCGAAAATGCAGGACTGGTACAGCAGAGCGAGTCGGTCGCGATAGACTACAACCTCGGTTACGTCGCCCGGCGTGACAAAAATGAGTTGCACGTCGCGCAGGTCTATCGATCACTGCTGGGGGTCGGCTTGGGTATGTATGTTCGGGGCGGAAGTAAACGGACAATCTTTGACCGACTGCACAACAGACTGGCGCGGTTCATGCCAGTCGTCAGCTACCCGGACGCACCAATGTGGGTGCGGATGCTGCACGGGTTCAACGACTCGGACCACGCCCGGAAGGATACGCGTGATTTGTTGCCCGTCACTGGGGAACAGGCAATGGATTTGCGTACACGTTTCTCTATCGACCCTGAAGAGGTCGAAACTACCCCTGTCGGGACTTGAGCAGATGCAGGTCCTCGGTCTTTGCCGCTTTTCCTATCCCGCCATTGGTGGGTTTCAAACCATGCATGCCTCTGTCGAAGAACGGCGGCAGTTCCTGTATCACCACGATCGGTTGGAAGAGCGGTTCCGTTTGTTTGAAACCATCGCCCTGCCCGGTCTGCGACAGCAAACCGACCAAGACTTTCATCTGCGGATCGTCATTGGTGAATGCCTGCCCAAACCCGCCTTCGATCGCCTGAACGACCTGACCGCTGACCTGAAACGGGTAGAAATTGTCGCCAGACCTCCGGGCCGGCACAGGAAGGTCATGCAAGAGGTTCTGAATGCGGCACGTCAAAATCTCGACGCGCCTTGCCTGCAGTTTCGTCACGACGATGATGATGCAGTGGCCGTGGACTTTGTCGAAAGACTGCGGGGAACGGCAGTTGATTGCGCAGCGCTCTTGCAGAGCCGCACTATGGTGGCGATTGATTTCAACTTCGGGTATCTGGCCCGCGCAAATGCCCAAGGGATTCAGGCCATTCGCGTGCATCGCCCGCTGATGACAGCCGGGCTTGGCATGTTTGTGCAGGGCGGCAACCGGAAATCAATCATGAATTTTGCCCACAACAGGATGAACCGGGCTATGCCTGTGGTCACCCGCCCCGATGGCCCGATGTGGGTGCGTGGCTTGAACCGATTCAATGACTCTCCCCGCACAAGAAGCACGAATGCCGACCTAAGTCCGCTTTCACCACCACAAAAAGCCGAATTCCTATCCCGCTTTGCCATTGACCAGACCTATGTCAGGCAGGTTCACGCTGCACCTTGACGAACCCTCTCGCGGAAGAGTGTGAACAACCCTGCGCCTACGATCAGCGCTGCACCTAGCATCGTCACCGCATCTGGCCATTCATCAAAAACGACCCACCCCAGCCCCAACGCCCAGAGCAGGCTGGAATACCGAAACGGGGCAACAAATCCAACATCCCCCTGACGCATGACCATGACGCTTAAAAGATATCCCATCAGCACAAAGACGGCAGCGACGGCGACCAGAGACCCTGCTGCAGCCGAGACCGGCGCCCATCCTTCAAAAACCGAAGCAATCGCCGCGACAACTGCGATTGAGCCCGAGGTTGCCAGGGTCACAACCATCGACGGCACATCGGCGGACATGCGTCGGGTAACAAGATCCCGAACCGTAATCAACGCCACTGCGATCAGGGCATAGACAGAATACACGCTGAACCCGTCCGGGCCCGGCCGTACGATCAACACCATACCAATGAACCCCACAACAATCGCCAAGGTACGCCGCCAGCCGACCTGCTCTGAGAAAACCAACGCCGCGCCCAGCGTGACAGTCAGTGGCAGCGCCTGCAAAATGGCCGTCACGTTGGCAAGCGGCATATTCTTCAACGCTGTCAAAAAAAAGAAAGTGGCAGCCAGTTCGGTCAAGCTACGCAGGGCGACCAGCCACTTGTCGTGCCGCGAAAAATTCAGGTGCAGCGCCCCCAGAGACCGCGCCAGCAGATAAACCAGCATAACGGCCAAAGCACCCCTTAGTGCAACCAACTGGAAAAGCGGCAATTCCTGTAACGCGACCTTCACCAGCGTATCGTTCAGGGTAAATGCCGCCATGCTGCCCATCATTAGCAAGGCACCTTTGGTGTTCGGGGTCATAAGGATTGGGCTCCGGGCTGGCAAACGCCTGTATTGGCCAGGGTATAACCTTGGATGTCAATATCGCTTGCCGCCACCATCCAGATGTCAGCCTAAAGGCAAAATAATTCCGAAGACGTTCAAGCTCGAAGGTTCCGTCGTGTCTTTGACAAAATCCACCCAGTCTTTTCCGTAGGTTTGCTCAAAAAATACCGGGTAGTTCCAAACAAGGTTGTGAAAGGTGAATGTCGTCAGCAACGCGCCAACCGTTAGCGCACCTGCAAATTCTCGAAGCTTACCTTTCAGAAAAAGCGTCACCATGATGCAGGCCCCACCCGCAAGACCGAGGCTGACGAAATCCTGCGTATCAACCTGTCGTTGAACTGGTATGCCGACGGATTGATACTGAATGTAGCGGGTCAGAAAAACGGCAAAGATCCCCAGCAAAAACGCCCCGACAAATGCACCTGGATAGGCCAGGCGTCGCCAGAAGCTCTCGGCTCTGGGCCGGGGTGCGTTTCTTGCATTCTCGTCTGAGCGCTGCCTGATCCGCGCAACGCGATCTTCGAAAGAGTTGTGTTCTGTGCCCATGAGCCAATTCAAAATCAAAATAATATCTCTGGTCGGAGCTAAGCTAGAGATTGTGGGTCCGCAAGAACGAAGCACCGTGCTTGAAGGCAGTGTTGGATCAAATTGTCGTGCTGTCTTGCCACAACGCAATCTGCTTTCGTGTTAACAAGCGCGAACCGAAAACAGGACTTGGTTATGCAGCGCATTGACAGGCTTGATTGAGAAAAAGCTCACGCAAAGCCGGTGACATCTGTAATTTCATAGTCACCCAACGACGTGATAGCGTGTGCGGGCCCCAGCGCAATTTGCCTTGTTCCAATGTAAAGCGCTCAATTTTCCCAATACTTCCACAATAACTCTGAGGCCATGAAAGATGATTTCAGCCGCTTATTGCCGACTTATGGCGCGCTACAATAGATGGCAAAATATCTCGCTCATCACTGCATCGGACGGCTTGACCGAAGCTCAGCGCTGGAAGGATCGAGGCGCGTTCTTCAAATCCATCGCTGCAACTATGAACCACCTCTATTGGGCCGATGCCCTTATGCTTGAGCGCATCAAAGGAAACGAACGCCCACAGGAAACAATCACCCATTCACTGACCAGCCCTTCAGATTGGTCTGAATTCAAAGACTTACGCACGCAGCGCGATACGGAAATCCAAGGATGGGCTTCTGGCACAACCTGTGAATATCTCAATGGTTTTGTCAGGTGGTACCCACCTGGCAGCTTATCCAAAATCGAAATGCCTAAGGCCGTCTGTGTTGTTCAGTTCTTTAATCACCAAGCCCATCACCGGGGGCAAATAAATGCCATGCTCACCGCCGCAGGGGCCGCGCCAGAGCCTACAGATATACCGCTAATGCCTTAGCTATTGCTTTCAATTGCCGTGGGCCAACGTTGACACTAATCCAAGAAAAAAGGCCCCGCGTTTTGCAGGGCCTTTTTCAAATTTATACTGTGAGCTTACTCGCGGCTTTCCGGGGTTTCCACCAGAACGTCCAGCTCATCACCAACCATGTCGTCGTCGAAAGTCGGCGCGGCCAGAGCAGCGGCGGCTTCGGCCTCTTCCCGGCGGGCTTCGATGACCACGTTGTCACGCGACTGCGCGATGTGGCGGACGGCCTGAGTGGCCCCACCGGTACCGGCGGGGATCAGACGACCAACGATGACGTTCTCTTTCAGGCCAACCAGCTTGTCCTTCTTGCCCTGAACCGAAGCTTCGGTCAGCACACGGGTGGTTTCCTGGAACGACGCCGCCGAGATGAACGAACGCGTCTGCAGCGAGGCTTTGGTGATCCCCAACAGGATCGGTTCGCCCTGTGCCGGACGACCACCGCGCGAGAGGGTCTTCTCGTTGGCCGCGTCGAACTCCTGCTTGTCGACATGCTCGCCTTTTAGCAGGGTGGTGTCGCCTGAATCCAGGATCTCCCACTTCTGCAGCATCTGGCGCACGATGACCTCGATGTGCTTGTCGTTGATCTTCACGCCCTGCAGACGATACACGTCCTGCACCTCGTCGATCATGTAATCCGCCAGCGCTTCGACACCCATGATGGACAGGATGTCATGCGGAGCCGGGTTACCGTCCATCAGGTATTCACCCTTCTGGATGAAGTCCCCTTCGGCGACCGGGATGTGCTTGCCCTTGGGTACCATGTACTCGATGGTCTCCATGGACTCGTCCGCCGGTTCGATGCTGATACGGCGCTTGTTCTTGTAGTCGCGGCCAAAGCGCACGTAACCATCGGCTTCTGCGATGATCGCGTGATCTTTCGGACGACGGGCTTCGAACAGTTCGGCCACACGCGGCAAACCACCGGTGATGTCCTTGGTCTTGGCACCTTCACGCGGGATACGCGCGACAACGTCACCGGCTTCGATTTGCTGGCCATCTTCGACCGACAGGATCGCATCCACCGACATCGGATAGTGAACCGGGTTGCCCGCGTCGTTGCGGACCGGCTCGCCATCTTCACCGACCAGAATGATCTCGGGCTTGAGGTCGCTGCCTTTGGGGGCCGCGCGCCAGTCGATCACGATCTTCTGGGTCATGCCGGTTGCTTCGTCAGTCTCGTCGCGGACAGCAAGGCCCGAAACAAGGTCAACGTATTTCGCGGTACCGGCTTTCTCGGCGATGATCGGCAGGGTGTAGGGATCCCATTCGAACAGCTTGTCGCCACGGGCCACTTTGGTGCCGTCTTTGACGAACAGCTTGGAGCCGTAGCCCAACTTGAAGCTGGCACGCTCTTCGCCATGCTCGTCGTTGATCACCAGCTTCATGTTCCGGCCCATGACCAGGCTTTCGCCTGCGGCATTGACCAGGATCTGCGGGTTCTCGAGCGCGACAACACCTTCTTGGTTGGCTTCCTGGAACGACTGCTGACCACCTTGCGCAACACCACCGATGTGGAAAGTCCGCATGGTCAGCTGCGTACCGGGTTCACCGATCGACTGAGCGGCGATGATGCCGACAGCTTCACCTGTGTTCACCATGGTACCGCGGGCCAAGTCACGACCGTAGCAGGTTGCACAGACGCCTTCCTCGGACTCACAAGTCAGAGGTGAGCGGATGCGCATTGAGGCAACACCGGCTTCGTCGATGGTGTCGGCCATACGTTCGTCGATCAGCTGACCTGCAGCCACGATCACCTCATCGGTGCCCGGACGCAGAACATCGTCAGCAGCGACACGGCCCAGCACACGTTCGGCCAGCGAGGCGACAACCTCACCGTCGTTCACAGCGGCTTCGGCTGTGATCGCACGCTCGGTGCCACAATCGATCTCACGAACGATACAGTCTTGCGCCACGTCCACCAGACGACGGGTCAGGTAACCCGAGTTCGCTGTCTTCAGAGCGGTATCCGACAGACCCTTACGGGCACCGTGGGTCGAGTTGAAGTACTCGAGAACGGTCAGGCCTTCTTTAAAGTTCGAGATGATCGGCGTCTCGATGATGTCACCGTTCGGCTTGGCCATCAGGCCGCGCATACCGCCCAGCTGTTTCATCTGAGTGACCGAGCCACGCGCACCCGAGTGGGCCATCATGTAGACCGAGTTCGGTTCCTGCTCGGACCCGTCCTCTGCCCGATCCGATGACGAGATCGTGCTCATCATCGCGTCGGTGACGCGATCGTTACACTTCGACCAGGCATCGACAACCTTGTTGTACTTTTCGCCCTGAGTGATCAGGCCATCCATGTACTGCTGTTCGAAATCCTTCACCTGACCGCGGGTGTCATCAACGATGCCCCACTTGTCGCCTGGGATGACCATGTCGTCCTTACCGAACGAGATGCCCGCCTTGAACGCTTCTTTGAAGCCCATCGACATGATCTGGTCACAGAAGATAACCGACTCTTTCTGACCGCAGTAACGGTAGACGGTGTCGATCACCTGCTGCACTTCTTTCTTCCGCAGCAGGCGGTTGACCAGTTCGAACGGCGCTTTGTTGTTCATCGGCAGCAGAGCACCCAGACGCAGACGGCCCGGAGTGGTTTCATAGCGCTTTTGAACTTCGTTGCCTTCGTCGTCGATCTGCGTGATCCGCGCGGTGATTTTTGAGTGCAGATGCACCTCACCCGCGTCCAGCGCATGCTGAACTTCTTCGATCGAACCAAAGACCTTGCCTTCGCCCGGCATGCCTTCGCGCTCCAGGGTCACATAGTAGAGACCCAGGATCATATCCTGCGATGGAACGATGATCGGTGCGCCGTTTGCAGGCGACAGAACGTTGTTCGTCGACATCATCAGAACACGGGCTTCCAGCTGCGCCTCAAGGCTCAGCGGCACGTGAACGGCCATCTGGTCACCGTCGAAGTCGGCGTTAAAGGCCGAACAGACCAGCGGGTGCAGCTGGATCGCTTTACCTTCGATCAGGACCGGCTCGAACGCCTGAATGCCAAGACGGTGCAGCGTCGGCGCACGGTTCAGCATGACAGGGTGTTCGCGGATCACCTCGTCGAGAATATCCCACACTTCGGGACGCTCTTTCTCGACCAGTTTCTTCGCCTGTTTCACGGTCGAAGACAGACCCTTGGCTTCAAGGCGCGAGTAGATGAACGGCTTGAACAGTTCCAGCGCCATCTTCTTGGGCAGACCACACTGGTGCAGCTTAAGCTCCGGACCGGTCACAATGACCGAACGGCCCGAGAAGTCGACGCGCTTACCCAGAAGGTTCTGACGGAAGCGGCCCTGCTTGCCTTTCAGCATGTCCGACAGCGATTTCAGCGGGCGCTTGTTGGCGCCAGTGATCACGCGGCCACGACGGCCGTTGTCGAACAGAGCATCCACGGATTCCTGCAGCATCCGCTTTTCGTTGCGGACGATGATGTCAGGCGCGCGCAGTTCGATCAGACGCTTCAGACGGTTGTTCCGGTTGATGACGCGGCGATACAGATCGTTCAGGTCCGAAGTCGCGAAACGGCCACCATCCAGCGGAACCAGCGGACGCAATTCCGGCGGAATGACCGGGATCACAGTCATAACCATCCATTCGGGCCGGTTGCCCGACTCGAGGAAGGATTCAACAACCTTCAGACGCTTGATGATCTTCTTGGGCTTCAGCTCGCCGGTGGCTTCGGCCAGATCGGCGCGTAGCTGCTCGGCTTCGGCTTCCAGATCGATCTGGGCCAGCATCTCGCGGATGGCTTCGGCACCGATATTCGCGGTGAACGCGTCCATGCCATAGGCATCCTGCGCATCCATGTACTCTTCTTCGGTCAGCATCTGGCCGTAGGTCAGGTCAGTCAGACCAGGCTCGATGACGACATAGTTCTCAAAGTACAGAACGCGTTCCAGATCGCGCAGCGTCATGTCCAGCATCAGACCGATGCGGGACGGCAGCGATTTCAGGAACCAGATATGTGCGACGGGCGCGGCCAGTTCGATGTGGCCCATACGCTCGCGGCGGACTTTCTGCAGGGTGACTTCCACACCGCATTTTTCGCAGACAACGCCGCGATACTTCATCCGCTTATATTTGCCGCACAGACATTCGTAGTCTTTGATCGGGCCAAAGATACGCGCGCAGAACAGGCCGTCACGTTCAGGCTTGAACGTCCGGTAGTTGATGGTTTCGGGTTTCTTGATCTCGCCATAGGACCAAGACAGGATCCGCTCGGGCGACGCCAGCGAGACCTTGATCTCGTCAAAGACCTTCGGGGGCGTCAGCGGGTTGAACGGGTTGTTGGTGATTTCCTGGTTCATTTGTTACCTCAAATCTTGCGGAAGGGGGGACGGGAGAAAGGGCAGCGCCCTTACTCCTCAACCTCCGCATCCAGGAGTTCCATATTCAGGCCGAGGCCACGGACTTCTTTCACCAGAACGTTGAACGATTCCGGTACGCCCGCTTCAAAGTTATCCTCGCCCTTGACGATCGACTCATAGACCTTGGTCCGGCCGGCGACGTCATCCGATTTCACGGTGAGCATCTCCTGCAGGGTGTAGGCGGCGCCGTAAGCTTCCAGAGCCCAGACTTCCATCTCACCAAAGCGCTGACCACCGAACTGCGCCTTACCACCCAGCGGCTGCTGGGTCACCAGGCTGTACGGCCCGGTCGAACGCGCGTGGATTTTGTCGTCCACAAGGTGGTGCAGTTTCAGCAGGTACTTGATGCCCACGGTGACCGGACGCGCGAATTGCTCACCGGTACGACCGTCGAACAGAACCGACTGACCGCTTTCCGAGAAGCCCGCACGCACCAGCGCATCGTTGACGTCAGCCTCTTTGGCGCCGTCGAAGACCGGGGTTGCGATCGGAACACCGCGGGTCACGTTGCCCGCTGCCTCGATCAGGCCATCCTCGTCCAGACCGGTGATGCCTTCTTCGTAGACATCTTCGCCATAGGCCAGCTTCATCGCTTCGCGCACCGGGGTCAGATCGCCGGAGCGGCGATATTCACCCAGAGCCTCATCAATGTTCAGACCCAGGCCGCGTGCAGCCCAACCCATGTGGGTTTCAAGGATCTGACCAACGTTCATACGCGAAGGTACGCCAAGTGGGTTAAGACAGAAGTCAACCGGGGTACCATCGGCCAGGAACGGCATGTCTTCCATCGGAACAACCTTGGAGATCACACCTTTGTTCCCGTGACGACCGGCCATCTTGTCGCCTGGCTGCAGCTTACGCTTCACGGCGATGAAGACTTTGACCATCTTCATCACACCCGGCGGCAGGTCGTCGCCACGACGGACTTTTTCGACCTTGTCTTCGAAACGGGCGTCCAAAGCACGCTTTTGCACTTCGTACTGCTCGTTCAGAGCTTCGACGATCTGCGCGTCCTGCTCGCCTTCCAGCGCCAGCTGCCACCACTGACCACGAGTCAGAGTTTCCAGCAGCTCCTCGGTGATCACCGACCCTGCCTTGACGCCTTTCGGCCCTTTGACAGCGGTTTTACCTAGGATCAAGCCCTGCAGACGCGCATAGATGTTGCGGTCCAGGATCGCCAACTCGTCGTCCCGGTCACGGGCCAGACGTTCGACTTCCTCACGCTCGATCTGCAGCGCACGCTCGTCTTTTTCGACGCCGTGACGGTTGAAGACACGGACTTCGACGACTGTACCGTAATCGCCCGGCTTCACGCGCAGCGAGGTGTCGCGCACGTCAGATGCTTTTTCACCGAAGATGGCGCGCAGCAGCTTTTCTTCCGGGGTCATCGGGCTTTCGCCCTTCGGAGTGATCTTGCCGACCAGAATATCGCCCGGCTCAACATCCGCGCCGATGTAAACGATGCCCGCCTCGTCGAGGTTGCGCAGCGCTTCTTCACCGACGTTCGGGATGTCGCGGGTGATCTCTTCCGGACCCAGCTTAGTGTCACGGGCGGCGACTTCGAATTCCTCGATATGGACCGAGGTAAAGACGTCATCACGCGCGATACGTTCGCTGATCAGGATCGAGTCTTCGTAGTTGTAACCGTTCCAAGGCATGAACGCGACGACCACGTTCTTACCAAGCGCCAGTTCACCCATGTCGGTCGACGGACCGTCGGCAATGACCTCGCCCTTCTGGACGGTGTCACCCACCTTGATCAGCGGACGCTGGTTGATGCAGGTGTTCTGGTTCGAACGCTGGAACTTGCGCAGACGGTAAATGTCAACGCCAGCGTCACCCAGTTCCAGATCTTCGGTGGCGCGGATAACGATACGCTGGGCATCGACCTGGTCGATGATACCGGCGCGTTTCGCCTGAATCGCAGCACCCGAGTCGATCGCAACCTTTTCCTCGATACCGGTACCGACCAGCGGTGCTTCGGCCCGCAGCAGCGGAACCGCCTGACGTTGCATGTTCGAGCCCATCAGAGCGCGGTTGGCGTCGTCATTTTCAAGGAACGGGATCAGCGATGCAGCGACCGAGACCAGCTGTTTCGGCGACACGTCGATCAGGTCTACATTCTCGCGCGGGGCAAGGGTGTAGTCACCGGCCTGGCGGGTCGACACCAGATCGTTGATGAACTTGCCATCGGCATCCAGCGTCGCGTTCGCCTGCGCCACGGTGTGACGCATCTCCTCGGTCGCGGACATGTAGTGAACCTCATCGGTCACCTCGGCGTCTTTGACAACGCGATACGGTGTTTCGATGAAGCCATATTTGTTCACGCGAGCAAAGGTGGCCAGCGAGTTGATCAGACCGATGTTCGGACCTTCCGGCGTTTCAATCGGGCACATCCGGCCATAGTGGGTCGGGTGCACGTCGCGCACCTCAAAGCCCGCACGCTCACGCGTCAGACCACCGGGCCCAAGCGCCGAGAGACGGCGTTTGTGCGTAACTTCCGACAGCGGGTTGGTCTGGTCCATGAACTGCGACAGCTGCGACGAGCCGAAGAATTCGCGGACAGCAGCCGCAGCAGGTTTCGCGTTGATCAGGTCCTGAGGCATGACAGTGTCGATTTCAACCGACGACATACGCTCTTTGATCGCGCGCTCCATACGCAGCAGGCCAACGCGGTACTGGTTTTCCATCAGTTCGCCAACCGAACGCACACGACGGTTGCCGAGGTGGTCAATATCGTCCACGTCGCCTTTGCCGTCACGCAGTTCAACCAGCGCCTTGATGCAGGCCACGATATCTTCACGGCGTAGGGTGCGCAGGGTGTCCGGCGCATCCAGTGCCAAACGCATGTTCATCTTCACGCGGCCAACGGCGGACAGGTCATAACGCTCGCTGTCGAAGAACAGGGTGTCGAACAGGGCCGACGCAGCTTCAACGGTGGGCGGTTCGCCCGGACGCATGACGCGGTAGATATCCATCAGCGCGGTTTCGCGGCTCATGTTCTTGTCCTGAGCCATGGTATTGCGCATGTACGGACCAACATTGACGTTGTCGATATCCAGAACCGGGATGTCGGTGATGCCCGCATCGATCAGTTCTTTGGCAGTACCGCCAATCAGGTCACCGTCTTTGTCGTATTCCAGGGTCAGTTCATCACCGGCTTCGACATAGATCGCGCCGTTTTCTTCGTTGATGATGTCCTTCGCGACAAATTTGCCAACGATGTGATCGAACGGAACCAGAAGGTCGGTTACGGTGCCTTCGTCGATCAGTTTTTTGACCGCGCGCGGAGTGACTTTCTTACCTGCTTCGGCAATCACTTCACCGGATTTGGCGTCAACCAGATCATAGGTCGGACGGGTCCCACGCACACGCTCGGGGAAGAACGGCGTGATCCACCCTTTCTTCTTGTCCAGCTTGTAGGACACGGTGTTGTAATACGCGTCCATGATCGCTTCCTGATCCAAACCCAGTGCATAAAGCAGGGTTGTCACAGGCAGTTTGCGGCGGCGGTCGATACGGGCGAACACGATGTCCTTGGCGTCGAATTCAAAGTCCAGCCAGCTGCCGCGATACGGGATGATGCGGCAGGCAAACAGCAACTTGCCCGAGGAATGGGTCTTGCCCTTGTCGTGGTCAAAGAACACACCGGGCGAGCGGTGCATCTGGGATACGATCACACGCTCGGTCCCGTTCACGACAAAGGTGCCGTTCGGCGTCATCAAAGGCATGTCGCCCATGAAGACATCCTGTTCCTTGATGTCTTTTACCGACTTCGCGCCGGTGTCTTCGTCGACATCAAACACGATCAGACGCAGAGTGACCTTCAGCGGCGCGCTGTAAGTCATGTCACGCTGCATACATTCTTCGACGTCGTATTTGGGTTTTTCCAGATCGTATTTCACGAACTCCAGAACGGAGGTTTCGTTGAAATCCTTGATCGGGAAAACCGACTGGAACACACCTTTGATGCCTTCGCCGTCTGTTGGCTGCTCTGCATCGCCGGAGCGTAGGAAAAGATCATAAGAAGATTTCTGTACCTCAATAAGGTTCGGCATCTCCAGCACTTCGCGGATTTTGCCGTAGTATTTACGAAGACGTTTCTGGCCAAGGAACGTTTGAGCCATGTCAGATGTCACCTTTCGATGTTCTCAGCGGGCAAAGACACCGTCGGGCCCCGGCATCTTGCACAATCGAGACAACACGTCCGGATCAATTCATGGCCACCGTCCCGAAGGCGGCCTCCCGATCCGAAAACCGTGTCTTAGAAAACACCCCATGCGTTGAGGCCCTTTCTAAGACAGGTTCGGCTGGACCCGGATTTCTCCGGACCCAGCCAAATTTTTCGGCGCATCAGCGACGCACCTGAGACTAAGCTTAGGCCAGCTCGACTTCGGCGCCAGCTGCTTCCAGCTTGGCTTTGACGTCTTCTGCTTCTGCTTTGTCCACGCCTTCTTTGATCTTGCCGCCGGCTTCGACCAGTTCCTTGGCTTCTTTCAGGCCCAGGCCGGTGATGCCGCGAACTTCTTTGATGACGTTGATTTTCGATGCGCCGGCGTTCTTCAGAACGACGTCGAATTCGGTTTTTTCTTCCTCAGCTGCGCCGCCGGCGTCGCCGCCTGCTGCCATGACAACTGCGCCGCCTGCTGCGGGCTCGATGCCATATTCGTCTTTGAGGATGGTTTTCAGTTCTTGTGCTTCCAGCAGGGTCAGACCCACGATGCTTTCTGCGAGTGCTTTCAGATCAGCCATTTTATCAGCTCTTTCCGTTTACAGTGTGTGTTCCAACGTCAGGGTATTCACCCTACGCAGATCATTCAGTGCCAACCGCTTACGCAGCTTCCGCCTTTTCTTCGATGGTGGAAAGCATGCTTGCGATGTTGCTTGCAGGTGCGCCAATCGCGCCGGCGATGTTCGAAGCAGGTGCGCCAATGCAGCCCACGATCGAAGCAATAAGCTCCTCGCGAGACGGCATTTTCGAAACTGTTTCGACGCCTTTGCGGTCCAGAGCGTTCTCACCCATTGCACCGCCGAGGATCTCAAAATTCTTGTTATCCTTGGCGAAGTCCTCGGCCACCTTGGCTGCTGCCACGGGGTCCTCGGAATAGGTCAGAACGGTCATCCCTGTCAGCAGGTCGGCCATGCTTTCACACGGCTTACCCTCAAGGGCGATTTTGGCGAGCCTGTTCTTGGCAACACGCACAGAGCCACCCGCGTCACGAGCACGTGCGCGAAGGTCCTGCATCTCGGCAACTGTCAGACCGGCGTAGTGAGCAACCACTACGACGCCAGAGCTTTCGAAGATTTGGCCGAGTTCCTCGACCACTTTCTCTTTCTGGGCTCTATCCACAGTTCTCTCCAAGTTAGGGGCGATACCTCACCCCGGCTCATATTTGCCGCAGCCTTCGCTCCGGCGTTCAGGTCCGTTGTTACGGGATTGGCCAAAATGCGCCCGAGGGTGGGACCCTCAGAATTCTTTGGTCTTACCCGTCTCAGGCAGGGAATTAAGGGACCAAATGGACCCACCCACCGTCTTGGACGAAACGAAAGAAAGCGCACGACGAATCGCACGCTTTATTCCGCAGGTCTACTTAGGGCAGAAGGGCGGGGTTTCCAAGGGGTAAATTGAGGGTTCGCCCCGATTTCAAGCGCCCTCGCATCTGACCCAACCGATGCAGGGATTATATGTAAGCACGCAACACTGACGCCGCGCCTGACCCGATGGTCATGGCCGCAGTGCGATCAAACCCTGCATCCGCGTTCTGCAGCGCCGGGAACAGAGACAGGATTTCACTGCGTTGCGAGGATGACAGCGTGCTGACCGAATTTTTGGTCAGGAAAAAGCTCTCGGTCAGAGCGCCGTTCGATTGCATGATGTGATGACGATCAAACATGAAATGCGTGTATCTCACTGTCCCGGATTCGCGGATCGATACACCGGGCATGCCGCACAGGTGCTTGGCCGCGACCAAAACCTCGGCCTGACCAAACAGCATTTCCGCCGCGGGCACATCAATCAAAACCCGGTGTTGCTGTGACACAACCAACGTGCCGGAGTTTCCAATCGCACCAGCCTGGATCACAACCGGGGCACACGCACCTTTGGCGGCCACCTCGGTATGGCCAACCCAAAGAACCTCTTGGAACCCGGCATCGCGGGTCCAGACCTTAGTGCCGACCCGCAGATCTTCGACTGGCAAATCGCCAGCCTCCGTTCGGATCAAAGTGCCTTCTCCAAAGCAGGTGATATAATCGGCGTAATCTGATGCCCCTAAGTTGGACCCGCCGACCTTTACGTAAGAGACACCATCCTGCAACGGGGCTGAAGATGCATATCCCCATACATCCTGCGTCACGCCACCTTGAGAGAATACGTATATGTCGATCTCAGGTCCGGTTGGGCTTCCCCCTGCATCCAGAGCCCGCACTGTAATCACGGATTCAGATTCAACGCCCTGCCCGTTTGCAACAATGCCGCCGCCATCAATGATCGTGTGGTTTGCCGTGTCATCATCGTTGAAGACATCAACGTCAAGCGTGTCATCCAGGGTGATGGTTGCGCCCATACCCGACGAGTACACAAAAACCGTGCCATTCGGTGTGTCAGAGTTGTTTATGATGCCGTCTCCGACAATCGACCCGTTACTGCTTGAGGTTACGACCAGACTTTCGTTGTCCTGCGCAAAGAATACTCGTTCGACCATATTAACTTCCAACCAAGTGTTTGACGCGCGCCAATTGACCCTGCCTCAAGACTGTCACGGCAAGCTTACCTGCGGGACGCTATCAAATCATTGAACCGATTTGAAAGAGACTGTTCTTCACAAATTTGAAAGCACGACCTGCAAAACAAAGAAACCCCGGCGGAATAATCCACCGGGGTCCACAATTCTTACGTTTCCAAGCGCTTATTCGCCCGAAGCTTCCGCAACATCCAGCGTCACGCCTGGGCCCATGGTCGAACTCAGCGCGATTTTCTTCATGTAGGTGCCTTTGGCGCCCGACGGCTTGGCCTTGGCAACAGCCGAGACAAAGGCGCGAACGTTTTCGACCAGCTTAGCTTCGTCAAACGACGCTTTGCCAACGCCAGCGTGCACAACACCGCCTTTTTCCGCCTTGAACTGAACTTCACCGCCCTTGGCTGCTTCCACGGCTGCTTTCACATCCATGGTCACGGTGCCAACTTTGGGGTTCGGCATCAGGTTACGGGGCCCCAGAACCTTACCCAGACGACCAACGATCGGCATCATGTCCGGGGTGGCAATGCAGCGATCAAATTCGATGGTGCCGCCCTGAATGGTTTCCATCAGGTCCTCTGCGCCAACGATATCTGCGCCAGCTTCTTTCGCTTCGTCAGCCTTCGGGCCGCGAGCAAAAACAGCAACGCGCATCGCTTTACCAGTGCCGTTCGGCAGGCCAACAACGCCGCGAACCATCTGGTCTGCGTGACGGGTGTCAACGCCCAGGTTCATCGCGATTTCGATGGTCTCGTCGAATTTCGAGGTTGCGTTGCCCTTGACCAGAGCAACAGCTTCTTCAACCGACAGGTTTTCCTTGCCGGCGACAGCTTCGCGCGCAGCGCGGGTACGTTTACCGAGTTTTGCCATCTTACTTCACCTCGATGCCCATAGAGCGGGCCGAGCCCAGGATGATCTGCATTGCGCCTTCGACGTCGTTGGCGTTCAGATCTTTCATTTTGGCTTCGGCGATTTCGCGAACCTGCTTGCTGGTCACGGTAGCCACGGTCTCACGACCTGGGTTTTCCGCGCCACGGGGGCGGTTACGCTTGCCGACCGGCTTCAGACCAGCTGCTTTTTTCAGGTAGTAAGACGCGGGCGGCGTCTTGATGTCCATGGTGAAGGACTTGTCCTGATAGTAGGTGATCACGGTCGGGCAAGGAGCGCCGGGCTCCATGTCTGCTGTCTTGGCGTTGAACGCCTTGCAGAATTCCATGATGTTGATGCCGCGCTGACCCAGCGCCGGACCAACTGGCGGCGACGGGTTCGCCTGACCTGCAGGAACCTGCAGCTTCATTGTACCAGCAAGCTTCTTGGCCATTTGGTTTTCCTTTCAACTTAGGCAGGACGCGTCCCACCCAGATTATGTTGCGTGGTCCGGTCGGGGATCGCGATCCCAGAAACCTCCCACGAGAGAATCTCGCCCGAAGACGATAGAGGCGGCGTGTACAGGGGAATGTGAAGCTTGGCAAGTGGTCTGGATTCCAATTGGAAATCATAGAATCAATACCCTCGCGTCCAAAGCAAGGCTTGGGCTTTGCCGAGCGTCCGATACAAGTCCGCTCCGATCGCCTCAATGAGATGCCAGGCGTTAAGCACCCAACAATGCAATAAAGTGTTAATGCCTTTAACTGCAGTGAAAAAAGCACTGCCGCACAACCTGCAAACCAGCGGGCAAACTACCCAAGCTTCAGACGGTCGTGGGCTTGGACACCCGTGCGGATCCCAGCTGTGTTATACTTAGTGAAAATAGTTATTTTTGGTGGAGGTTAATTATGATTTTCCGATTAGCAGCAACACTTGTCATCGCGGTCTCTTTCGCTGCGACCGCGCCTCAGACAGCACAAGCAGACGCTGGCGATTTCCTCGGCGGAGCCGTTGTCGGCGGGGTCGTGGGATATGCGATAGGCAAGGACCAGCAGAAAAAGAAAGCGCGGTCATCCACCCGGACATACCGACCGGGCATTCCGTCGACCACGCAAGGTGCGCAAACCCAAACAGCGCTCAACTATTTTGGCTACAATGCCGGGCGTGTCGATGGTCAGGTCGGCCGTGGCACCCGATCGGCGATCGAACGCTACCAGGCTTCAATGGGCTATCCTGTAAATGGCCATGACTTCCAGCCCTATCAATATGATTTCCTGATGCAAGCCTATTACTGGGCGACAAGCGGCGGACAAGCCACCATGCAACTTTCGGGCCAACCGCTGCTTATGGCTTATCGCCAAAAACTCCATAGCGGATCAGCCGTGGCTGCAGCCCCTCAGGCACCGGCACCGACCACGCCAGTCGCGACCCCTCAGGAGACCGAGACCGCGGAGACAAAATCTGCCAGCCTGCCAAGCCTGTTTTCCGGAGGAACCGGAGGTCCATCGCTAGCCAATCGCTGTAGCGGGGTGATGCTTCAAACATCGACCAATGGCGGTTATACAACTTTGTCGAACATGTCTGATCCTGATTTTGCACTCAGCGAGCAGTTCTGCCTCGCCCGAAGCTATGCCATGGCCCGCGGCGAGGAGCTTATGCAGGACATCCAAGGGCTGACGCCGGATCAGGTAACGGCCCAGTGCGACTCGTATGGCGATATGTTGGCACCGCAAGTGGTCGCCTTGTCTCTAAACTCAAAAACTGATGCAGAAACTCAGATGCGCAAGCTTGCGCTGGATTCCGGCCTTAGCCCCGAAGATCTTGCGGCAACAAGCAAGGTCTGCCTCGCGATCGGCTACCGTCAGGACAATATGGACACCGCAGTCGGGTCTGCGCTGATGCTGGTTGCAATGGGTGAGCCCGCCTACGGAGAGCTTATTGGCCACCACCTGCGCGAAGGCTTCGGTGTGCCAGAACGTCGTGATCTGGCGATGCAGTGGTACGATGCGAGCCTTTCGGCACTGGATGCCGGATCGCAAGCTGTTTTCCTACCGTCACAGACCGACCGCCCACAACTGCTGCGCGCAGCTATGGTTCAGGCGCAGTAGAGCGAGAAGAATGAAACGTAATTCGTCATCAAACAACGTCGCGGTGCCTGATGCTTCGCGGCGTTTTTTGCATGTTTGCGGACCTTGTTGATCTGACTAATGCGCAGTTTGATCTGATCCTCATCTGATCAGTATGCGTCGCCCCGAGACGTCGGAAACCAACTACAGAATTACCGCAACACAACCGTTTTGCGCCCTGACCATTCCCGAACACCAACAACCGCGTAAGAAGTAAAACAGATTTCTCAAAGACATAAGTTGCTTATGAACCCCCGACGGTTATCTTAGGGCAGGTTGGATATAGAAGGGGCGGTCTGAGTTGGCATCATCTCGACTAAACAAAGGGCTACTGATTTGTGTTCTTTTCGCAATTGTGCCCGGATGCGGCAGCAACGCCCAGGATCAGGGTGCAGTGTCCGAGACAACTGCCCAATCCGAAGCACCCCAAAACACTGCTTCACGCAACACGGCAGGAATTGACCCCGCCACCTATGCCGGTCGCTTTCAAGTCAAGCTGACCAAGGAAGTTCCTTTGCGCGATATTCCCGTTCCCTTCACCGTCTACGGCGGTCTAGAGGAATCCAGCCCAACCCGCCTGCGATTGCGAGCGTTCATGGATTTGCGTGGATTGCAGGAAAAGGCACCTCAGATACTGACTGGCCCCTTGGAAGAAAGCTGTAAACGCCAGATTTACCTCGAGATCCGAGATGTCACTGCAATAGGTGAAACCGTTAAAGTAGAAGGCTCAGCCCGCGCCCAGTTTACGCGGTGCAAACGAAATGAAGAACCCGGCTTTCGGTATTTCGGGGCCACGGTTGATGCAACTGCTGTCGCCAAGGCAGAGGTTAAAGGCCAATGCCTTACGTTCAGTATCGAAAGCGCTGACCTCAGACCGCGTGGGTTCATCGGAGCTGTTACCGACCTTTTTGGGCTGACCAACCGAATAAATGAAGCTGTCCTTGAAAAGGGCGGCGAGTTTTTGGCGGCCAATCCGGTTTGTCCGCCATTACCTGAAGAATTCTCTGTACTTGATCCGAATTACGAATCCGGCGGAACGCGCGAAATCGCGCCAGGAGGATTGGGCGCTGCTGTTGTCGGTTCGGCCGATGTAAGCGCCGAGACGATAGTGAAAGTCCTTGCAGGGCTGAAAGAACTTGGTGTGTTGGAGTTTGCTGAATGAGACTTTGGTTAATTCTTCCAGCCCTTATCGCAGCAGTTCTGGGCCCTCGCGCCCCTGACGCGCAGCAGGTAGACTTTGTCATCGACGCGACACTACCGGTTCGCGATACCGAACTGCCGTATACTCTTGATCTGAACCTCACCGCCGCTGCGCCCACTCGGATCGGGGTCGGTGCCCTTCTCGACCTGCGCGAAGTTCAAAAGGTTGTGCCCGAGCGGTTGGCTGACAATGCGATCGTCGACAATTGTGGTCTGCAAGTCAGACTTGATGATTTGAGCTTTAAGGCCGAAGACCAAGTAATAGATCTGGATGGGGACGTGACCATCACGATTTTTGAATGCAGCCGCACCGGTGAACGCAACTTTGAACGCGGTGAAGAAAAAAGAGCGATACTGGCAAGCCTATCCACCGAAGCAACTGTCGAAGTGCGGGACAACTGCGCCTATTTCAAGCTTATTGATCTTACCCTTACGGCCCCCGAAGAACAGCGAGAGCAACTGCTGGAAGACGACACATTAGACTCGGTGAAGGAGTTGATGTTGGCTGCAGTGGATCTTGCACTGAACGACACTCCGCTGTGCCCGGAACTGCCGGCAGAGCTTGCGTCACTTGACCCAACCTACGACAAAGGCGGCCCGCGCGAGATCGGAGAAGGTGGTCTTGGCGTTCTCCTTGAAGGCTCAGTGGACGTCAGCCCTTCGACAATCCTCGACATTCTGACAGTGCTTCAAGAACAAGAGCTTATTCCGGGCCGGCCGTAAAAACGGCTGGCCGTGTGGCTGGATCGCTGTTTGGTGTTGATTGATAAACGATCGTCAAAAAAAAACGCCGCGCTGCCCGTGGCAGCGCGGCGTCGAAAATAAGCGAAGAGCGATTAGCCCTGCTTCGTAACCTGCGTAAAGTCCAGCTCGACCGGGGTTTCGCGACCAAAGATCGAAACCGAGACCTTCAGTTTCTGGTTTTCGTCGTCCACACCTTCGACCATGCCGTCGAAATCCTCGAACGGTCCGTCGTTGACTTTGACCTTCTCGCCGACCTCGAAGGTGATCATCAGCTTGGGCGCTTCTTCACCTTCCTGAACGCGGTTGAGGATCTGGTTCACCTCGGCGTCACGCATCGGCATCGGGCGGCCTTGCGGGCCCAAGAAACCGGTCACGCGGTTGATCGAGTTGATCAGGTGATAGCCCTGATCTGACATTTCCATATGCACCAGAACGTAGCCGGGCATAAAGCGGCGTTCGGTCGTGACCTTCTTGCCGCGGCGCACTTCGATCACCTCTTCGGTGGGCACCAGTACTTCGTCGATGTCGTCTTCAAGGCCCTGTTCAGCCACCGACGTGCGGATCTGTTCTGCGATCTTCTTTTCGAAATTCGAAAGAACGCTGACCGAGTACCACCGTTTCGCCATGAACCTGTCGTCCTTGTCTGTCTTCGGGGTATCGGATTTGCCGGATACACCCGTCATTAAAATCTTGTCACGTTATCCGGAATAAAAAGCGGCGCGCAGCCCGAATCGCCACACGCCCATTCCGAATAGTCCTGCGTCAACTACTCTGACATTGCCCGCTGTGCAAGGGGGCAGCCGCGTTTCCACGCTTAGCTGAACGCGCCCAGAATCAGCTGAAGGCCACCCCGGATACCCAGATCGACCAAAGCAAAGAAGACCGCCGTAAGCGCCGCCATGATGAAAACCATAACCGTGGTCAACAGCACCTCGCGCCGGGTCGGCCAGACGACCTTGGACACTTCGGCACGGACTTGCTGAATGAACTGAATCGGGTTGGTGGTGGCCATTTGGCGTGTTCTCTCTGCTAGCGGATGGCCCGGACATAACCGGGCATTGCGGCAATTTCAAGGGCAGTTGGATCAACTCTGCCCTGAGCGGTCAGGGTTTGGGTTTATCGTCCCATTCATCGCTCAGGATCCGGCGCGCGTCACCCTCAGGATCTTCATACTGGTTCGACCGGACAGTGTAGACAAAAGCCACCAGGCCAACGCCGCCCAGCAACAGTGAAATCGGGATCAGGTAGGCAAGAACTTCCATCCGGTTCACCTCAACCGCAGGGCATTGAGCGACACGGTGATGGACGAGGTCGACATCGCAAGCGCCGCGATCAATGGAGTTGCAAGCCCAATCACTGCCAATGGAACGGCTATCACGTTGTAGACAGTCGCGATGCGGAAGTTTTCGCGAATGCGTTTTGTCGCTTTGACCGCCGTGTCGCAAGCATCCGCGATGGGGGAAAGGTCATTGCCCAACAACACAATGTCCGACGCCACCCGTGCGGCATCCAACGCTGACGCCGGTGAGATCGAAACATGCGCCGCCGCCAAGGCCGCCGTGTCATTCAGACCGTCGCCCACCATCAGGACATGGTGACCCTTATCGCTGAGGTCCTGAATGCGATGCGCCTTGTCCTGCGGCAAAGCTTCGGCAATCCAATCTGTGATCCCCAGTTTTTCAGCCAACGCGCGCACGGCCCCCTGCGAGTCGCCGGACATCAGGACCACATGCTTGCCAGCGGCACGCAACGCGTCGACCGCCTCGGCCGCACCCGGGCGCAACGCATCCGAGAACCGGAAGGCCAAAGGCGCATGATCGCCAATAGCCAGCCAGGCTGAGGTTTCACTGCCCTGCTCTGCGCCGACCCAAGCGGCCCGGCCCAAACGCACGCGTTGACCACGGTATTCACCTTCGGTGCCGTAACCCGGAACCTCAACGACGCCCCGCACGTTGGCAGGCTTGATCCCGGCCTCACGCGCGGCTTTCGCCAAAGCCACAGACAATGGGTGTGCCGACGCCTCGGCCAGCGCCAGGGCAACTTCGACCTTCGCGCGGGAATGATCCCCTAAGTTGACCAGTTCCGGCGAACCGGATGTCAGAGTGCCTGTTTTGTCGAACACCACCGTGTCAGCCTCGGACAAACGCTCCAACGCGGTTGCATGTTTGATCAACATACCTTTGCGGAACAACCGGCCAGACGCCGCCGTTGTCACCGCTGGAACGGCCAGACCCAGAGCACATGGGCAGGTGATAATCAGAACCGCCGCCGCGATATTCAACGCCGTGCGGATATCGCCGGAATAAATGTACCAGCCCAGAAAGCTGAGCGCTGATAGGATGTGAACGCCCGGCGCATAAAGCTTGGCCGCCTTGTCGGCCAAAGAAGTATAACGCGACCGACCGGATTCAGCGATGGCCACCAGATCCGCCATGCGGTGCAGCGACGTATCCTCGCCCACCGCAGTTGCGCGCAATGTCAAAGGACCAGTCAGGTTGACCTCACCTGCACTGACCAACTGGCCGATTTCGGCAAATACAGGCACCGTTTCTCCGGTCAGTAGCGAGCGGTCGAGTTCGGACTGGCCCGACACAATCTCACCGTCCACTGGCATCCGACCGCCGGGGCGCACAAGGATCAAATCGCCTACTTTCAGATCAGCAACTGCAATTTCATTTTCTACGCCATCCACCAAACGGATCGCGCGCGGCACCTCAAGCGCGGTCAGTTCTTCGGCCGCGGATCGGGCTGCGGCACGGGTGCGGTAATCCAGATAACGACCGGCCAGCAGGAAGAAGGTCAGGGTCAGGGCCGCATCGAAATAGGCATGTTCGCCACTCAACGCGGTTTCCCAAAGCGATGTGACCAGCGCCAACAAGATCGCCAACACAATTGGCACATCCATGTTCAGGCGGCGCACCCGCAAGGCGCTCCACGCATTGGCAAAGAAGGGCTGGGCTGAAAACGCGATGGCAGGCAGAGCAATCGCGGCAGAAATCCAGTGGAACATGTCCCGCGTGGCGTCAGTGGCCCCGGACCAGACCGAAACCGACAACAGCATGACGTTCATGGAAGCAAACCCGGCCACCGCCAGGCGCATCAGTAAGTCACGCCCTGCCTTGTCCGTCTGAGTGGCCGACAAGGCGCCCGGATCAAGCTCGTGCGCTTCAAAACCGGCTTTCTCAAGCACTGGGATCAGATCGACAGCACGTGTTTCAGGCGTTGCTTTGATCATCGCGCGTTTCAGGGTTAGGTTCACCCGTGCATTTTCAACACCGGGATGCGCGTTCAGTTCCCTTTCGACGGTCGCAATACAGGCCGAGCAGTGAATACCCGGCAAAGACAGGGCTATCTGCACATCCTCCGGAATCGACCGGGCGGGTTCCGCCGGGGCTGCAAGGCAGCCCGGGCAGGCTGCGGTGCCGGAAGAAAGCTGCGCCGTCATCGCTTACCCCTTCACATACAGCGGAACGCGCTGCGAAAATTCCGCGCCATCACTGTCCCGCGCCACCAGACGAATGTTCCAGTTGCCCTCGCCCAACGTGGCCGGCGTGGCGTAGGCCGTTCCGTCAAAGGTGAAATCCGGCACGAAATCCTCGCGGACATGAGTCGCGCGGCCCACAACAGCCTGCAACTCGCTGACCTGAACCGGCGCACCACTTTCATCGGTGATGTGCAGGATCAGCAACCCGCCCTTGGTTTCAGCCCGTACGGTCCACCCCAGCGCTTGTTGCTCTTTCAAACGTTCGTTGAACTCCTGACTGGCCACGTATGAATTCTTGACCTCAAGCCCCGGAAAGGTTTTGACCGCGCTGTAGGCCAGAACAAGGTTCACGGCGATGATCACGCCAAAGGCGCCCACAAACACCGCCAAAGCGTGTTTTCCGGTGAATTTCCGTTCCGCCATGATCAATTCCCCCGTCCGTTAAACGTGGTGTCCTTATAGGCCCGCTCACCGCTGCTCAGATCTTCAACCCAGATGCGGACCGGCGTTGAATCCGCTCCGGCTGGGCCCGTGTCGCGGGACGAGATAATATATACACGAGCCAATTGTGCTGTATCTGCCGGCACATTCACAGTGTGCAGGTTCGTGCCTTCGATTTCCAGCCGCATAGCCGGATCTCCGGTCAGAGACAGGGTGAACAGACGATCTTCGCCATGTTTGTTACGTAGCCGCACATCATAAGTGTTGCGGATCGTTCCATCAGACAGGGTTACAAATGTCGGGTTGCGGACCGGCGCAACAGTCAAATCGATATCCGAGCGAATGAACAGCGCAAAGAGCAGGGCAAAGCCAACCAGCGACCACAGGGACGTGTACATGATCGTGCGGGCCCGGAAGATATGCTTCCACACGCTTTTGGGCGGCTGGCCGGACCGCTCTCTCGTTTCATCGCTGAGGGCCATATAATCGATCAGCCCACGCGGCTTACCGATCTTGGCCATCATGTCGTCACAGGCATCAATACACAGGGCGCAGGTGATGCATTCAAGCTGCTGTCCATCGCGAATGTCGATCCCAACAGGGCAGACATTCACGCAGGCCATACAGTCGATGCAATCCCCCAATTCGGAATCTGCAGTCCGTTTACCCTTGCCGCGTGGCTCGCCCCGCCATTCGCGGTAACCGACAACCAGTGTGTCTTCGTCCATCATTGCCGCTTGAATGCGGGGCCATGGGCAAGCGTAGATGCAGATCTGTTCGCGGGCGAAACCGCCAAAGAAAAAGGTAGTGCCCGTCAGGATCAGCATCGTTGTGTACGCGACCGGATGCGCGTTGCCAGTGACCAGATCCATCAAAAGCGTCGGGGCGTCTGCAAAATAGAATACCCAGGCCCCGCCCGTCGCCAAGCCAATCAAGAACCAAACGATCCATTTGGTGATCCGTAGGCGAGCCTTGCGGAAATCCAGCTTTTCTTGGCGGTGCAGGCGCAGACGAGCATTTCGATCCCCTTCGATCCAACGCTCGACCAGTATGAAAAGGTCGGTCCAGACTGTTTGCGGGCAGGCATAGCCACACCAGACGCGCCCAAGGGCCGAAGTGAACAGAAACAGGCCAAGGCCGGCCATGATCAGCAGACCGGCGACAAAGTAGAATTCATGTGGCCAGATTTCGATCCAGAAAAAATAAAACCGTCGGTTCGCCAGATCCAACAGTACCGCCTGATCCGGCAGGCTGGGGCCGCGATCCCACCTGATCCACGGGGTCACGTAGTAGATGCCCAGTGTCACTATAAGAATGATCCATTTCAGGTTCCGAAACGGCCCTGAGACACGTCTTGGAAAGATCGGCTCTCTGGCTGCGTAAAGGCTGGGGGCAGGATCGGAATCGCTCACTGGCTGGCTCCACTAATGGGTCTTCTGAAGGCGTCTTGTTCCAGATCACGGGCAAGCGAACTTTGACATGGGTCAAAACGCGCATCGAACACACATCTTTTGAAGATGAACCGACCTCTGAGATGTCGGAGTAGACGTTTTTTTAACCAATTATTCACGTATTCTAACAGAAAACCGGCTATTGTCGCGATACCGATCACGACGCTTATAAACCACGCGCTTCAGGCCGACCAATTGTCGCAGCCTGAGACTCGGGCCGTAAGAACGCCCCCAATAGCCCCACGAAAGCGGGCTGTAGGTCTGTAAGGTGGTTTGTTGGAAAATAAGGCACCGGCTGTTCAGGAAACGCGCGAACAGATGGAACAGCCGGTGCCACAACTTTCGGGCAGCGAACCGCCCGAAAGTGTTCCTTTAAACTTACTGACCACCACCCAACTGGTGGACATAGGCCGTGACAGCGCGGATCTGCGCGTCGGTCAGACGATTTTCCCACGGGGGCATCACGCCAAAGCGGCTGTATGTGACCGTTTCAGTCAGAGCTTCTTCACTGCCGCCGTAAAGCCAGATTGCGTCCGTCAGGTTCGGAGCACCCTGGAATACGTCGCCCTGGCCGTTTTCGCCGTGGCAGGCAGCACAGTTGTCATCGAAGACAACTTTGCCCGCTTGCGCCGCCGCGTCGTCGGTCTGCGCATTGGTCAGAGACATAACGTATTGGACAACCTGGGTGATCTCTTCGCTTTCGAGAATCTCACCAAAGGCCGGCATTTCAGAATAGCGCGCATCGTCGCTTTCTTCGTTCCGGATACCATAGGCAACGGTGTACTCGATATCTTCAAGCGAACCGCCCCACAGCCATGCATCGTCTAACAGGTTGGGGAAGCCGGGCGCGCCTTGAGCACCGGAACCGTGGCACTGTGCGCACCAGGTGCGGAATACGGCCCCGCCAGAGTTCACAGCGTATTGCTGCAACTCGGGGTCCTTCGAGATATCCTCGAGCGATGTCTCTACCAGCTTGGCATTCCAAGGGGCGTTTGCCTCTTCGAACGAAACCAGCTCCTGCTGAACCAGCTCACGCGAGGACCATCCCAGAACCCCTGCTGTTGCAGATTGAACCAGCGGCCATGCCGGATACATGATCGTATAGATCAGACCCCAGAAAATGGTCGCATAGAAGGTCCATAGCCACCAGCGCGGCATCGGGTTGTCGAATTCCTCGATCCCATCCCAGGAATGACCGGTTGTATTCGGATCACCCGGCTGTTTTTCAGGTGTCTTGCTCATTGCCGCGCCTCCTTGGATGTGGCGGGTTTGTCTTGATGCCGGAACGGGATGTTGGCGGTGTCGTTGTATTCTTTGCTGGCACCGGGGCGGAATACCCAGATGATGATGCCGATAAAGAAGACGAACAACACAAGCAGCATCCAGCTATCCGCGAACTGCCGTAGGAGTGTATATTCTTCCATCACACCCTCCTTAGCGGCTTGCGTCCGGGGTGAAGGTCGAGAAATCGACCAGCGTGCCCAGCATTTGCAGGTAAGCGATCAGCGCGTCGGCTTCGGTCAGATCGGACTGGCCGTCGAAGTTGCGCACGTTGACTTTATCGCCATAGCGTTCCAGCAACCCGTCATAGTCGCTGTCCGGATCGGCCTGCGCGCGGAAATCGGCCACGGCGTTCTCCAGCATGTCTTCGGTATAGGGCGTTCCCACCAAAGCGTTGGCAGCCATGATGTCACCGATATACTCGCCGTCGATCTTGCGGGTTTCGAGGAAGCCATACTTGGGCATCACCGATTCCGGCACCACCGATTGTGCATCGCGCAGATGGCGCACATGCCAGTCGTCCGAGTAACGGCCACCAACACGCGCCAGATCAGGTCCGGTACGCTTGGACCCCCACTGGAACGGGTGGTCATACATCGACTCAGCCGCCAGCGAGTAGTGGCCATAGCGCTCAACCTCATCCCGCATCGGGCGGATCATCTGGCTGTGGCAGACATAGCAGCCTTCACGCAGATAGATCTCACGACCCGCCATTTCGAGTGGGGTGTAAGGGCGCATGCCCTCCACCTTTTCGATGGTGTTCTCAAGGTAGAACAGCGGGGTGATCTGAACGATGCCACCGATGGTTACGACCAGGAAGCTGAAGATCAGCAGGAGGGTCGCGTTGGTCTCGAGGATCTTGTGTTTGTCGAGAATTGCCATTGCTCCGGCCCTCCTTATTCAGCCGGGACTGCGACGGTCAGGCTGGCCTCTTTGGCCGGCGCTTTACGTACAGTCATCCACAGGTTGTAGCACATGATGACCGAGCCAGCGACGAACAGGACACCGCCCAGCGCACGCACCACATACATCGGAAATTTGGCGGCCACGGTGTCGGCGAACGAGTTCACCAAGAAGCCGTTGGCATCCACTTCACGCCACATCAGGCCTTCCATGATACCGGTGACCCACATCGAAGCGGCGTAGAGCACGATGCCGATGGTGGCGAGCCAGAAGTGCCAGCTGACCATCTGCAGCGAGTACAGACGCTCGCGCTTCCACAGGACAGGTACCAGGAAGTACAGCGCACCAAAGGTGATCATGCCGTTCCAACCCAGCGCGCCCGAGTGCACGTGACCAATGGTCCAGTCGGTGTAGTGGCTCAGCGAGTTTACTGCGCGGATCGACATCATCGGGCCTTCAAAGGTGGACATGCCGTAGAAGCCGACCGAGATCACCATCATCCGGATCACCGGGTCGGTGCGCAGCTTGTCCCATGCACCCGACAGGGTCATCAGGCCATTGATCATACCACCCCAGGACGGCATCCACAGGATCACCGAGAACACCATGCCCAGCGTCGAGGCCCAGTCGGGCAGCGCGGTATAGTGCAGGTGGTGCGGACCAGCCCAGATGTACAGGAAGATCAGTGCCCAGAAGTGGATGATCGACAGCTTGTACGAGAAGACCGGACGCTCGGCCTGTTTCGGAATGAAGTAGTACATCATGCCCAGGAAGCCCGCGGTCAGGAAGAAGCCCACAGCGTTGTGGCCATACCACCACTGGATCATGGCGTCTTGAACACCCGACCAGACGATGACCGACTTCGAACCCCAGATGCTGACCGGAATGGTCATGTTGTTGACCAGGTGCAGCATCGCAACGGTCACGATGAACGCCAGATAGAACCAGTTTGCCACATAGATGTGGGGTTCTTTCCGCTTGATGATCGTGCCCAGATAGACAGCAAGGTAAGCGACCCAAACAACGGTCAGCCACAGGTCCACATACCATTCAGGTTCGGCATATTCTTTCGACTGAGTACCGCCCAGAATGTAACCGGTCGCGGCCAGCACGATGAACAGTTGATAGCCCCAGAACACGAACCATGCGAGGTTTCCACCCCACAGACGCGCGGCGCTGGTGCGCTGCACCACGTAGAACGACGTTGCGATCAGCGCGTTACCGCCAAATGCAAAAATCACCGCCGAGGTGTGCAGCGGACGCAAACGTCCAAAGTTCAGATACCCTTGGGCCCATTCGAAGTTGAGCACCGGAAACGCCAGTTGGAACGCAATAAAGGTTCCAGCCAGGAACCCTACCACACCCCAAAAGGCCGTTGCGATCACGCCGTAGCGGATCACGTCATCCATGTATTCGCCCGAGCGATCGACAAGAATATCTGGCTCTTCTGTGTTTCGAAGCGTCCAGATGAACAATCCACCGGCGATAAGCATCACCAGAATCGCATGCACCTGATACGCCAAATCGCGTGCATAATTTGATCCGATGGCGGCAAACACCACGACCAGACCAAGCACGATCAGCTTGATGTAATTCGACATATTGCGTCCCTTTGCCGTGCTTCGCGCGGTTTTGATTCTTTTGACACGCGAAACCTATTTGACTGGCTGCCGTTCTGAAGCACGACAGCCGCTATTGCTTTGATCTGTATCAAGACAGTTCCGCGTTTTCTGTGACACGCATAAAGGATGAAAGGGGCCAACCGGTCACATGAGACCATATGCCCGAACTAAGAGGTCGAAATGGCGTACAAATCTATTCTCACTGTCATGACCGAAACGCAAACGGCTGAGCCTGCATTGGCTCAGGTTATAGCGCTGGCAGAGTCGCAGGATGCCCATGCCGAGGCGCTGTGCCTTGGTGTCGATCGCAGCCAGACCGGCTATTACTATGCCGGAGCGAACGCCCTGATCGTTCAGGAGACGCTCAGCCGAGCCAACACCGAGGCGCAGGAGGTGCTGGCATTTGCCCAAGACTATTTGGGTAAATCCGGCGTTCGCTGGTCTGCTGAACATGGTGTGGCGCAGATCGCTGACATCGGACGCCATGTCGCGCATCGGGCCCGGTTTTCGGATCTTGTGGTTTTACCGCACCCCTATGGAAAAGATCGCGGGGCCGAAGCTGAACCCATCATCGAGTCCGCAATGTTTGAAGGCCATTGCCCGGTTCTGGTGGTTCCGGACGACACTCCGCCAATGAAAGTGCCACGCAATGTAATGATCGCCTGGAATGAAAGCGTTGAGGCGATGTGCGCCGTCCGGCGCGCTCTGCCCTTCCTGAAACAGGCGGAACTGGCCCGCATCGTTGTCATTGATCCTCCGCGCCACGGCCCTGACCGGTCGGATCCGGGCGGAATGCTGTCTCAGATGCTGGCCCGACACGGGGTCAAGTGTGAGATCGATGTGCTGAGCAAGACCATGACGCGCGTGTCAGATATTCTGAACCGTCATGCGTCGGACACGGAATCTGACTTGATCGTAATGGGTGCCTACGGTCACTCGCGCTTCCGCGAAGCAATACTTGGCGGTGCAACCCGCAACATGCTGGAACAATCTTCAGTTCCCGTTTTCCTGGCACACTGAACTCTGCCAAAAAGTTCGAAAGCCGCCCAAGTCGGCGGCTTTTGTCATGCCTTTCGGATAAGGCCGATCACAAACAACAGGATCACGGCCCCCACGGTCGCGAAAAAGACCGAGGAAAAGAACCCTCCGCCCACAGAAAAGCCTAGCGCGGGGAAAATCATGCCTGCCAGAAACGCGCCGACAATTCCGACGATGATGTTCCCCAGCAAACCGAATCCGCGGCCCTCCATGATCTTTCCCGAAAGCCATCCGGCGATTGCGCCGATAAAAATCATTGCCAAGACGCTGCTAAAAACCATGCGATGCTCCTGAGTTGTTAAACGCCGCGATCCAAGGTCACGGCGTTTATCCTATCCCATCGCGCACAAGGATCAGACCAAAAAGCCACCATCCGAGTCGTCGCCAGCTTCTTCCATGAGACGGCCCATATCCGGAATGGTCACATGGCGCTTGCCTTCCAGTGTGATCACGCCTTCCTTTTTCAAGGCCGAAATCTGGCGACTCACGGTTTCAAGGGTCAGGCCCAGATAGTCTGCCATGGCCTCTCGGGTCAGAGGCAGGTCAAACACAATCGGCCCTGCCAGACCCTTCTGGCTAATCGACGCATCCCGGCGCGCAATGATCGACAACAGGCTGGCGATTTTTTCGCGCGCGGTCTTGCGCCCAAGCACCAGCATCCATTCGCGGGCAGCATCAAGTTCGTCCAGCGTCATCTGCAACAGGCGATGGGCGATATGTGGTGTAGTTGCCATCAACTCTTCGAACGGTTTCTTGCGGAAACAGCACATGACGACATCTGTGGTCGCCTGCACATCGTAAGGCGCAACTTCGCGCCCGGGGCGGCCGACAAAATCACTTGGCAACAGCAAACCCACCATCTGGGTCCGACCATCTTCCATGGTCTGCGTCAACGAAGCGATCCCGGCCACGACCGAGCCCACAAAATTCATCTGATCGCCCGACCATATGATGGTCTGGCCCGCCTCGAAACTGCGGTAATATTTAATACTTTCAAGCTCTTCCAGCTCATCCGCATCGCAACGAGCACAAACTGCGCGATGCCGAATCGGGCAGTCTTCGCAATTGGAATGATCAAACTGTGCTTTTATTGTCATGCGGGTCCCCACTTGATCTCCATCAAAGTAACCAAGTCATCTGTCGCCTAAGGGTATCGCCATGATAGTGAAACCACAATTGGCAAAGCTTGGACTTTTTGACGCGAAAGTACCGCGTTACACAAGCTACCCCACCGCCCCCCACTTTAGCAATGATGTGGGAGCAGACTTGTTTGGTGACTGGATTTCGGGGATCAAACCCGGCAGTGCCATTTCCCTGTACATCCACGTTCCATTCTGTCGTAGACTGTGCTGGTTCTGTGCTTGCCGGACACAGGGAACCCAAACCGACAACCCTGTGATCGCCTATGTGGACGTTCTGAAGGCCGAGTTAGACCTGCTTGCAGCACGCCTGCCCAAAGGCGTGGTGCTATCGCGCCTGCACTGGGGTGGCGGTACGCCAACCTTGCTGAACGCGCAGCTGATGCGCGAATTGGCGCAATATATCCTGGGTATTGTGCCCATGGGGCCTGATGCCGAATTTTCGGTCGAGATTGATCCGAACGAAATTGATGAAGACCGTCTGGATGCGCTGGCAGAGGCAGGTATGAACCGTGCGTCGATCGGGGTGCAGGATTTCGACGACGAAATTCAGAAAACCATCGGTCGCATCCAAAGCTACGACACCACCCGCGACGCCATCGACATGATCCGCGAACGTGGCATTACCAGTTTGAACGCAGATATCCTTTTTGGCCTGCCGCATCAGACAAAGGCCCGGATGACCGAAAGCGTGCAGAAGCTGCTGTCGCTCAGCCCGGATCGCGTGGCTTTGTATGGCTACGCACATGTGCCTTGGATGGCGAAGCGCCAACAGATGATCCCGTCCGACGCGCTTCCCACGCCGGAACAACGGCTCGAGCTGTTCGATACCGCCCGCCGTCTGTTCCTGTGGGACAACTATGCCGAAATTGGCATCGACCATTTCGCCATACAAGATGACGGTCTGACCCGTGCCCTGCACGCGGGACGTCTAAAGCGTAACTTCCAAGGGTATACCGACGATCAGGCCGATGTTCTGATTGGCGTCGGGGCCAGTTCGATCTCGCGCTTTCCGCAAGGCTATGCGCAGAACGCCTCGGCCACCTCGGCCCATGCCAAAGCGGTTCGCGACGGGCAGTTTTCGACCGCCCGCGGGCACCTGTTCAAGGGTCAGGACATTTTGCGCGCGCGCCTGATCGAGGCGCTGATGTGCGATTTTAAGATCAACAGTGCCGAAATCCTGCGCGACCACGACATCTCGGCCGCCGCGTTGAATGACATGTATCATTCCGCCAATGCCGCATTCGACGGGCTGTTGCGGATCACCGAAGACGGGCTTTTCATCCCGCCCGAGGCACGCGCCCTGACCCGGATGATCGCCCGCAGCTTTGACGCCTATGACCTGAGCAAGGCAGGCCACAGCTCGGCGATCTGATCTCTTCTTCTGCGGGCCTCGCCGGGCCCGCAGGCCACTGGGCACAACGGGGGCTTGACGCGCGCCTGCGCTTTTCTCCACACTCAAGGGGCAGACTGGCCATCCATTCTGCGCCCTGAGGCGGGCAAATACAGACGGTCCTTGCCGACGAAAAAGCGGCGGACGCCCCTTTCGTGCAGCCATTCTGCAACCTGAAAGAGGGACAACACTAATGCGCGTTTTCACCGTCCTCGGGCCCAGCCAATCGGGCAAAACTACCCTGGTCGAGGCCATCAGCCGCCTCGACGGGCGCCCCACAACATTCGATGTTTCCGGAACCGTGCATTTGCACGGTTTTTCTTACCTGGACGAGCCTTGGTGTTCGATCGACGTAGATGGCGGCGGCGATGCGCTGGCCTATGTCGGGCCTGCAATGGCCATCTCGGACGCGGCGGTCGTGGTTGTGCCCCCCGATCCCAATGCTGCCGTTCTGTGCGCCCCTTACCTTCGACTGGTGGAAGAAGCGGGCATCCCCTGCTTTCTATTCATCAACCGCATGGATAATCCCAATGGGCGCATCCGCGACATCATCGCAGCACTGCAAACGTACTGCACCCATCATATCGCCCTGCGTCAGGTGCCAATCCGCGAAGGAGACACGATCATCGGCGCGGTTGATCTGATTTCTGAACGGGCCTGGAAGTATCAAGAGGGCCAACCCTCGGCCCTGATCGAGTTGCCTCAATCCGTGGAAGACCGAGAGCAGGAAGCGCGCACCGAGTTACTGGAAACTCTGTCTGATTTTGACGACCATCTGTTGGAGCAGCTGATCGAAGACAAGCAGCCCCCCAGCGACGAGGTTTATGACCTGGCCGCGCAAGTCTTGCAAAACCACCAGTTGATTCCAGCATGCCTAGGTGCCGCGAGCCATGGTAACGGGTTAACGCGGTTGATGAAGGCGCTGCGGCACGAAGCGCCTGAATTTGATATCGCCGCCGGGCGGGACGAAGCCGCCGACAGTGCCCGAGCCATTGCCGGTTTTGCAGATGTCAAAAAGCACATCGGAAAGATCGTTGTTTTGCGCGGGCTTGGGGATGGCGTCAAAGCGCATGAAGCTTTGGGCGGTGAGACCGTTGGCAATCTGACAACGCTTGATGCCAAGACCCAAATCGCAACGCTGGAAGCCGGGCAGATTGGTCTGGCGGTCAAATCCGACCACCTCAACCCCGGCTATATCTACGACAGCAATTCTGCGACTGAACTGCCGGAATGGGCGGCCTCGCACCCGGTCGCGCATCGTCAAATCGTCTCACCCGCGCATGAGCGGGACGATGTGCGCCTGTCCAACGCCCTAAGCCGTCTGGCCGAAATCGACCCCGGTCTGCACCTGCAACAGGATGAACTGAGCGGCCATTCGATCCTTGGATCGCAAGGCCCGCAACACATGCGCCGTGTGACCGCGAAGCTGGCCGAGGATTTTGGGATCGAGATTGAAGCGGATCAGGTCGAAACCGCCTATCGCGAAACCATCCGCGCGCCCATCGAACATCGGCACCGTCATCGCAAACAATCCGGCGGCGCCGGACAGTTTGCGGATGTGGTGATCTCGGTCGCACCCCTGCCTCGCGGGTCGGGGTTCCAGTTCGAAGAGGTGGTTAAAGGCGGTGCTGTGCCCAGGAACTATATCCCGTCCGTGGAACACGGTGCCAAGGACGCGCTGGAGCAAGGCCCCGAGGGTTTCCCCGTGGTCGACGTCAAAGTCACGCTGAGCGACGGTAAACACCATAACGTGGACAGTTCGGATTATGCGTTCCGAACCGCAGGAAAGAACGCGGTGCGTGAAGCGCTACCTCAGGCCAAGCCAGTGGTTTTGCAACCGATGCTGAACGCCGAGATTCACCTGCCATCGGACTTTGTGGGCGATCTCGTGCCAACGATCAGTTCGCTGCAAGGGCAGGTTCTGGGATTTGAAGGCAACCCAAACGCGTCGGGATGGGAGATCTTCAACGCCCAGATCCCCGCCGTGACCGAGGATGAACTGCATCGCACCCTTGCCAGTGCCACGCGCGGAACCGGGTGGGTCAAGCTAACCTTTGATCACTACGAAGAACTGCGCGGGCCAGTACCGAAAGCTGCGACCAAAGAAAAGGCAAGCGCGTAATGGCCAGAGGAAGGCGGGCTGATCTCAGCCCGCCGCTGCAATCAGCTCGCGGGTATAGTCGGTCTGGGCGTTTTCGAACAATGCCTCGGCCGCACCCATTTCCACCACATCCCCATTTCGCATGACGATCACGTTGTGCGACATCGCCCGTACGACTTTCAGGTCGTGGCTGATGAACAGATAGGCCAACCCGTATTTCTTCTGCAGATCGCGCAGCAGATCAACGATCTGAACCTGCACCGTCATGTCCAGCGCGCTGGTCGGTTCGTCCAACACCAGCAGTTTGGGCCGCAAAACCATCGCGCGCGCAATGGCGATACGCTGGCGCTGTCCGCCTGAGAACTCGTGCGGATACCGGTCCATCGCCGCAGGATCCAGCCCCACTTCGGTCATCACCTCGGCGACCAGCTCACGCGGGGCGCGGTGAGGGTCAATGTTGTGAATGGCAAGACCTTCCGCGATGATCTGCTGACAGGTCATGCGTGGGCTAAGGCTGCCGAACGGGTCTTGAAACACGATCTGCATATCTTTGCGCAATCTGCGTAATTCGCGGGTAGACCATCTTCGCACATCCTGATCGCGGAAGGTGATGCCGCCTTCGGACGCAATGAGGCGCATGATCGCCAGCGCCAGCGTAGTCTTGCCCGAACCGCTTTCGCCGACGATTCCCAAAGTCTCACCCGCGCGTACACTCAGCGTGGCGTCATTCACCGCCTTCACATAGCCAACAGTACGCTTCAGAAATCCGCGCTGGATTTGGAACCAGACCTTCAGGTGATCGGTGCGCGCGACCTCTTCCGCGTCTGAGGCAACCGGTTCGGGCTGACCCGAAGGTTCCGCGGCCAAAAGTTTCCGGGTATAGGGATGCTGTGGGTTGTCAAAGATGTCCTGCGTGACACCGGTTTCGACAATCTCACCATCCTTCATCACACAAACGCGGTCGGCAATCCGGCGTACGATACCCAGATCATGGGTGATGAACAGCATCCCCATATTCTCGGATTTCTGCAATTCGGCCAACAACTCGAGTATCTGCGCCTGAATGGTCACATCCAACGCCGTTGTCGGTTCATCGGCAATCAAAATGTCCGGCTTGTTGGCCAGCGCCATTGCGATCATCACCCGCTGTCTTTGTCCACCAGACAACTGGTGGGGGTAGCTGTCCAACCTGTCCTCGGGGTCGCGGATACCAACCTTGGTCAGTAGCTCCAAAATCCGCCCCCGCGCCGCGTCACCGGTTACCCCCTGATGCAGCGCCAGCGATTCCGCCATTTGCTTTTGAATCGTGTGCAGCGGGTTCAGCGAGGTCATTGGCTCCTGAAAGATGAAGCTTATGTCATTGCCGCGTACATCCATAAGATGCTGCTCGGACGCACCGATCATCTCTTGCCCATCATAGGTCACCGATCCTTCGACCAGTGCACTGTCACCCAGCAGTGACACTGTCGACAAAGCCGTTACGGATTTGCCTGAGCCGGATTCGCCCACCAATGCAACGGTTTCACCCCGATCTACTGTGAAGGAAACGCCTTTGACAGCAGCGCTGACCTGACCGTCCTGCCGGAACGAGACCTTGAGGTTGTTCACATCCAGCAAGCTCATGAGAAGGTCTTTCTAGGATCAAACGCATCCCGCACGCCTTCGAAAATGAAGACCAGCAGCGACAGCATGATGGCAAAGGTGAAAAAGGCTGTGAAAGCCAGCCACGGGGCTTGCAGGTTTTGTTTTGCCTGCAAGGTCAGCTCTCCCAAAGACGGGGCAGAAGATGGCAAGCCAAAGCCCAGATAATCCAGCGAGGCGAGACCGCCGATGGTTCCGGTGACAATGAAGGGCATGAAAGTCAAGGTGGCCACCATTGCATTGGGCAGCATATGGCGGAACATGATGGTCATATTGCCGACGCCCAGCGCCCGCGCCGCGCGCACATATTCAAGGTTCCGCGCGCGTAGAAACTCCGCGCGTACGACGCCGACCAAACCGGTCCAACTGAACAGGATCATCAACGCTACCAGCAGCCAGAAACTTCGGCCCAGAACAGCGAACATGATGATGATCACATATAACGAAGGCGTCGCTGACCAGATCTCGATGATCCGTTGAAAGATCAGATCCAACCAACCGCCGAAGAATCCTTGAATTGCACCAGCGAAAATACCGATCAGGCTGGCGGCACCGGTCACAAGCAGTGTGAACAGGATCGACAACCGGAACCCGTATATCACGCGTGCCAGCACATCGCGTTTGGTGTCATCCGTGCCCAACAGATTCTGACCGTTGGGCGGCAAAGGCGCAGCCCCAGGTCGGTCTACCGAAGTGTTGAAGGAGTATGGGATCAGCGGCCAAAGCGCCCAGCCACGCTCGAACCCTTCCGCCTGGAAAGTCCCGGCGTCGATTTGTTCTATGATGCCTTCGGGATCGTCGAAACACTCTTCCAGTCCGCCGCTATCGATCAGGCATTGAACTTCGGGATCGCGATAAATGGCTTCCGTCTGGAAATCGCCACCAAATTCCGTTTCCGCATAGAAGTTGAAGATCGGCGTATAGAACTCACCCCGGTACTTCACGACGATGGGTTTGTCATTTGCGATAAACTCGGCGCATAGGGAAAGGCCAAACAGAACCGAGAATATGATGAGCGACCAGAACGCGCGCCGGTTGCGACAGAAGTTGTTCCAGCGACGCTGGTTCAGAGGGGAGAGCGCCATTTACCCCTCCCGCTTTTCAAAGTCGATGCGCGGATCGACCAGCACATACATAAGATCGCTAATGATACCAACGACCAGCCCCATCAGGCCGAAGATGAAGAGGGTGCCGAAAATCACCGGGTAATCGCGCGCCACGGCTGCCTCGAATCCCAGACGGCCCAGACCGTCCAGCGAGAAAATCGTCTCGATGATGATCGACCCACCAAAGAACACGCCGATGAACACCGCAGGAAAGCCCGCGATCACGATCAGCATCGCGTTGCGGAAAACATGACCATACAGCACCTTTCGCTCGCTCAGTCCCTTTGCGCGGGCCGTCATGACATATTGTTTCTTGATTTCATCCAGAAACGAGTTCTTGGTCAGCAATGTCAGTGTCGCAAAAGCCGAGATCGTGAGCGCAATGGTCGGCAGCGCAATATGCCAGAAGTAGTCCGCAATCTTGCCGAACAGGCTGAGGCTCTCCCAATTGTCCGAGGTCAATCCGCGCAGCGGGAAGATCTGCCAGTACGACCCACCCGCGAACAGCACTAGAAGGAGGATCGCAAACAGAAAGCCCGGGATCGCATAAGCCACAATGATCGCCCCGCTGGTCCAGGTATCGAACTGTGATCCATCTTTGATCGCCTTGCGGATGCCCAGCGGAATAGAAACCAGATAAGCAATCAGGGTCGACCACAGACCCAATGAGATTGAAACCGGCATCTTTTCAAGCACCAGATCAATCACACTGATCGAACGGAAATAACTCTCGCCGAAGTCCAGCGTCAGATAGTTGCCCATCATAATCAGGAACCGCTCCAAAGGCGGTTTGTCGAAACCGAATTCTTTTTCCAACTCAGCAATGAACTCGGGCGGCAGGCCGCGTGCGCCGACATATTTATCATCGAAAACACCACCTGCGGGTTCAGAACCTGCGCCAGCATCGCCTCCACCCGCAAATCCGGCAAATACGTCCCCCTGACCTTCGATCTGCGCGATGATCTGCTCGACCGGTCCACCCGGCACGAATTGTACCAGCGTGAAGTTGACGATCATGATGCCCAAAAGGGTTGGAATGATCAGCAACAAGCGTCTTAGAATATAGGCGCCCATGTTATCGCAGTGCGCCTTTCGCTTTCAACGCAGCCTCTTTTTCCGGATTGATCCACCACAAATCCAGATGACCCAACGAATAGGGCGGCAGGTTTTCGGGGTATTCGTACATATCGTAATATGCCGTCCAGTAGTCAGCGATGAATCCCACAGGGACCACGAAGAACTCATAACGCAAGGCGCGATCAAGCGCAGTAAGTGCCGTGTCCTGATCTGCCTGATTGTCGGTTTCAAAAGACGCTTCAATGATTGCGTCAACTAGGGGGCTAGCCAATCCGGCGGGGTTAAAGAGGCTGAATGCAGCTTCTTCCGATCCATACATCTGGCTTAACCCGCCGCCTGTGGACAGGAATGAACCGTAACGTGTGGAATAGACCATATCGTAGTCCCTCTCGCGGCTGCGAAGGGTGTACTGCGCCGGGTCAACCTTTTCAGCCGAAGCGTCGACACCAATAGACTGCAAGTTCTGAACATAGGTTTCGATCATGGTTGCTGTTGAAGTCGGCAGGTTTGAAGGATAGGGGATATTCACCTTCAATGTCTGTCCTTCGGCATTGCGCCGCACATTGCCATCGCCAACAGGCCAACCGGCCTGGTCCAGTATTTTCGCTGCTTTACGAAGATTTCTCCGATCGTTCAGACGCGCAGGATTTGACTCGTGGGCCAAGACCGCAGGCTCTGTCAGAAAGTCTCCGGGCACAACGTCACCCAAAGCTTGCAAAAACGCCATCTCATCACCTTCAGGCAGACCTTTTGCCTCAAGCGGGGTGCCTTGAATGAAGGAATTGCGTGGCGCATTCAGCCCGAACAGCAAAGACTCGTTTGCCCATTCGAAGTTAAAGGCTAAGGCAAGGGCTTTGCGGACGTCCTTGTCAGCAAACTGCGGTTTTCCCAGATTGAAAACAAAACCCGATGGGGTCGGCGGACTACCATCCACGATCTCATCGCGAACCACCTCGCCTTCGCTCAGCTTCGGGAAATCATACCCCGTCGCCCAAAGCTTGGGGTCGCTTTCGATACGCAGCGTGTACTCACCGGCTTTGAAACCTTCGAACGCCGCGGTCTGATCAGCAAAGTATTCGACGCGGATTGTGTCGAAATTGTTCCGACCAACATTGAACGGCAGATCCTTGCCCCAATAATCATCACGGCGCTTGTAAACGATCCGACGATTGATGTCGTAGCTGTCAAGCTTATACGGACCTGATCCAACCGCTACTTCCAGGCGAGGCTCATCCAGGCGCCTGGACTCATCCGCTTCGAACCACGCTTTTGAAAATACGGGGGTCGAGCCTACTGTTTCGATCAGGCTACGGCGGGTAACTTCGGGGTTAAACGAGAACTTAACCGTATGTTCATCCAGCGCTTCGGCCCCCGTCACCATGCGACCCACGGCCTGCGCGTAAGAGGGCAGACCCTGTTCGATGAACAGGCGGTGGCTATAGACGACATCTTCCGCCGTTACCGGCGTTCCATCCCAAAAGGTTGCTTCGGGCCGCAGGTGAAAGATGACGTAGTTCCGCCCTTCGTCATACTCCAGACTTTCTGCCAATACTCCGTAATATTGCCCGACACTGTCATCCGCACTTTCAAACAAGCGATCATATTGCAGCGTCGTCAAAGCGCCAGCGCGCCCCTTGCGGGAATAGGGATTGAGAGAATCGAACGTGCCCGAGGCAGCCAAAGAAAGCTCACCACCTTTAGGAGCATCCGGGTTCACATAGTTCAGGTGAGCGTAATCAGCGGGATAATCCAGATTGCCAAAATATGAGTAGCCATGACTGCTGGTAACACCATCGTCCAAAGCCTGCACGATTTGCGGAGTGATCAAAGCCGTGCACAGCCCCAATATGCCAGCCCAAGGCCGTATCTTAAGATCACGTGCAGCGGGCATCAGGGATATCATGTGGCTCGTCCTTTGGGTCATTGTCATCATCAATGTCGTAACCGCTAGCTAAAGTGCCAACGCTGACAGATTCAAGTTTAGAATGCGTGAGCGCTTTGTGAAGTTTCCTTCAGACAAAAAAAGCCGCTGCATGGGGCAGCGGCTTTGGAAAGCTTTGATCTGACTGGCAATCAGTTGCCGATTGTCTGCAGATAGGCAATCACGTCTGCGCGATCCTGCGGCTTTTTCAGACCCGCAAAGCTCATCGATGTGCCCGAGATGTAGGCGCTTGGGCGTTCCAGGAAGGCATCCAGCGCCTCAGGCGTCCAGTTGCCGCCGTGGGCCTGCATGCTGGCCGAGTAACCTGTAAAGCCCTTGGCCGATGCAACAGGGCGGTCCACAACAGCGTACAGGTATGGGCCCGTTCCGTTTGCGCCGTCTTCCAGCTTGTGGCACGCGGTGCACTTGCGGAAAACCTTGGCACCTTTCTCAACGTCAGCGGCGGCCAGCAGGTCTTCGAAGACCACTTCTTCACCGTCGGCGCTTTCGCCCGAGCTTTCGGTTTCGATAATGTAGGCGGCCTCAGCGTGGCCATGGCCACCGGAAGAATAGAGGACATCCGCCCCCCATTTGGCCAGAAGCAGCACCAGGAAAGTGCCGAACAGGCCTGCAGCGGCCTTGGTAACTGTCATCGTGTCGAACATTGATCGCGAGTCCATTTCAGCTGTCTGGGCTGCTGTCTAAGGCTTCCCCTTACGAGAGGCAAGGTATAGACACCGCGACGAAACGACCAAATCGCGAACTTGTTGCATGGAATCGACCAAATGACCAATCGCATCGCATTTCAAGGTGAACCGGGCGCCTATAGTCACGAGGCGTGCCGCAACGCGCGGCCCGATATGGAGGCCCTGCCCTGCCGTACTTTCGAAGATGTGATCGAATCGGTTCGTTCCGGCGCGGCCGATCTGGCGATGCTTCCGGTCGAAAACACAACCTACGGACGGGTCGCCGATATTCACCGGCTGTTGCCTCATAGCGGCTTGCATATCATCGGCGAGGCATTTGTGCGGGTACATATCAACTTGTTGGGCGTCCCCGGCGCAAAACTGGAAGATATCACCGAGGCACATTCTCATCTGGTGCTGCTGCCGCAATGCGCGGGGTTCCTGAAAAAGCACGACATTCGCGGGCGTGTCAGCCCCGACAACGCCCGCGCGGCACGCGAAGTGGCTGAGGTGGGCGACCTCCACTCTGCAGCGCTGGCCAGCGAATTGGCTGGTGAGATCTACAACCTGAATGTGCTGGCCCGCCACATCGAGGACAGTGACGACAACACGACCCGTTTCCTTGTGATGTCCCGCCAGTTCGATCTGACACGTCGCGGCGAACATGGCATGATCACCAGCTTTGTGTTTCAGGTCCGCAATATCCCGGCGGCGCTTTACAAGGCGATGGGCGGCTTTGCTACCAACGGGATCAACATGACCAAGCTGGAAAGCTATATGGTCGACGGATCCTTCACCGCGACACAGTTCTATGCAGATATCGTCGGGCATCCCGACGACCGGAATGTGCAACTGGCCATGGACGAGTTAGAGCATTTCACGACCAACGTTGAAATACTGGGCGTTTACCCAGCCGCGCAACCGCGCGGATAGGTAACAATTCCTTCGATTGGGCAAATTTGGATTGGCGCAGGTTGCTGCGCCCAGCCTCCTTGCAAGCGATCATCACGCTAGCGCTTGTGGCCGTTCAACTCGACAACCTGCCTCTTTTGCTCAATCGCACAATGTAACAGCGCAACAGCGTTTTGTTATGCGCCATGCAGATGGCGCTGCTCCAACTCGCGTGCAAATTCACTCAGCCGGGATTGCAGCTGTTTGCGAAACCGGGATTGGCCCAACTTTACAGATTGCAACAACAGGCGTGCAGGCAAGGTTTTGGCCACCAGTGACATCTCGAGGCTCAGGCGCGTTCTGCGCGGTGACAGGGCCAGAAAATCCACACTTGTCAGGCCGGTCATGCCCTTGCTGTTGGCCTCGAAACGCATTTGCGAAGGCCGGTCGTAGCCCGCCATGATCACCGACATCTGGCGCAACTTGCCGCGCAGCTTGAACTCTGTCTGCCATTCAGTTCCCGCAGCAAAGATCGCCTCGGCATCTGAGCGCCTTACGTCGATCCCCCGGCGCATGGCCATGCGTTCGAACCGCTCGAAATCCGACACCATGTCGAATACCGCGTTGATTGGGGCTTCGATATCCTCACGGGCTGAAAACTGCATGATACCCTTCGATGTTTATGGCCGCGCCAATATTTCGTCAGTCCAGCGTATCCGCAAGCCAGTTCTCAAGAAGAAAATGTGCGATTGCACCTTTGCGAGCGGGCAACAGAGTTGGATGGTCCCCGGCAAAGGCCTGCATCATCTCGGATTTGCTCACCCACATCGCCTCTTCGATCTCGACGGGATCAATAGCGATGTCACACGATAGTGCCTCACCCGCGCAGCCGAACATCAACGAAGCCGGGAATGGCCAGGGCTGGCTGGACAGATAGGATACTTCCCCGACCGGCACGCCCGCCTCTTCCATTACCTCGCGGCGTACGGCAGCTTCCAAGGTTTCTCCGGGCTCGACAAAGCCGGCCAGCAACGAAAACATCCCCTCGGGCCAACCCGGAGACCGCCCCATCAGCACATTCTCCCCATATGTGATCAACATGATCACAACAGGGTCGGTACGTGGGAAGTGTTGCCCGCCACATGATGGACAACTGCGTTGCCAACCGCCTTGCGACATCTCACTGGCTGCACCGCAACGCGCACAAAACCGATGCGTTTCGTGCCAGCCGATCACTGCCTTAGCCGTCGCGGCCAGTTCCGCATCCCGCGCCGACAATCGCGTCATGATCCGGCGCAACTCGGCAAACACACACCCATACGGCAAATCCGGATGCTGCTGCTCAGATTTGTCTACGAACTCCCCTAGTCCGGTCAGGTCCAGACCTTCTGCCGTCCAGGCAGAGATATCCACGGCAAACAAAGGCGCATCTTCGGCGGTCAAACCCAAAAAGACCGGGGCCTCAACTATGCCTTCGGGGCCGTCACTGACCAACGGATGCGTCATCGGCAGCAAAACAAGCTGATCCAACCCATCACCTTCCACCAGAACTTTGCCGCGCCACACCATCATGCATTGCGTGGCCGGGTTGTTTGTCGCTTCTTCCAGAAGTTCAGCGCTCCCGCGAATATGGGCCGCCCGATCCAGGCCCGAGCCGCCAAACGTCACCTGCTCTGCGTGTTTCATTGGGTTTCCTTTTGGTTCGGGGCACAGGGCTGCCATGTCACAGCCTGCGTTGCAATGGCAATTCAATCCTTTGCGCTACACATCGCCGCCGTCGAAAAGCCGCATGACGGCCTCGGAAAAATCATTTAAGTTACGCTCTGTGCTATTTAATCAATAACCCTTTTCAAAAGCAGACTATCCGAAGTGAAGCAAAACCCATTGAAGCAGGTACGCCCCGCGAAAAACTACGGGCGTGTTCGCATTCTGGCAACGACTGACCTGCATATGCACCTGACAGGTTTTGACTATTACACAGACACCCAGGACCCGACGCTTGGGTTAACGCGCACCGCCAGCCTGATCCGAAACGCCCGTCAACAAGCCCATGACGCGTTGGTCCTTTTGGTGGACAACGGAGATTCTATTCAGGGTACACCTCTGGGCGAATGGGCTGTTCGTAACGACACACCGCATCCGATGATGCAGGCGTTCGCGGCGCTTGGTTACGACGCCATCGGCCTTGGAAACCATGATTTTGGCTTTGGGCTGCCAACCTTGGACGACATCCTCGCACAAGCGCCATGCCCGGTTTTGTGCAGCAACTTGCTTCGCTCGGGCGGCAATCAGATCTGGCATAGCCATGCAATCCTGGACCGAACCGTATCTGTGAACGGCACCGAGACACCCATTCGCATCGGCCTTATTTCTGGTCTTCCCCCCCAGACCGTCCGCTGGGAAGAACATCACCTGAACGGAGAGGTAACAGCCAGCGGTATCTTCTCAACCGCGCGCGACCTGACTGGGCTTCTGCGCAATCAAGGGTGTGATCTGATAGTGATGTTGGCCCATTCAGGCCTGGGTCCGGCGGATGCTTCTGAAGGCATGGAAAACGCCGTCATCCCCCTGGCAGCTATAGATGGAATCGACGCAATTGTCGCCGGGCACACTCACTTGACCTTTCCAGGCGGCGGCCACGGCGACGCCTCGTATCTCGATCAGGAAAAAGGGTTGATACATGAAACACCGGTTGTCATGGCCGGTTCCGCGGGGTCGTATCTTGGCGTAATCGATCTGGTTGTTACACCTCGGCCAGATGCCGGGTTCAGCGTTACGGATTGCCACGTTGAACTGCACCCTGTCTGTGAAAATGGCGCTGAGGTCGATGAAGACGATGACTTGGTGCGCCTTGTTGCCAATGCCCATCGTCAAACCCGTCGCGCAGTGGCCAAACCTGTGGCGCACGTGGCTGACACCATGCACAGCTATTTCAGCTTCTGCGCACCAGATCGCGGGCTGGCCCTGGTTGCCGCGGCACAGGCTGCAGCTCTGCGTCCTTTCCTGCATGGATCCGCCCCGGGCGAATTACCGCTTTTGTCAGTCGTGGCTCCCGGTAAAAGCGGCGGCCGCGCAGGCCCCAGGCACTTTACGGATGTTCCGGCAGGAGAAATATGCCTGCGCCATGTTGCGGATCTGTATCCGTTTCCCAACGAATTGCGTGCCATCCAGATCAGCGGCGCAGATGTGCTGGACTGGCTTGAAATGTCGGCAAGCATGTTCAACCAGCTTGCCTGTGATGTCGAAACGGATCTGATCAACCCCAAACGCGCCGGGTACAATTTCGACGTCATCTTTGGCCTGACCTATAAAATTGATCCGTCGCAACCAGCGCGCTTCAACGCCGAGGGGCGCATGATCGATCCTGCTAACAGACGGATTCGCGACCTGAAATACGCAGGCCAGCCGGTTCTTCCTGAACAGAGATTAGTGCTGGCCAGCAACAATTACCGCGTCAGCGGTGGTGGGCATTTCCCCGCCGCTTCCACGGCCCAACGCATCAATCTGCCGTCGCTGGACATCAAGGATTTGGTGCGGGATTACCTGTCCGATCGCCTTCCGCCTGATCCAATCGCGCAGCAACCTTATCCTTTTGTGCTGGCACCCCAAACAGGTACACAATCCGTGCTTCGAACCGGTCCGGGTGCGTTAAAACACATTAACGAATTGCGCCCGTTCAAAGCCAGACTGCTGGAATCAGATTCCAATGGGTTCGAACGTATTCGCCTGACATTCTGACGGGTTGTCTTTTGCCCACACCTTCCCTATATCCAGACTCGAGAGGTTGGCGCGGGCGAGCGCCTCGCCAACCTGGTCAGGTCCGGAAGGAAGCAGCCACAACGAGCCCCGCTTGGGTCGATGTCCAACCTCTCACTTCATGAACCTTAGCCACAGGAGGGCTTTATGATTGTAACAAAAACCCTTCGGGCAGCGCGGTTCTGATCTCACACTACTTGCTGACTGCCTGAACACATGACCCGGGGATGCGCGATCGCCATCCGTTGGGATTGCTGTTTCTGACAACAGGCAGACCAATGAATTCTTCACTTTCGGACCTTGGATGGTCCTCTCACTTTGCCGCGCAACACGCGGCTCATCCTTCGTGCACGCCTTTTCGCATCGCTTCCGTTCATAGGGACCGCCTGATCGGGCTGAATCCGCAGGGCGAATCTCCATTGCTGACCCTTGATCAATCGACCGGCAGCTATGCCGTCGGAGACTGGGTTCTCACGGACGACGACAATCGCGTGCAACATCTACTCGACCGGCGCAGCCTGTTGCACCGGCGCGCCGCCGGTACAGGCGCTGCGACGCAACTGATCGCTGCCAATGTCGATGTGCTGTTCATCGTCAGTTCGTGCAACGCTGATTTCAACCTGCCCCGGCTAGAGCGTTATCTGGCACTTGCACATCAGGCAGGATGTTACCCGGTTGTTGTCCTGACAAAGGCTGACCAATCGGATGACCCCAATCGTTTCTCGGAACAGGTGCAGGCTCTGGACCCGTTTCTGACAGTTCTGGCGATCAACGCGCTAGACCTAACGGAATTGGAAAAGGTCTTATCCTGGTGCCCCAAAGGCCAGACCGGAGCACTGGTTGGGTCGTCAGGCGTTGGCAAGACGACATTGTCCAACGGCTTGACCGATCAGGATTTGGCGACGTCAGGTATTCGCGAGAACGACGCTCGCGGTCGGCACACAACCACGGCGCGCGCGTTACACCGGATGCGCAACGGCGGCTGGCTGATTGATACGCCTGGAATGCGCGCATTGCGTCTGCTTGAAGCTCAGGACGGTATCGACGAGGTGTTCTCGGACCTCGCCGAACTTGGCCTGAACTGCCGTTTTTCAGATTGTCAGCACGAATCCGAACCAGGCTGTGCTGTACAGCGGGCGATCAAACAAGGCGTGCTTGACCCTGCCCGCTTGGATCGATGGCGAAAGCTTCGGCGCGAAGATCAGCGCAACTCGGAAACCGTCGCCCAATCCCGGGCACGGGACAAAGCGTTCGGTAAGATGGTGCGGGGTGTCATGAAGGATCGAAAACTGCATAAAGGGCGTTAAGCGAAAAATACTCGGTAATTCAAAAGTCGAGCCTGATCACGCGATCAGGCTCGGCCAAACTGCCGCATTACGCCGAGCAAAAGCTCCGATATGGCCAATCTCTGACAATCCGAAGTCATCAGACCTAAGCAGGTGCCGCTTAGCCTCGGCGCCATAAAGGTCGGCAAGCCGCCAGACAGCTTCGGGCGGGACCATCTGGTCGTCCTCGAAAGTGAACAAATCCACGGGTCTACCGGAGCCGTCCCAACGCGCCTCAGGAAGGTTTTGTCCGATTTCAGGTACATAATTCAAAGGAGCCGTGCACCATTCGCGCCATTGCCAGTAGACCGAGCCCGGCAAGTCCGCACCAAACCCGATCGCATTTCCCGGCAGATAGCCAAGTGCTTTGACCAGTACCGGTGCGTGTCCATACCAGAAAACACCGGCCAATCCACGGTAAGGCCATGGGTGATCACTGAGGGTTACGAGCCCCGAACACACGCAAATCATCCGATCGATTTGGTCGATGTCGGGCTGAACAGGCCCCAGCATCGCACCAACGGAATGACCAATGGTCCATTGCTGCGCATCAGGATAACGCCTGCGCATTTCCGCCCGCGCCGCTGGCATGTCGATCAAAGCCCAATCCGCCATTGTTGCACGCGCATCCTTCATACGGCCGGTCAGAGAATGCCCGAAATCCCGGTAGTCATAGGTCAGACACGCCATACCCCGCTCGGCCGCTAGCCACTGTGCGAAGTGGCGATAATAGTCGCGCGGCACACCCGTTGCACTATTCAGCACAACCACGGTTTCAGGCTCTGACAGCGGTCGGTACAACCGTGCTGCAAGGGTCGTGGACCCGGATGGGAAAAGGAAATCTTCAGCCAACACCGTCTGCTCTGCGTCCAACATGATCCCTGACCCTGCACTGAAAAACTGAATTGCTTGGCTTCAATATTTTAAACACTAAAGAGGAACGTTCCCCCCATCCAGCATGACCACACGTCGGGGTAAAAGATCAGCTTGACTCGGAACCGGATCAGACGCTAGCGATTGTGTGATGGTTCCTGTCCCCCACAAGGGGTCGGGATGAAAAGGGAACACGGTGCGGTTCAGTCTGGTCATCCGGGCGCAAACCAAATCCGCGACTGCCCCCGCAACTGTAAGCGGTGAGCGATGCCAAAACACCACTGGCCCCTAGGGCTGGGAAGGTCGGCAAAGCCATGACCCGCAAGTCAGGAGACCTGCCATCGGAACTGAAACCGAAACTCGGGCGGGGTGTCCGGGCAGGTCCTGACAGCACGTTGCCGTCCCACCTGACCCAACTCTCCTGCCCACCACGCGCGGAGGGCGCAGGATGATCTGGAAGACGAAGACGCATGAATACAGTGCAACGGTGTGTCAGCGGACGGGCAAAACCTGCCCTGCCCTGGCGCGGCTGGCACGCTCAATTTCCGAGGCGATGAAGCAGGCCACAGCCGCCACAAGCGACGGGTTCGAGTTTGAAGGTGGCAGTGAATTGTCACATTGCACGCAAGGATGCCACGCAACTTTCCGAGCGCAATCAGACAGAATTCGCATCTTTTGCGATACACAGCCTGAAGCAGAGCCGCAGGACCTGAACGCTTACGCCGATCTGATCTTTGGAAACACGTTCAGCGCCTTGCCATCCGGCATCATTACAGACCCACCCTGCGCGATGATCGAGGTTGCAAAGCTGCGGCCTCGCAAACCCGTGCACGCGCCTGAACAGATTTCGGCCTAAGACTATACGACTTGAGCCTGAAAATTCTGTGCTGCCCAGGCCAATTGGGCGTCTGTTTCCACGGCACAAGGACGCAGCGCCCGCAAACGCTCCAGGGCTTTGTCTGGCTGTTCGCCGCATTCGACCATCAGCCGCAGAACAACCATTCCCGACCTGCCGCAGCCGCCCCGACAATGCACCAGTACCCGCCCTCCACCCGTCAAAGCATGCCGGGCGGCCGCGCTGATCGAGGGCCACGCCTCTTCAACTGCAGGCGTAGGGGCGCCAAAGTCTTCGATCGGCAGATGCACCCACCGGCTGGCGCGGCTTTGGATATCGCTGCCGAATTCCTGCGCCCCGTTTTGGAGCATCTCGACGTCCGTTGTCATTGAAACAACCAGCCCCGGCTTCCATGCGGCAATCGTATCCAGATCCCTTTCATAATCCCCGCCCCGTCCGGGCATCGATGTCAGGGCAAGTGTACCCCCCGCGACTTGCAGGGCATAGATAACCAGTTGCGACATAAACCAGTGTCCTCCACCAAGAACTCTTAACGAAAATGCACCATAAATTTTGTTGGACCAGCTTAGTGCGAATCCGGTCAGAATCTAAATCAAAAATCATCGCGCCTCGCAGTGGACGCGGAAGGCAGCGACCACTACGCTGAGCCGAAGCACCGAATCCGACCGAGAAAACATGACCGACACGCCCAGCCCCGCCTATCAGGTTCTCGCCCGCAAATATCGCCCGGAAACCTTTGCCGATCTGGTGGGTCAGGATGCCATGGTGCGCACCCTGAAAAACGCGTTCGAAGCGGACCGGATTGCGCAGGCTTTCATCATGACCGGCATTCGCGGCACCGGAAAAACCACCACCGCACGGATCATCGCCAAGGGTATGAACTGTATCGGGCCCGACGGTAATGGCGGCCCGACGACCGAACCTTGCGGCCAATGCGAACACTGCGTGGCGATCATGGAAGGCCGCCACGTCGATGTGATGGAGATGGACGCCGCCAGCCGAACTGGCGTGAACGATATTCGCGAGATTATCGACAGTGTCCGCTATCGCGCCGCCAGCGCGCGTTACAAGATATACATCATCGATGAGGTCCACATGCTTTCGACCAGCGCTTTCAACGCGCTGCTCAAGACGCTTGAGGAACCGCCCGAGCATGTGAAGTTCATCTTTGCAACCACTGAAATCCGCAAGGTGCCGGTCACAGTTCTGTCCCGCTGCCAGCGCTTTGACCTGCGCCGGATCGAACCCGAGGATATGATCGGCCTTCTGCAAAAGATCGCGTCAGCGGAAGGCGCTGAGATCGCAGAAGATGCGCTGGCGCTGATCACGCGCTCCGCGGAAGGGTCTGCAAGGGATGCAACCTCGCTGCTGGACCAGGCGATATCGCACGGGGCGGGTGAAACCACTGCCGAACAGGTTCGCGCAATGCTGGGCCTTGCGGACCGTGGCCGCGTTCTGGACCTCATGGACATGATCCTGCGGGGCGACGCCGCAGGCGCACTGACAGAACTCAGCGGCCAATACGCAGAAGGTGCTGACCCATTGGCTGTCTTGCGCGATCTGGCTGAGATCACACATTGGGTGTCCGTCGTGAAGATCACGCCAGACGCCGCCGAAGACCCAACCGTTTCTCCGGACGAACGGAGCCGTGGCCAACACATGGCAGAGGCCCTGCCGATGCGCGTTCTGACCCGGATGTGGCAGATGTTGCTGAAAGCGCTCGAAGAAGTCTCGGCCGCGCCCAATGCCATGATGGCCGCTGAGATGGCCGTTATCCGCCTGACCCATGTTGCTGATCTGCCCAGCCCTGAAGAACTGGTCAAACGGCTGCAGGACGCCCCGCCGCCTCCGGCAGGTGGACCTAGCGGCGGCACCTTGATGTCTCGGCAGGGTGCAACACCCGCGCAGGCCAGCGCCACCCCCGCATCCACATACGCCTCGGCCCCACGTGGTTCAAGCGGCGCGCCGGTTGCCGCATTGGCACAGGATGCTCAGACGGCCCTGGCCCGGTACCCGACCTTTGAGCACGTGGTCGAACTGATCCGCGCCAACCGCGACGTGAAGCTTCTGGTTGAAGTGGAAAACGGCGTGCGACTTGTGTCTTATCAGCCCGGTCGGATCGAGTTCACCCCAGCCACGAATGCAACGACAGACCTTGCGCCCCGGCTGGGCTCTGCCCTGCAACGCTGGACCGGAAACCGGTGGGCTGTCTCGATCGTCTCGAACGGGGATACGCCGACAATTGCCGAAGTGCGAGATGAGGCCGAGCTGGCCTTGAAGGCCGAAGCTGAAAAGCATCCTCTGGTTCAGGCGGTGCTGGCGCAATTCCCCAAGGCAAAGATCACAAAGATCGAGACGCCGGAACAACGCGCCGCCCAGGTCGAGACCGAAGCGCTTCCTGAAGTTGAAGATGAGTGGGACCCGTTCGAAGAAGACTGACCCGAAAGCGCTCGATCCCGTGTCGCAAACGAAGCAGATCGACCCTTCAAACAGGTACACCCTTCCATGATGCCAGGGAGGGATTTCATGCGAACATCACCACTGCACCCACGTTTCGGATTGGTCGTTCACGACCTAGATTTGCGCGACGTTACCAAACAGCGTTACTTTCCGGAAATCCGGCGCGCATTCGAAACCCGCTCTGTGCTTTTGTTTCCGGCCCAATCGATATCTGATGCGGACCACATTCGCCTTGCCGAACTTTTTGGGCCATTGGAAAACCGTGAAGCCATGGCAGCGGGTCGCGATGTTGAGTTTCAGCTTCCCGAACTGACAAACAAAACCAAGGATGGGCTGCGTGCGAAAGACGATCTGCGTCTGTTGGATTTGCAGGCCAACATGTTGTGGCACACAGACAGCACGTTCCTGCCGACGCCGGCGCTGATCAATATTCTGACGGCAAAAGTCGTCCCGCCATCCGGCGGCGAAACCGAGATCGCATCGACCCGCGCCGCTTGGGCGCATATGCCAGATCGTCTGAAATCCGTTCTTAGGGACGCCATCATCTGGCACCGGTTGTCGCATTCCCGTTCAAAAATTTCAGCCGACCTCGCTGCGCTGCCAAAAATGACGCGATGGCCAGATCGCCCATGGCGCGCGATTTGGCCGAACCCGGTAACCGGAGAAGAAGCCCTGTTCATCGCCTCGCACGCCTTTGCCATCGAAGGCATGGGGCATGAACAAAGTCAGTCCCTACTGGACGAAGCCATCGCGTTTTGCACGCAGCCCGAATACGTCTATTCGCACCATTGGTCCGTCGGCGATGTATTGATCTGGGACGAGCGCGCAACAATGCATCGCGGTCGTCCCTGGGACTACGACCATCCAAGAACCCTGAAATCGATCTGCTGCTCGGTTACCGAGACAGACGGCTTGCACGACGTCCGCGTGGTTTGAAAGACCTCTCCGACCGGCGGGACAACCCTTGTGCCGCGCTTCGACGGGCCGTATCTAGAGACCAAACAGAGACACAGGAGAATACCTATGCTGAAAGGACTCGGCGGGCTTGGCGGTCTGGGCGACATGGCCAAGATGATGAAATCCGCGCAGGACTTGCAAACAAAGATGACCGAAATGCAGGAAGAGCTGAACAACATGATGGTTGTCGGTGAATCCGGGGCTGGTCTGGTCAAGGCGACGGCGACCGCCAAAGGCGAGCTCAAAGGTCTGGACATCGACCCGTCGATATTCAACGGTGACGACAAGGAAGTGGTCGAAGACCTGATTTTGGCTGCCATCAAGGACGCGCAGACCAAAGCTGCCGAGCGCTCTCAGGCTGAAATGGCCAAGCTGACCGAAAGCATGGGCCTGCCCGCAGACATCAAGCTGCCGTTCTGATTTTCATCATTTCACAATTGGATTCGCCGGAGCTTCCCTCCGGCGATACGCAGGACAGACCGTGAGTTCGAACAGCGACATCGACAATCTGATCGACCTGATGGCCAAACTGCCCGGCCTTGGCCCCCGCTCGGCCCGCCGCGCGGTGTTGCACCTGATTCGAAAACGCGCCCTGCTGCTGACGCCCCTTTCAGACGCGATGCAGCAGGTCGCAATCACCGCTCGGGAATGCCTGAATTGCGGCAATGTGGGCACCACCGATATCTGTGACATCTGCAACAGCGAGGACCGCGCAACCGGAGAGCTGTGCGTCGTCGAAGACGTGGCCGACCTCTGGGCGATGGAACGCGCTGGCGTGTTCAAGGGCCGCTATCACGTTCTGGGCGGCACGCTGTCGGCGCTGGACGGAGTTGGCCCGGACGAATTGCGCATCCCGCGCCTGAAGGATCGGGTTCTGGCCGAAGGGATCACAGAGGTTATCCTTGCGCTCAACGCCACCGTCGATGGCCAAACCACAGCCCACTACATCGCCGATCAGTTGGAGGGGCAGGTCCGCCTGACCTCACTGGCTCAGGGCGTGCCGATTGGCGGAGAGCTGGATTATCTGGATGACGGGACAATCACCGCGGCACTCAGGGCGCGAAAGGAAATATAGCGGGTCGTGTTGGACCAGCGCGACAACTGCATTCTCGCCCTAACGCTTATCAAAGCATGCTCGCAGGCTTCAGGTGTAAGCACCAGACGAGTAGGTCAGCTCATACGAGTGGCTGTAGAGTTCGAATACGATACCAAATGGGTCTTCAACATAGACCATGCGGTATGGCTTTTCTCCGGGATAATAGTGCCGGATCGGCATCCGCTGTTTTCCACCGGCTTGCACAATCTTTTCGACCAGACCTTCGACGTCAGGGTCCTGAATGCAAAAGTGAAACGTTCCATTTCTGCGGAAATCGATGTTGTTTTCGGGCGCGTAATTCCCGTCAAACTCAAAAAGCTCAATCCCGATGCGATCCGCAGTCGCCAGATGTGCGATACGTAGTTTTTTCCAATCCGGACCAAAAACATCCGTGCACATGACGCCAATATCCGAGTCATCCTCGACCACATCCGTGGGCGTCATGATGACGTAAAACCCTAGGACCTCGGAGTAGAATTTTACAGCCTCATCCACATTTGGAACCGACAATCCGATATGTGAAATGGTTCTTGGAAATTGAGACATGGAACGCTCCTGAATCTGTTTCGGCATAAAACTATGGGTCAGCGTCCGGGTTTCAAGTTGCTGGCCAAGCCTTCATAGCAGGGTTCACCCTTGCGCATGGATCAAGACCCGGAGTCAAAAAGGTCGCTAAAAAGCAAAAGGGCCTTTGCCTTCCGTGCGCGCGTAGTAGAATGCCTCAGACTTGATCCCTTTGATTGGAATACGTTATGACCCGCCTTCTCGCCCTCACCTTCGCCACCTTCACTGCAACCACCGCCCTGTCGCAGGAACTTGTCGACAAGGGCTTCGTCGAAGGCTGGAACATCATGATGGACCCAGCACTTGGCAATGGCTGTCTGATCCAGACGGTGTATCAGGATCTCTCGGTGGTCAGGTTGGGCTACGACGCATTGGGCAATCGCGGGTATTTCGCAGTCTACAACAAGGCGTGGGGCGACATTAAACAGGGTGAGAGCTATCCGATCCGCTTTGATCTGGACGGCAAAAGCTATGATGCCACGGCCATCGGGTTCAACGAGCGCGACGTGCCGGGCGCAACCGTGTTTTTCACCGACAGAGGCTTCGTCAACGCAATCGCCCAAAACAAGACAATGACCGTCTACAATCCGGCTGGTGAGGTCGTCATGGCCATCGATCTCAAAGGCACCGCCAAAGCACTGGACTATGCCCGCGATTGTCAGAACAAAAAGCTTTAACGAATCGGATCGAACAGAGCGTCCTTTGCGGTGCAGTCGCGGATCACGTCACGGCCACAAGGCACGGGATCAAGGTCGCGCGACAGGCACAGGCGGACCTCTTCGATATAGCCTTGCTTGCACGTGACCGTGATCATGTCGCGCTCTAGTTCGGGATTGGCCTTCAGAAACGCTTCTTCGACCACTTCGGCGGGTAACTTCACGGATGCGTCCAGCTTGCGGAAGACCTCCGGGCGCTCAACCGCATCATAGGTACTCCGGGACAGCGCGAAATAATCGGCTGCCGACAGCCCGGAACAGGTGCCGTGTTTCTTCCACTGGTGCCAGGCTAGGCCCGCACTGCCCTGAATATCTTCCATTTCGCGTGTCATACGTCGGGTTGGCGGTGCTTCCGGCGTTCTGCAATACGACGGCCAGCCTTGGTGAAATTGCGGCCAAAGGCCATGCAGAATCCAGCCATGATCATGACGCGCATCGCACTGATCAGACCCACGCGCATCACCTTCGCGGGCGCACCAGTTGGGCGACCAGCTGAGCGACAGAACATAGTAATCGAACTCTCCGGCCTTTTCGCCTTCGGCCAGCGCGGCAACCGCGCTGAAGACCCACAATACGAACCAGCGCATTCGCCTCTTCCCTTCTTGCACATGCGGGACTATATAGGCCCCAAGTTCCCCGACAACGGAAACCTGCCCCAAATCCCCGGGGCCGCCGCATTCCGGCGACGGGACAGATGTATGTATAGGAGACGGGCTGATGGCAAAACCGCTTATGGCCAAGGCAACCGCCGTATGGCTGGTGGACAACACCACGATCAGCTTCAAGCAGATCGCGGATTTCGTAGGAATGCACGAGTTGGAAGTGCAGGGCATCGCCGATGGTGATGTCGCTGCTGGCGTTAAGGGCTTTGACCCGATCGCCAACAACCAGCTGACGCAGGACGAGATCGACGCGGCGCAGAACAACCCGCTTCACAAGCTGAAGCTCAAGTTCAATCCTTCGGCCGCTGGCGAAGAAAAGCGCCGTGGTCCGCGTTACACCCCGTTGTCCAAGCGTCAGGACCGTCCGAACTCGATCCTGTGGCTGGTCAAGTTCCACCCCGAACTCAGCGATGGCCAGATTGCCAAGTTGGTGGGCACCACCAAACCGACAATCCAGTCGATCCGCGAGCGTACCCACTGGAACATCACCAACATGCAGCCTATCGACCCGGTTGCTCTGGGCCTTTGCAAACAATCTGAGCTGGACACAGCCGTTCAGAAAGCAGCCGCCAAGAAAGCAGCCGAAGGCGGTGTGATGAGCGATGATGAGCGTCGCAAACTGGTCTCGACCGAACAGTCTCTGGAAATGGATGCCGCGCCGAAGATTCCGACAGCCATTGAAGGGCTCGAAACCTTCTCGCTGTCCGACGAGCCAGCAGAAGAAAAAGACGAAGAGCCGGTCATCGATGCCGACAGCTTCTTCAACCTTCCCAAAGGTGGGGCGGATGACGAAGACGAAGATGATCTTCGCCCATAATCCAAAATCAGCCCTGGCCGGTACGGCTGGGGCTTTTTTACGGACTAGCCATGCTTAACGTTTTTTCCGCTGTTTTTGGCCCGCATCGCGCCGTCTCGATTTATGCCTTCCTCAAAACCTGGGGTCTTGGTTTGGCTGGCGGCGTTGTCATGATCGCTATTGTCACGTTCCTGTTTCTGCTGGGTGACGAAGGTGAACACGAGCACGAAGCCTTCCTGACAGTACCGGTTTTGACTGCGACTGCGGTGAACGGAGATCTTAAAAACGGAGTCATCGCCTCGGTTCGGTTGCCGGATGGATCTGCTACTTCAATCACGTCGACCGAAGGGCAAATTTCCCAAACCGTGGGCACAACGGCTTGTATCGAGAAACGCGTATATGTCGAAAGTGGCGAGGCCCGGTATAGGTTCAAACTGCCACACCTGTGCGAAGACAACTGATGGGTTGAACCCGTGTAATAAAGCCGCCCGGCCCTCACGTCGGGCGGCTTTTGTATTTATACCATCTGAAAGATGATACCTGCGAAAATCGCACCACCCACACCAAGACTCAGGTAGGTCGCAAACACGCGGGGTTTTACCAGCGACCACACAGCGGCCATCGCCGGGATCGAGCTGACGGCACCAGCAACCATAAACGACATCGCTGCCCCTGCTGTCATTCCTTGCTCCATCAAACCGGCCAGCAGTGGCGGTGCGACGTACGAGTTCAGATAGGCCGGCATTCCCACCAAAGCGGCGACAACGATGGGCAGCACACCTTCCCCACCAACCGCGCCAGCGATGAGGTCGGCAGGTACGTAGTTGACCAACAGGGCTTCGAGCACGTAGGCCAGAGCCAGCCATTTTAACAGGAACAAGCCGTTGTGCACGAATTCCGAGCGGAACCGAACGCGTCGCTCAGGCTCCTGCCAGAATTTCCAGACTGGCTTGTCATCCAGTTTTGGACCGCATCCGCAGCATCCAACCGGTTTGTATTCGCGCAGAGGCTGGGCAAATGCACCCTGGCGCATCAGCAGCCGCACCGCGAACCCACCAAACAGGCCCAAAGCAACGGCCGCGACGGCTTTGCCAATGGCAAAGGGCCATCCCAATGCACCAGCGGCAATCAAAAGCGTCGGCGGGTCGATCAAGGGCGAGCTGAGCCAGAACGCCATAACCGCTGACAACGGCGCCCCAAGGGCCAGAAGACCCGCGATAAATGGAATGACCTCACAAGAACAGAAGGGCGCCAGCCCACCAAACAGTGCAGCCAGAAAGATCATCCGGGTCTCGCGCCCCTCAAAGGCGCGCGCCACCATCACTTCCGCACCGGTCGCCTTCAGGTATGACAAGAGCAACACGGCAAACAGGATGTATTGCCCTGTATGCGCCAAAGCCTTGGCGGCAAACGTTATGACTTCGCGCAGATTACCTGGATCCAGGACCGCCACAGCCGCAAGAATTGCAACGATCAATGCCCACGGCGTCTTGATCAGTTCAATCACGCCCTTGGCAGTCACTTTGGGGTTTTGTGTTAATTCAGCCATCGTTCGCAGCCTCTCCAACCGCGTCGGCGCAACATTCGCTTAGAATGAACTGCGCAAGGTTTCTCAATTCATCGTAACTGGCCCGGTTGATCGTGGTACGCCCGATCTTTTCCTGTTCAACCACACCACCGGCCGCAAGAAACCGCAGGTGATGGGCCAAGGTCGACGGGGCGATACCCGTCCTGCTCTGTATTTCACCAACCGTCAAACCGGCCTCGCCAGCCCGTACCAGGGTCTTGAGGACCTTCAGCCGGGCCTCCGAGCCCATGGCGGAAAATCCGGCAGCTGCTGCTTCCCACATGCGGCACCTCCATTAAACTAGATTTCCGGTTTTTTAGTTTAAATAAATCCTCTAGTCAACCCAGGCCCGGAAAATACGTCGCGCCCATGTAAGTCCAGATTGCACACCCCTTAAGTCCACCCTATAAGCAAGCATGGGGATTTCGGTTGATACATTCTTTCTTGAGCTCAACGGTCAGGGCACGCTGCAGGCTCAGATCCAGCAGATGATTGCCGAGGGCATCTTGTCAGGACGCTTTCACGTAGGAGAAAAGCTACCCTCCTCGCGTAAACTGGCCGCCCACCTTGGCGTCAGTCGAATCACGGTAACGCTGGCCTATACAGAGTTGCTGGCGAATGACTACCTGACTGCTAAGGGACGATCTGGATACTACGTTTCGCATAACGCTCCTGTCCCACCCAAATACTCTCCTGTCCAGCGCGGCACAGAATCCGTTGACTGGGACAAAGCACTGGCGCGTCGTTTTCTGGACCGCAACGTACTGCCAAAACCCAGCGACTGGCGCGAGTACCGCTATCCGTTCATTTACGGACAGGCTGACCGGACTTTGTTTGATCACGCCAACTGGCGCTTGTGCGCCGTGCGCGCGTTGGGACACAAGGACTTCGATTCACTGACCGGTGATTACGTGGATCAGGATGACCCTCTTCTGGTCGAGTTCATCGCCCGCCACACCCTTCCCAGGCGCGGCATTACCGCCCGCCCCGAAGAAATACTGATCACGTTGGGCGCGCAGAACGCGCTCTGGCTGGCGTCGCGAATCTTGCTGACTCACAATCGTTCCGCCGTGATTGAAGACCCCTGCTACTACGCGCTCCGGAGCCTACTGAACCATTGGGACTGCGCGGTTACGCCCTTGAGTGTCGATCAAAACGGGCTTCCGCCTGAGGCGATCCCTGACGACGCCGATGTCATCTTTACGACTCCCAGCCATCAAAGCCCGACCACCGCGACAATGCCAATCGAGCGCCGCAACCAACTGCTGGATCGAGCCCACGAACTGGATGCGATGGTTGTCGAAGATGACTACGAGTTTGAAATGGCTTTTCGAGGTGCGCCGTCCCCAGCACTCAAATCCATGGATCGGGATGGGCGCGTGATTTATGTCGGCAGTTTTTCCAAGTCGCTGTTCCCCGGTTTGCGACTTGGATATATGGTCGGCTCTGAACCTTTTATCCGTGAAGCACGTGCACTTCGGTCATTGGTCCTGCGTCACCCGCCTGGTCACATACAGCGTACAGCAGCATATTTTCTATCACTGGGTCACTACGACGCGCAGATCCGGCGCATGTCCAAAGCTTTGCAAGAGCGGCGTACGGCAATGAACTCAGCCATAGAAGAAAGCGGGCTGACCGTGGCCGGACGTGGCGTGATTGGCGGGTCCTCAATGTGGATGTCAGCACCCGAACAAGTAGACACGACCCAACTTGCATTAAAGCTGCAATCCCAAGGTGTTCATATTGAACCAGGCGCGCCATTTTTCTCCGGGCGGAACAGACCTCAGAACTTCTACCGCCTCGGTTACTCCTCGATCTCGACCGAGCGCATCGCGCCGGGCGTCAAACTGATCGCAGACGCCATTCGGACTGCCTAAGCGGCATCTGGACCTAATCTGGCTTTCGTTTTGGCCCTAACGCCAGTCGCGGCCATACGCCAAAACCTTATCAAACCCCGGGCAATCTGCCCGGTTTCACCCACTTGTTTGGAGAGCACTCACATGAAGATGACGACCGAAGAAGCCTTTGTTAAGGTTCTGCAGATGCACGGGATCGAACATGCGTTCGGTATCATTGGCTCGGCAATGATGCCGATTTCGGATCTGTTCCCGAAAGCTGGAATCAACTTCTGGGATTGCGCCCACGAAGGTTCAGGCGGCATGATGGCAGACGGCTACACCCGCGCCACTGGCAAAATGTCGATGATGATCGCGCAGAACGGCCCTGGCATCACCAACTTTGTCACCGCTGTTAAGACCGCCTACTGGAACCACACTCCGGTTCTGCTGGTCACTCCGCAGGCAGCCAACAAGACCATCGGTCAAGGCGGCTTCCAGGAGATGGAGCAGATGCGCATGTTCGCAGACTGTGTTGCTTACCAGGAAGAAGTGCGTGACCCCTCGCGCGTTGCCGAAGTTCTGAACCGCGTGATCATGAACGCCAAGCGCGCCAGCGCACCGGCGCAGCTGAACATCCCGCGCGACATGTGGACCCAGGTTGTAGACATCGAGCTGCCCAAGATCGTGGAATTCGAACGTCCCGCAGGCGGTGAAGATGCGGTTGCGGCAGCTGCAGAAATGCTTTCGAACGCCAAGAACCCGGTCATCCTGAACGGTGCCGGTGTTGTTCTGGCCGAAGGTGGCATCGAAGCTTCGAAAGCCCTGGCCGAGCGTCTGGACGCCCCGGTCTGCGTTGGCTACCAGCACAACGACGCCTTCCCCGGCAACCACCCGCTGTTTGCTGGCCCGCTGGGCTATAACGGCTCGAAAGCCGGTATGGAGCTGATCTCGGAAGCAGACGTTGTTCTGGCTCTGGGAACGCGTCTGAACCCGTTCTCGACCCTGCCCGGCTACGGCATCAACTATTGGCCGGCAGACGCGAAGATCATTCAGGTCGACATCAACCCTGACCGTATCGGCCTCACCAAAGACGTCAGCGTCGGCATCATCGGTGACGCAGCCAAAGTGGCCACCGGCATCCTGTCTCGCCTGAGCGAAACTGCAGGTGACGAAGGCCGTCAAGAGCGTAAGGACCGTATCGCCCAGAAGAAATCCGCATGGGCACAGGAACTGACCTCGATGACCCACGAAGACGACGATCCGGGCACCACCTGGAACGAGCGTGCACGTGCTGCCAAGCCTGACTGGATGAGCCCCCGCATGGCATGGCGCGCAATCCAGGCCGCGCTGCCGAAAGAGGCGATCATCTCGTCCGACATCGGCAACAACTGCGCCATCGGCAACGCCTACCCGTCCTTCGAAGAAGGCCGCAAGTACCTGGCCCCTGGCCTGTTCGGCCCCTGTGGCTACGGTCTGCCTGCCATCGTTGGCGCGAAAATCGGCCAGCCAGACGTTCCTGTTGTCGGCTTTGCTGGTGACGGTGCATTCGGTATCGCCGTGAACGAACTGACCGCCATTGGCCGTTCGGAATGGCCCGCCGTGACTCAGATCGTTTTCCGCAACTACCAGTGGGGTGCGGAAAAGCGGAACTCGACCCTGTGGTTCGATGACAACTTCGTCGGCACCGAGCTGGACACTCAGGTTTCCTATGCCGGTATCGCCAAGGCCTGTGGACTGAAAGGCGTTGTCGCTCGCACTCAGGAAGAGCTGACCGATGCGCTGAACCAGGCGATTGAAGACCAGAAAAACGGCATCACCACTCTGATCGAAGCTCTGATCAACCAAGAACTGGGTGAGCCCTTCCGCCGTGACGCGATGAAAAAGCCTGTAGCTGTTGCCGGTATCGACGCCGACGACATGCGCGAGCAAGCCGTCTAAGCAGAACAGGAGCCAGCGCGCATGACCCAAACACCAATCGAGCTGTTGCGTCAGCGCGCCCCGGCCACCCGTCCTGTGATTTCTTTATGCGAAGGCAGTGATCCCCGCGTTGTTGCGGGGGCGCTTGCCGCCCAAAAGGCCGATCTGGCCGATGTTATTCTGGTTGGCCCGCAAGCCGAAGTCGAAGCAGCCCTGAAAGACCAAGGTGCTGCTCCTTCACAGAACGTTGCGGTGCATGACCCTGCAACCTCGGATCTGACCGAGGAGTTTACCCAAACATTTTACGAATTGCGCAAACACAAGGGCGTCGACTTGGCCAAGGCTCGCGCTGCCGTTGAAACAGCGCCGGTCTATGCCGCCATGCTGGTGCGCAGCGGGCGCGCCACCGGAACGGTTGGCGGTGCAGTGCACACCACCGGCGATATTGTCCGTGCTGCAATTCAGGTCATCGGAATGGCCCCCGATGCAGGAATGGTTTCGTCATTTTTTCTGATGTACCCTCCGGAAAATGCCCAACCCGACGCACGGGCTATGCTTTATTCAGACTGCGGTCTGGTCATCAATCCGTCTGCTTCTGAATTGAGCAAAATCGCCATCGCCTCGGCCGCTTCGGCAAAGACTCTTCTTCAGATCGATCCCAAAATCGCAATGCTCAGTTTTTCGACGAAAGGCAGCGCCAAACACCCGGACGTGGACAAGGTGATCGAAGCCACGGACACTTTACGTCAGACCGCACCTGATCTGTCCGTCGACGGAGAATTGCAGTTTGACGCCGCTTTTGTTCCTTCGGTCGGCGAACGCAAATCCCCCGGATCATCCGTCGCCGGTCAGGCCAACGTGATGATTTTCCCCAATCTCGATGCGGGCAATATCGGCTACAAGATCACTCAAAGACTGGGAGGTTACACCGCGATTGGTCCTGTGCTTCAGGGGCTGGCCCAACCGGCCAACGATCTTTCGCGCGGATGCTCCGCCGAGGATGTGACTCAAATGATCGCTGTGACCTGCCTGCAAGCCAAAAAGACGTAACGCACTTATTCGCACCGTTTTTCGGAACAGTGTTCTCAAATTGGGAAGAAACTGACACATTCTTCCCAACCCAACCGACAGGACCCGCCAATGACCCATCAGCAGCCGATCCTTGATACATCTCCGAAAGTTTCGGACGAGGTGCGCAAGACCACGTGCTATATGTGTGCCTGCCGCTGCGGCATCAACGTGCACATGAAAGACGGCAAAGTCGCCTATATCGAGGGCAACCGGGATCACCCCGTCAACAAAGGCGTCCTGTGCGCCAAAGGCTCTGCGGGGATCATGCAGGTCAACGCGCCGTCGCGGCTGCGGGCGCCGCTGAAACGCGTTGGCCCGCGCGGCTCGGGTGAGTTCGAGGAAATCAGCTGGGATGAAGCGCTGGAACTTGCCGTCAGCTGGTTGAAGCCGATCCGCGAGGACAATCCTGAAAAGCTGGCCTTCTTCACCGGCCGCGACCAGAGCCAAAGTTTCACCAGTTTCTGGGCACAAAATTTTGGCACATGTAATTACGCAGCGCATGGCGGTTTCTGCTCCGTAAACATGGCTGCGGGTGGCATCTATACGATGGGCGGCGCGTTCTGGGAATTCGGACAACCCGACTGGGACCACACCAAGCTGTTCATGTTGTTTGGCGTGGCGGAAGACCACGATTCAAACCCGATCAAAATAGGTATCGGCAAAATCAAGGCTCGAGGTGCGCGGGTCATCGGTGTCAACCCGATCCGCTCGGGCTATAACGCCGTGGCGGATGACTGGGTCGGCATCACACCGGGCACCGATGGGCTGTTCATCCTGTCTATGATTCACGTGTTGATGAAAGCAGGCAAGATCGACCTCGACTACCTCAGCCGCTACACCAACGCACCGGTACTGATCGACGCGTCCGAAGGCGCGACCAAGGGTTTGTTCCTGCGGGATGAGGATGGCAAACCGCTTGTCATCGACCGCGTCACCGGTGAATTGACTGCCTTTGACAAGCCCGGTGTTCGCCCGGACTTGTCGGCCACTTACGAAAAAGACGGCGTCACCCACCGCCCGGTCTTCCACCTGATGGCCGAACGGTATCTCAGCGATGAATATGCCCCCGAGAATGTCGCCGATCAGTGCGGCATCCCGGCCCAGCGTATCCGTGCCATCGCAGGTGAACTGGCCCGCGTCGCCTTCGACGAAGCGTTCGAGTTGGATCACGAATGGACCGATTTCCGCGGTGAAAAACACACCAAGATGATCGGCCGGCCCGTCGCCATGCACTCGATGCGCGGCGTCTCGGCCCATGCCAACGGTTTCCAAACCTGCCGCGCGCTGCATGTGCTTCAGATCCTGCTGGGCACGGTCGAGGTTCCCGGCGGCTTTCGCTTCAAACCGCCCTACCCCAAACCGGTCGAGGCGCACCCGAAACCACATTGCAAGGTTACTCCGAACTCACCGCTGGACGGCCCGCATCTGGGCTTTGTTCAAGGACCTGATGATCTGGCACTCAAGGCTGATGGCAGCCCGGCGAGGATCGACAAGGCGTTTACATGGGAAAACCCGATGTCCAGCCACGGGCTGATGCATATGGTGATCTCGAACGCCCACGCAGGTGATCCCTACAAGATCGATACGCTTTTCATGTACATGGCCAACATGTCGTGGAACTCGACCATGAACACCAAGGGCGTCATGGAGATGTTGACCGACAAGGATGAGAACGGCGATTACGTGATCCCGCGCATCATCTACTCCGATGCCTACAGTTCGGAAATGGTGGCTTATGCCGACCTGATCCTGCCAGATACCACCTATCTGGAACGCCACGATTGTATCTCACTGCTTGACCGCCCCATCTGCGAGGCCGAAGCCGCCGCAGACGCGATCCGCTGGCCTGTAATCGAACCTGATCGCGACGTACGCGGGTTCCAGTCGGTGCTGATCGATCTGGCCAACCGCATGGGCCTGCCCGGCTTCACCAATGAAGACGGCAGTGCCAAGTGGACGGACTATGCCGATTACATCGTGAACCACGAACGCAAACCGGGCATCGGCCCGCTGGCTGGGTTCCGGGGCGAGAACGGCGACAAGGAAGGTCGGGGCGAGGTCAACCCGGACCAGTTGAACCGCTACATCGAAAACGGCGGCTTCTACGTGGCCCACATCCCTCAGGGTGCGGATTATTACAAGCCGTGGAACACTGCCTATCAGGACTGGGCCGTAGACATGGGCATCTATGACAGCCCGCAACCCTACCTGTTCCAGCTTTATTCCGAACCGATGCGCAAATTCCAGCTGGCCGCCGAAGGCCATGGCGAACGTCAACCGCCGGATCATCTGCGCGCGCGCATAAAAGAGACGCTGGACCCGATGCCCATCTGGTACGAAACCGATCAGACTGGCAACGAGGGCTTCACCGTCAATGCCCTGACCCAACGCCCGATGGCGATGTATCACAGCTGGGGCACCCAGAACGCCTGGCTGCGCCAATTGCACGGGCGCAACCCGCTCTACGTGCCGACCAAGCTGATGCGCGAGCACGGGCTGCAGGACGGCGATTGGGCCAAGGTGACGTCTCCGCACGGAGAGATCACGGTCCCGGTCATGGAAATGGCGGCACTGAACGACAACACCGTCTGGACCTGGAACGCCATCGGCAAACGCAAAGGCGCTTGGGCCCTGCAGGAGGACGCGCCCGAAGCCACCAAGGGTTTCCTGCTGAACCACCTGATCCACGAGCTTCTGCCAGCAAAGGGCGACGGTTTGCGCTGGGCCAATTCCGACCCGATCACCGGTCAGGCCGCTTGGTTTGACCTCAAAGTCAAACTCGAAAAGGCCGCACCGCCTTCAGATGCAGAAAGCCAGCCGGAATTTGCACCGATCAAATCACCAGTTGGCCAAGGTCCGAAAGACCTGGCGTGGAAGGTGGGAAAATGACCCGATCCGCTTTTCATCTGGCCCAAAATACCTCGGGGTCTGGGGCTGAGCCCCAGCCCGCCCTCACAACAATCGCGGAGGCAAGGCAGTCATGACCCAGCTCCCCACATCCACCGAGCGCAAGATGGGTCTGGTCATTGACCTGGACACCTGCGTGGGCTGCCACGCCTGCGTGATCTCGTGCAAAGGCTGGAATACCGAAAACTACGGCGCGCCTCTGTCCGACCAGGACGCCTATGGCGCCAACCCCTCGGGCACGTTCCTGAACCGGGTGCATTCGTACGAAGTGCAACCTGCGGAAGGTCACGCTCAGTTGATCCACTTCCCTAAGTCGTGCCTGCATTGCGAAGATGCGCCCTGCGTCACCGTCTGCCCGACTGGTGCCAGCTATAAGCGTGTTGAAGACGGCATCGTTTTGGTGAACGAAAGCGACTGCATCGGCTGCGGCCTCTGCGCTTGGTCGTGCCCTTACGGCGCGCGCGAGCTGGATCAGGCCGAAGGCGTCATGAAAAAATGTACGCTCTGCGTTGACCGAATCTATAACGAAAACCTGCCAGAGGTGGATCGTGTCCCTTCTTGTGTACGCACCTGCCCCGCTGGTGCTCGGCACTTTGGCGATCTGGGCGATCCTGACAGCGACGTCAGCAAGCTGGTTGCAGACCGGGGTGGCATGGATCTGATGCCCGAAATGGGCACCAAACCCGTTAACAAATACCTGCCGCCGCGCCCCAAGGATACGGTTGAAGACCAAATCGACATATTGGCACCCCTGTTGGCGCCGGTCGCTGAAGAACCCAAAGGTTTCCTCGGCTGGCTCGACAAGACGCTGGAGAAACTCTGATGCATCCTGCACCCTCCGTCATTATCTTCACCACTTTGTCCGGACTGGGTTTTGGCCTGTTGGTCTTCCTGGGCCTCGGGTTTCCAGCCGTCTCGGGCTGGATAGCTTTTGTCTTCTTTGCCATCGCCTATGCGTTGGCTGTCGGCGGGCTGATGGCATCAACGTTCCATCTGGGCCACCCGGAGCGCGCTTGGAAAGCCTTTACCCAATGGAAGACCAGTTGGCTCAGCCGCGAAGGCTGGTGCGCTGTTCTGGCCCTGATTTTCATGGGCCTCTACGCGCTTGGTCTGGTATTTCTGGATCAGAAGTGGAGCCTTTTGGGCTTGATCGGTGCGCTGTTCTCGCTGGCAACTGTTTTCACCACGTCGATGATCTACACACAGCTCAAAACCATCCCGCGCTGGAACATGAACCTGACCCCAGTGATGTTCCTTAGCTTTAGCTTGGCGGGTGGTGCATTGCTGGCTGGTCAAACAAGCGTTGCTATTCCACTGCTTCTGATCGCCGCGCTTGTACAGATCTTGTACTGGCGCAAAGGGGATCAGGCGTTTACATCCTCGGGAACCGATCTGGGCACCGCGACTGGTCTTGGCGCGCGCGGATCCGTCCGCGCCTTTGAACCACCGCATACCGGAACCAACTATCTGCTGCGGGAATTTGTGCACGTAGTCGGTCGCAAACATGCCGAGAAGCTGCGGATCATCTCGTTTGTTCTGGCCTTTTTGCTGCCGGTGTTGCTGCTGGTTTTACCATTCAATCACGTCTTCGCGTTGCTGGCCGTAGCGTCGCATCTGGCGGGTGTGGCGACGTCACGCTGGTTGTTCTTTGCGCAAGCAGAACATGTCGTAGGGCTATACTACGGGAAACGTTAAAGGGGGCTCTGCCCCCGACGCGGCAAGCCGCGCCTCCCCCGAGGTATTTATAGCCAGATGAAGTCTGGACCCGTAAAATGAAAAGGGCGGCTCTCGTGCTTCGAGGCCGCCCTTTTGTCATCTCGGGTCCATCTTAGATCAGGCTGGCATGTGCCATTGCGGCTTCAATTGCGGCCTTGGTGCTGTCCTCAAGCTCGGTCAAAGGTGAACGGACCTCGGTGCTGCAGAGACCAAGTTTGCTGAGTGCGTATTTGGCGCCAACAAGGCCCGGCTCGATAAAGATGGCTTCGTGCAGCGGCATCAACTTGTCCTGATAGGCCAGCGCTTTTGCATAGTCCCCGGTCAGTGTGGCCTGTTGGAACTCGGCACAGAGCCTGGGGGCTACGTTTGCGGTGACCGAGATGCAGCCAACACCGCCATGAGCATTGAAACCAAGCGCCGTCGCATCTTCACCGGAAAGCTGGCAGAAATCTGAGCCACAGGTCGCGCGCTGTTGGCTGACACGGGCCAGATCGCCCGTGGCGTCTTTGACTCCAACGATGCGTGGCAGCTTCGACAACTCACCCATTGTAGAGGGTGTCATATCGACAACGGACCGTCCGGGAATGTTGTAGATGATGATCGGAATATTCGCAGCTTCGTGCAGAGCCTGAAAATGTGCGATCAGGCCGTTTTGGGTCGGCTTGTTGTAATAGGGGGTGACGACCAGCGCTGCGTCCGCGCCGACCTTTTCGGCGAACTGCACGAACCGAATAGCCTCGACCGTATTGTTCGATCCGGCCCCGGCGATGACCGGAACGCGGCCCGCCGCTGTTTTCACAACCTCTTCGATCACCGTTTCATGCTCATCATGGCTGAGCGTGGGGCTCTCGCCCGTGGTTCCGACCGGCACCAGACCGGTCGAGCCTTCGGTGATCTGCCAATCCACAAGGTGTTTGAGCGTCTTCAGGTCCAACTCGCCGTTATTGAACGGGGTGACGAGGGCTGGCATTGAGCCTTTGAACATGACACGCTCCTTTAAGGTGCAATTTGCGGTTTTTGCGCCTCGGTCCCTCACGTTTCCAGCTTTGTGAGTTGATCCCGGCGACGCACGGTTTATCCTCACAGGCTCTATCCTCGGTTGGTTGGGAAATGCAAGGGATGACACGCTTTCTGGCATTGTTGATTGCTGTGATTGTGTATTCAGTGACGGCACCGCAGCTTGCGCGGGCGGATGCCGCAGGTGATTTGCGCGCAGGTCTTTATGAAATGCGCAAGGGCGACTGGAACGCCGCGCTGCGTGTGTCTGGCCAGCGCGGGTCCGTATCGCGCGATATCATCGTCTGGCACTGGCTGCGCGAAGGGTTCGGCAGCTCGGGCGATGTGCTGGTGTTTCTTGAACGCCGTCCGGACTGGCCCGGACTTGCATGGTTGCGCCGCAAAAGCGAACCGGTCTTTACCGGCGCCGATCCTGACAGGGTATTGAAGTTTTATTCTGACATGCCCCCTCAGACTGCTGAAGGTGCTTTGAACTATGCAATCGCTCTGAAAGCAAAGGGGCGCGTCGGAGACGCCGAAGCGGATATCGTCACCGCGTGGCGGACCATGCCGATGGGTTCGGGGTTGCAGAAGACGTATCTGGAAAACTTTGCGAAGCTGTTGAAACCGCATCACACCGCACGTTTGGACCGAATGTTGTGGGATGGTCATCTGGTCAGTTCCGGCCAAATGCTTTCGCTGGTCAATGCCGATCAGCGCAAGTTGGCAGAGGCGCGGATCGCCTTGCAAAAGCGCCAGCCTGGTGTGGACAGCAAAGTCGCGGCGGTTCCGAAATCGCTAAAGGATGCGCCTGGGCTTGCCTTTGATCGGTTTGTCTGGCGGGACAGGAAGGAACTGGATGACAGTGCCATTGACCTTATGCTGGCGCGTTCGACTGGCCCGGATGCCTTGGGCGAACCCGACAAATGGGCCGAAGGGCGCCGCCGTCTGGCACGGCTTGAGATGCGGTCTGGACGATTGGCACGAGCTTACGACGTCGCCGCCAATCACCACATGACACCTGAAATGGGCTATGGATATGCGGATCTGGAGTGGCTGGCAGGGTTTCTGGCGCTGCGTAAGCTGAATGACCCAGCCACGGCTGTACGGCATTTCCAAAACTTCTCGGACGCGGTCCGATCCCCAATCTCGAAGGGGCGCGGCGGCTATTGGCTTGGGCGGGCTTATGCTGCGTTGGGGGATGCGGACAAAGCATATGACGCGTATGCCGCAGGGGCCGACTACCAGACTTCGTTCTACGGCTTGCTTGCTGCGGAACAGATAGGAAGGCCGTTTGACACAGAGCTGGCCAACCCACGCCGCGCACCGCATTGGCGGCAGGCAGAATTTGCCGATTCCAGTGTTTTGGAAGCAGGCTTGCTGCTGCTGAAGGCCGGAGAGGCGAACCTGTCCGAGAGGTTCCTGACCCATCTGGTTGAAAGCCTTGATCCGGTACAGGCCAATCAACTTGGCGACTTGGTCATCGAGCTGAAACAGCCGCACCTGGCGGTTATGATCGCCAAGCGGGCAGCGACCACAGGCACTGTTTTGCCCGCAGCATATTACCCGATGCATCCGGTGGCCGATATGCGCCTGCCTATGGCCAAGGAAATGACGCTGGCGATTGCGCGACGCGAAAGCGAGTTTGATCCTGTCGTCATTAGTGGCGCGGGAGCGCGCGGCCTGATGCAGGTGATGCCTGCAACAGCCAAGCTGGTCGCAGGTGAGCTGGGCATTCTCAGTGGCCACAAAACCGGCCGATTGACCACGGATTGGCAGTACAACGCCAAGCTGGGGGCCAACTACCTTTCTGGACTGGCCGCTGATTTCAACGGCAACGTAGTGATGATGGCGGCCGGGTACAACGCGGGGCCAAGGCGACCGATCTCGTGGATGGAACGTTTTGGCGACCCCCGCGCGGGCCAGATCGATATCGTCGACTGGATCGAGACAATTCCGTTCAGTGAAACCCGCAACTACGTGATGCGCGTGACCGAAAGCCTGCCGGTTTACCGGGCCCGATTGGGGCAGCCCGCGCTTCCGGTCCCGTTCTCGCAGGAGCTGATCGGATCATCTCTGGCGGCGTTCGCGCCATAAGGTGAACAGCCCTGCGGCCACAACAATTGCTGCGCCTACGACAACTTCGGGGCGCAGCATCTCGCCAAAGACCGAGATCCCCAGAATCGCGCTCCAGACCAGATGGAAATAGGCGAAGGGCTGCACCGCGCTGGCCTCGGCCATCTCGTAGCACTTGATCAGCAACCAGTGCCCGGATGCACCACTTACACACAGCAACGCCATCCAGCCCCAGTCGGCGGGGACCATCGGCTCCCAAAACCACATACCGACCAGAGTCATTGCAACTGCGCCTGAGACGCCGGTCCAGAAAAAGCTGGTGGCTGTGCTGTCCTGACGCGCGGCATAACGTGTCAACAAGGCGTAGATCGCAAACATCAGGGCGGAAATCAGGGGAATGATCGCCCATGGGTCAAATACCCCAACGCCGGGCTGCAAAATGATCAGAACGCCGATACACCCCACTCCAATCGCGCTCCACCGCCGCCATCCGACTTGTTCGCCCAGAACCGGCCCGCTGAGTGCGGCGACAAGCAAAGGATAACATATGAAAATGGCCATGCTGTCGATCAGTCCAAGCACAGTGAAGCCGAAGACCGCGACGCAGATCTCTGCGGCCAACAACACGCCCCGGGTGATCTGCAGACCCAACTGATTTGTTTGCGTCGCGGCCCTCAAACCGCCTGCAGAGCGCGCGGCTATCGCTATGACAAACGCCGCGAAGAACCAATAGCGGATCATAACCACCATGTAGGTGTTGTAGGTCCCGGCCAAATGGCGCGAGATTCCGTCCTGTAGGGCAAAGACAATTGTCGCGCCCACCATTAAGGCGATGCCTGCGCCAACGTTGTTCTTTTGTGTCATGCTTTGAATGCCCGCGTCATATGTCGCTTGCGGCCATAGCCGGGCGCGCGGGTGATGTCGAACCCGGCATCCTCCAACCCTCGGCGCACAAAGCCTGCGGCGGTATATGTGGCGGCGGTCCCCTCTGTAACGGTGTGGTTTGCAACCTCCTGCATCAGGTCTGCACCCCATAGTTCCGGATTCTTGGCGGGCGAAAACCCGTCAAGAAACCAGGCATCTGCTATTCCGGCCCATTTCGGCAAAGTCTCACGAGCATCTCCGATGATCAGCTCAAACGCGAGGGTTTCAAGCGTGCAATCGCGGCCCGTCCAATGCGCAAGAAACCGGCTGCTCCACGCTTGCAATTCGGGAAAGGCTTCAAGCGCACGCTGCATATCTTTCGCGGCCATGGGAAAAGCTTCGAAACTGGTAAACCGCAAGGGTCCTGTTTGACCTGATTTCTCCCACTCAGACCAAACGGTCAGCAGATTCAGGCCCGTGCCAAAACCCAGCTCGGCAATGTGAAATCCAGGTGTGAAGCGCGCAGGCAAATCATTGCCAGCCAAAAACACGTGTCGCGTCTCTTCCAGCCCGTTCTGCAGCGAATAATAGGGATCATCGAAACGATCCGAGACCGGTATCTGATCCTCGGTCCAAGTCAATTTGGCACGCTGGTCTGCCATCGGGGAATCCTGTAGCTAAGCGGCGCGACACTGAACAAGGAAAAGGGAATTGGCAATGGTCGATGTTACAGTTCGCGGTGCAGGCATTTTCGGCCTGTCCATTGCCTGGACCTGCGCCCGGCGCGGCGCGAAAGTGCAGGTTGTCGATCCATTCGGCCCCGGAGCCGGCTCCAGCGGCGGTCTGGTCGGCGCATTGGCCCCGCATGTACCTGAAAACTGGAACGCCAAGAAAGCCTTTCAGTTCGAAAGCCTGATCATGGCTGAAGCTTTCTGGCGGCAAGTCGAAGAAACCGGCGGCGTTTCCTCCGGTTATGGTCGGTTGGGTCGCCTTCAACCCATCTCGGATACCCGCAGCCTTGACCTTGCGCGGCAGCGCGAAGGTACGGCAGATAGACTTTGGCAAGGTCAGGCCGAATGGCGCGTGATCACCACCGCGCAAGCTGGAGCGTGGTGCCCGCCCAGCCCCACCGGATTTGTCATCCGGGACACTCTGACCGCACGGATGCACCCCCGGCGAGCCTGCGCCGCGCTTGTTGCCGCCCTTGAGGTTATGGGCGTTCACGTTGTCAATGATGCGGAAAACAAAGGACAGGTTGTACACGCAACTGGCCTTGCCGGGTTAAAAGAGCTCAACGATGCCTACGGCAAGACCGTTGGCAACGGCGTCAAAGGGCAAGCTGCCCTGTTGCGCTTTGACGCGGGTGAGGTCCCGCAGCTCTTTGCCGATGCTATACATATTGTGCCCCACGCGGACGGAACACTGGCGATCGGATCAACCTCGGAGCGGGAGTATGACGATCCGACCAGCACAGACAGCGCTCTGGACGACGTGATTGACCGCGCCACGCGTGCCCTGCCGCTGCTGCACGGGGCCGAGGTAATAGAACGCTGGGCTGGTGTCCGCCCCCGCAGTAAAAGCCGCGCGCCAATGCTGGGCGCACATCCATTGCATCAGGGGCAGTTCATCGCAAATGGCGGGTTCAAGATCGGGTTTGGCATGGCCCCCAAGATCGCCGAGGTCATGGCTGATCTGATGCTGGAAAACCGGGATGAAATCCCCGAAGATTTCCGACCCGACGCCTCATTGTAATCGATGCACTCTACGAGATGGACGCATATACCCAACACCACCCTTTGAGGCTAGCCAGCCCGAACGTGCCATGCCCAATACGCGAGCCAGTTTCAAAAACCAGCCTCGGCACGGAGTTTCTGCATCAGTTTGTGCAGTGACTTTTCATAGCGGTCAGAGGCCAGTTTTCCGTGCTCGTCAAACTCGTTCGAACTGTTCGCCAGATGGATTTCAGGCCCCTGCAGAATGCGTGGCTGAAAGGGCACCATAAACGACCGCAGGATCATCTGTGCCCGCTCACCGCCTGCACGACCCGCTGCCGCCGACATGACCGCAACCGGTTTGTCGGCCCAAGGGTTACCCTGAGTGCGGCTGACCCAGTCCAGCGCGTTCTTCAGAACGCCAGATGGACCCTTATTGTACTCCGGCGTCGAGATAATTACCGCGTCAGCCTGTGCGATTTGATCTGCCAGAGACTGCACCGCTGCCGGTATGCCCTCACCCTCTTCCAGATCCCCGTCATAAAGGGGCAAGTTCAGGTCTGCTTCGACAAAGTGGGCCGGATCAAACAACCGGGCCGCTTCCCGCAAAAGCTTGCGGTTGGTCGCATCCTGACGCAGGGATCCAGACAGACCAAGGAGAGTGGGTTGAGACATCTAGGGGAACTCCATTTCTGTGATTTCTGGAAAACTAGCCCGAGTTGGACCTGTTCCAAACCCCATTTGACGCACAGTCAATGCGCAAACGGGGCCGCCAAAGGCGACCCCGTGCAAAATGTTTAATCCGCGTTACGCGTTTCCGCTGGGCACAACAACGATTTCAACCCGCCTGTTTTGCGCCTTGCCTTCCGGTGTCAGGTTCGATGCCACAGGATTGTTCTCGCCCTGACCGATTGTTGTGATGCGATTATAGCTGACACCATTAGCCTGCAGGACATCCGCAACCGCATTGGCGCGACGTTCAGACAGCCCTTGATTGTAACCCGCGTCACCGTCGCTGTCTGTGTGACCGATGATCTGCACGTTCGAATTGGGGTAATTGACCAGATTTTGACCCACTTTCACCAGATCAGATCGTAGCGCCGGGCGCACGGTCGAACTGTCGGTGTCAAAGGTAATATCGTTAGGAACAGTCACAATCAGCCGGTCACCCGCATTAACGATGGTGATCCCGTCATTTGCCAATTGCTGACGCAGCTCTGCCGCCTGTTTGTCCAGCTGGTTGCCGATCAGACCGCCACCAGCAGCGCCAATTGCGGCCCCTGCCAGCGCGCCCAGACCGGGGTTCGAGTTGTTGGCAATCGCCCCTATGCCCGCCCCGACAAGACCGCCCAGAACGGCGCCTTGCTTGGTATTTTGGTTTGGATCGCTTTGCACCGACAACGTACCTGGATCTGTGCAAGCCGACAGAACAAGAACCGAACTCAGCCCCGTGGCCAGAATAAACTTGGAAATCGTCATGATATCACCTTCTGCTCAAACACCCGTTTGTCAGGTGCGTTTGGTTTTCCCCAGTATATCACGGCCAGGGTGTTGGGTCTCAAGCAACAATCCAGTGAGATCGGCAATTAGCCGCCAACTGGGATGCGAATTCTTCAAAAATCGGCCCCGGCACGAAATTTCATTGAAACCCCGCCTTCTGGGTGTTTCAGGCGCAGTTCTTCCGAATGCAGCATCAGCCTTGGGAAATCCGCCGCCGCACCCGTTGCATAAAACGGGTCACCCAGAATCGGATGACCCAGCGCCTGCATATGAACCCGCAACTGATGAGACCGTCCGGTTTTGGGAAACAGGCGCACACGCGTTGTTTCGCCCTCATGTTTTACAACGCGCCAATCGGTGAGCGCAGGCTTTCCGGTGTCATGGCAGACCATTTGTCGGGGCCGGTTGGGCCAGTCCACAATCAAAGGCAGGTCCACTGTGCCGGTCTTTGGCTCCAAGCGCCCCCAGACACGAGCGACGTAGGTTTTGCGTGTCTGACGCTGTTCGAACTGCATACTCAGGTTGCGCTGTGCATGGGGCGTTTGGGCAAAAACCATGACACCGGATGTATCCCGGTCCAGCCGATGCACCAGCAATGCCTGGGGAAAAGCCGCCTGCACCCGCGTCAGAAGACAATCCGCCAGATGTTCACCACGCCCCGGCACCGAAAGCAGGCCAGACGGTTTGTTCACCACAATGAGTTGCGCGTCTTCGTGCAAGATATCCAGCGGGGTTTGAGGGGGGTCATAGGTCTCGCTCATGCGGGCCTGCCTATCGCAGCCCGTGACCTCCCGCAACGTCGTCCTTGCCTGTGACCAGAAGTTCAGTGACCTTCTGCACAGGAGGAAACGACATGCACCCGACCATCGAACGAATGCAAGAGGTTGTCGCCAAAGGCGATGAATCCCTGATCCACGCGCTGTTGGCCGAGGACGTTCAGTTCCTGCCCCCGACCTATTACAGCACCTGGACCGGGCGTGCGCCTGTGACCGCCGTTCTGGGACATGTTGGTCAGGTGTTTTCAGACTTCCGCTATCGCCGCATCATGGGCGAAGGAAAAGACTGGGCGTTGGAATTCCAGTGCAAGGTCGGCGATCTTGACGGGATCGGGGTGGATCTGATCACGCTGAACGACGAAGGCTTGGTTCAGACCTTCGAGGTCGTGATGCGCCCTTACAAAACAGTGGGTGCGTTACGAGAAGCGATGATGGCGCGCGTGATGACCGACGCACGCTTTCTTAAGTTCAAAGACGCCCTGAGCTGACTATGCGCGGTTTGATTGCAGCCGATCAGGTCCTGCGCATTCCCCTGCTGCCGGTTTTGGCGGCACAGGGTCTTTCTGTGCGCCGCAACGCTCAGATGTTGCCTGAACCGGCTGGTCCGCGAACGGGCAGATCAGGTCGCGGACCACGCCTGCGCCTGCTCATCTGCGGCGACAGCTCGGCTGCTGGCGTTGGGGCCGGAACCCAAGCGCAGGCTCTGTCAGGGCAGCTGGTTGACCGGCTGGCCAAACACTATTCGGTCGAGTGGCAATTGAAAGCGGCCACGGGGCACACAACACTGGACACACTCGACCGCCTGAAAAGCGTGCAGGGGGAGTTCGACGCAGTTGTCACGGCCTTAGGCGTCAATGATGTGACCCGCGCCGTTACATCCCGACAATTTGCGCACCGCCAAACGCAGCTTATCAATGCTTTGTCCAACGATCTGGGAGCGCGACGCATTGTCGTAACCGGAGTTCCACAAATGAACAGGTTCCCGGCCTTGTCCCATCCTTTGGCCTGGGTCCTTGGCCGTCAGGCGGCCCGGCTGGATCAGGCGCTGCAGCAGGTTGTGTCCGCTCACCCCCATGTCTGGCATCTGAAACTCGATCTGCCGGATGACCCGGCGCTTGCTGCCCCGGACGGCTATCATCCCAGTCCACACGCCTACGCCCTTTGGGCAGACGCCGCAGCGCAACTGTTGCGTCAGGCCTGAGCCCGCGCCTGCCGGATCATCGGGATCGAATAGACAATCAACGCCGCCCAGATTAGCGGGAAAGCGATCATCCGACCGGTGTCGATCTTTTCGCCAAACACAGTGATTGCCGTCACAAAGATCATGGTCGGCGCGATGTACTGCAGGATACCCATCGTGGACAGCCGCACCAGCTTGGCACCGTTTGCATAAACCAGCAGCGGCACGGCCGTCACGATTCCGGCGCAGGACAACAGCAAGGTATCGGAAAGAGCCACGCCAAATTTTCCCGTACCCTGCACACCCAGAAATGTGACGTAGACCAAAGCCGGGATCAAAAGGATCAGCACCTCAAGCAAGAATCCTTGATTGGGTCCAATTGGCAGAGATCGTTTGAAAAAAGCGTAAAATCCCCAGCTGACCATTAGACCAAGCGCAGCCCAAGGTAGTCGACCCGCTTCCAGGACCAAAACCAACACACCCAAAGCGGCCAGACCTACGGCCACCAATTGCGTCCGCGTCAATGGCTCGCGCAACAAAATCGCGCCAAGCGCGATGCTGAAAAGCGGGTTGATATAGTATCCCAGGGCTGCATCCAACGCGTGCCCAGTCGAAATCGCCCAAACATAAATCGCCCAGTTCACCGAGATCAGCGCTGCCGTCAATGCAGCCATCCCCAACATCTTCGGATTGGTCAGAGCCGCCTTAATGTCCCTAGTGCGCCCGAGAATAACCAACAGCAACCCGGCCACCGGAACCGACCAAATAATGCGATGGGCCACAACCTCAACCGGCCCGATATGGTCCAGCGCTTTCAGGTAAAGCGGCAGAAACCCCCACAAAACATAGGCGGTAACCGCAAGCGCAAGGCCCTTCGGGGTATCTGCATTCTGAGAAGCAGGAGGCGTGTTTGCCACAGTAAGTCTCCGGTAAGTACCGGACACACTTACGGCAGTTCAGGTCAACTTGAAAACTCTGAAAACCGTGAAGTCGTACATAACGAATAGTGATGGGTCGATCTCAGACGTCGCTTGGAAACCCATGTTAGTGCAGCGAGGCGCTGCCTCGCGCTCCGAGGTATTTTTAGGCCAGATGAACAAGGGATCCTACATTCATCTGGCCCCAAATACCTCGGGGGAGTCGCCCGAGAAGGGCGGCGGGGGCAGTGCCCCCTCGCCATTGTCAGACTTTCACGCGCTCGGATTTTGGGTCGTACATCGGCTTAAGCGAAGCTTCTGCTCTAACCTTCACCCCACAGACATCGATCTCATAAGTGGATGCCAGAACGTCCGCAGCCTTTTCGCCTTCGCATGGGACATAACCCAGACCAATGGCACCGCCCAATGTGTGGCCATAGTTGCCCGAACTCAGATAGCCCACATATTCGCCATCGCGGACAATTGGTTCGTTGTGGAACAGCAGCGGTTCAGCGTCTGTTAACTTGAACTGCACCAACCGGTTCTTGGGGCCACTTTCCTTGCGGGCAATCACGGCTTCCCGACCGATGAAGTCGCTGCCCTTGTCCACCTTGACGGCAAAGCCAAGACCCGCATCCACCACATGATCCTCGCAGGTGATGTCGTGCCCGAAATGGCGGAAGCCTTTTTCGATACGGGCGCTGTCCATCATGTGCATCCCGCACAGCTTCAGCCCCATATCCTGTCCGGCCTCGTGGAGGGTTTCGAATACATGGCCTGCCATGTCCGCAGAAACATAGATCTCCCATCCAAGCTCGCCCACATAGGTGACGCGATGCGCACGCGCCAGGCCCATTCCGATCTCAATCTCCTGCGCAGTGCCGAAGGGGTTGGCCGCGTTGGTGAAATCGTTGGGCGACACTTTCTCGAGCAGAGCACGCGAGTTGGGCCCCATAACGGCCAAAACACCCTCACCTGCTGTGACATCGGTGATCACGACGTTGAAATCGCCCGCGTGGCGCATTATCCAGGTTTGATCTGCCAGACGTGTCGCGGCAGGAGTCACGACTAGATATGCGGTTTCGCTCAGGCGTGTGACAGTCACATCGGCTTCGATCCCGCCGGCACGGTTCAGAAACTGCGTGTAGACAATCTTGCCATTAGGTACCGAGTAGTCGCCACCACCGATATAGTTCATGAACTTTTCGGCGTCGGGACCTTCGACGCGGACCTTGCCGAAAGACGACATGTCATACATGCCGACATTTTCGCGCACGGCGCGGTGTTCAGCAGCCGAGTTCTTGAACCAGTTCTGACGCTTCCAGCTATACTGGTATGCGCGCTCTTGCCCTTCACCCGCGAACCAGTTGGCGCGCTCCCAACCAGCCAACTCGCCCATGACAGCACCCTGTTCCAAAAGGTGGTGGTGGAACGGCGTTCGACGCACACCGCGCGCAGTGGCTTTTTGACGATAGGGGAAGTGGTCGGCATACAGCAGCCCCAGCGTCTCTTTCGAGCGTTCGAAGAGGTACTTTTTATTGCCCTGGAACGGCTGCATCCGGCTGATGTCCACATCGCCCAGATCAAAGGGTTTCTCGCCTGTGTCCATCCATTCAGCCAGCGCCATACCCGCGCCACCGGCAGACTGAATACCGATCGAGTTGAAGCCCGCAGCGACCCATACATTATCCATCTCGGGCGCAAGGCCTAAATGATAGGCATCGTCAGGTGTGAACGATTCCGGGCCGTTGAAGAAAGTGTGGATACCGGCTTCGGCCAGCATCGGCATCCGCTCACACGCAGCTTCGAGGATCGGCTCAAAATGGTCGAAGTCTTCGGGGAGTTGATCGAATTCGAACGTGTCCGGGATGCCGTCCATTGCCCACGGTTTCGCGTTGGGTTCGAACGCGCCCAGCAGGATTTTACCTGCATCTTCTTTGTAATACGCGCATTCGTCAGGCACACGCAGCACTGGCAGTTGGGTCAGACCGTCGATATTTTCGGTCACGATATAGAAATGCTCGCACGCATGAAGCGGCACGTTGGTACCCGCCATGCGGCCTACCTCGTGGCCCCACATCCCGGCGCAGTTCACCACCATGTCGCATTCGATATGGCCCGAAGCGCTGCCGTCATCCGCGACCCAATCCACCCCGGTGACAGAACGGCCCTGCTTGACGATGTCAGTGACTTTAACCCGTTCCTTCACGACGGCGCCGCGTTGCCGTGCACCTTTGGCCAGCGCCAGTGCGATATTGGCGGGATCACCCTGGCCGTCCAGCGGCAGGTAAACGGCCCCTTTGACGCCATCGAGATTGATATGCGGATACAGCTCCTGAACGCGTTCGTTCGAGATTTCTTCGACCTCGACACCAAAGGCGCGCGCCATGGCCGCCTGACGGTAAATCTCTTCCTTGCGCTCGTCGGTCAAAGCCACGGTGATTGATCCACAGCGTTTGAAGCCCGTGGCAACGCCGGTTTCTTCTTCCAGAGATCCGTAAAGTTCCTGGCTGTATTTCGCCAGCTTGGTCATGTTCGCAGTGGCACGCAGTTGTGCGATCAAACCCGCCGCGTGCCATGTGGTACCGCTGGTTAGCTGTTTTCGTTCCAGAAGAACAACATCCTTCCAGCCCTTTTTGGTCAGGTGATAGGCAACAGAACATCCGATGACACCGCCGCCAATTATGACCACGCGGGCCTTGCTGGGAAGATCAACCATGATGACGACTCCGATAGTGTTTGGTCTGCGGAAGGATGCCATAGGAGGTCGACAGGAAATGCACCAAAAACGTCACCAAATTCGTGAAAATCATCTTTGGTTGGTCTGACGCCTGTCCCGCCTCATGACAAACGGAGTAACCCCGAAGAAGCTCTTGTAAACAGAAGAAAATCCGTTTGGAAACCCACAAGCCATACCGATTTCGCGCACGCTCATCGTGGTGTTCATAAGCAAGTTGTTGGCCTTTGCCAGACGCATTTCACGATAAAACCCATTGGGCGTGGTGCCCAAAAAGGATTTGAACTTACGCTCCAACGACCGATTCGACAGGTTCAGATCCTCGACAATCTGCTGGATGGGCAGCGGATCTTCGATGTTCTCTTGCATCAGTTTGATGCACTGATCCAGTTTTGCATCTCCGGTGGCCGAGGTTTTTGCCCCGGAAAACGGCTGCATGGAAGAAAAGTCGCGAATCTGCTCATGCAGCATGATATCCGCGACGGTCATTTTCGCCGGCCCCGAGATGTGCCGCCCGATGACAGCCAGTGCGATGTCCGCAGTCGCACCCATGCCCGCACATGTGACCACAGGTCCGTTCTCTGTGGCAATCAGAAGTTTCGCCTCAAACCGGGCGCCGCGCTCACGCAGGAAAGAGGCATTTTCCCAATGGGTTGCCAGGTCTTCGGTGCCTTTTTCATCTATGTAACGGCTGGCGGCTTCAGACAGCAGAAAAACCTGTGCACCACGGTACGTATAATCCGAGACAGTGCGCCCAAGCGACAGGTCGGGTTGATCCGGGTCGGAATTGCCGATGACAAATAGATAGTCCGCCTTGGGCTGCTGCGGCACAATTGAGGTCGAAACAACCGCGTCACTGCTGCTGGCCACATCGCCACCGCGCAGCGACCGGTACGAATATGTGAAAGGTGGAGAAGCACAAACACGGTTCGCCACACGCAGAACATCCACCAGCGAGGCTAGCTCAAGCAGCACAAAACCGGGCGCGACCAGTATGTCGAAATGCTGGATCGTCTGCTTTGGGCTTCTCTGTGTCGCTTCTGCTGTCATCTGTGTGCTCAGACGATATTGTGCCCGGCCGCCCGCAAACGGTTGGCCAGTGTTTCGATATGATCCGGGCCGATTTCGCAGCATCCGCCAACAATAGTAGCACCCTGACCGATCCAACGCATCGCGTGATCTGCATAAGCGTCCGGGCCAAGATCGTGACGTTGTTCCAATGCGTCCACTGTCGGCGCATCTTCGAGGAACCCGTCCGAGATATGCGTGAACCCATTGGCATAGGCCCCAAATGGCAGAGACATGCCGGACAGGATCTCCAACGCGGCCGGGATCGCTTCGGGGCGCGAACAGTTGATCAACAGCGCATCCGGGGAAAACTCTTTGATAAGCGGAGCAATATCCGCCAAGGGCTCTCCCGACCTGAGGAAACGACCGTCGTCATCATTTACTGAAAGAGAAAGCCATACCGGCTTGCCACATTCCGACGTACCCCGTAGCGCACCTTCGGCTTCAAGTACTGATGACACCGTCTCGATCAGAAACAGATCTACGTGATCCGCCATAAGGCCAACCAGTTCCGCAAATTTCTCACCAGCATCGATTGGGTCGGGCTTCAGGTCAGGTCTGTACGATGCCAGCAAAGGCCCCAATGATCCGGCAACGCGCCCTTGCCGACCCTCGCAAGCCGCTTGTGCTTGCGAGACGGCTGTATCAACAAGGGCCTCAAGCTGATCTTCGATGTTTTCAAACCGCAGTCGCGACCGGTGAACCGCATATGTGTTGGTGGTCGCAATGGTGGCCCCGCGCCGAAAATATTCGGCGTGAACTTCGCGCACCAATTCGGGGTGTTCAATCATGACACGGGTTGACCAAAGCGCCGTTGGAGCATTGCCACTGAGCTTAACCAGTTCCTGCCCGATCGAACCATCCAAAAGGGTGATATCTGTCATGCTATCGCTCCTTGAGGCAAAAGAACCAGCTTGCCCGGTAAGGTCTTGGATTGGAAGTCCGCTTGCGCCTGGGCGATATCCTTTAACGGATAGGTGCAAGAGATCAACGGTTTGATCCGTCCCGAATTCATCAATTCGACAAGACGTCCAAAGACTTCAGGGCTTTGATGGGTGCACCCGTGAATTGTGATGTCGCGCAAGTAGATATCCCGCAGATCGGCCTGAACAATTGGGCCTGCGATTGCACCCGACACGGCGTAGTGCCCTCCGGGTTTCAGGGCAAGGATCAGCGATGCCCAAGCAGGACCACCAACGACGTCAATGACCACATCAAAGATGTCTTGAGGCAGCGGTTCACTACGGTCAAACGTAGCTCTTGCCCCCTGGGACATGACGACCTTGGCTTTCGCAGCGCCCGTTACGCCCCATACAGTGGCCCCGCGCAGTGACGCGAGCTGTACAGCGGCCAGACCGACACCACCTGACGCACCAGTGATCAAGACCTTTTGCCCTGCAGTCACGCCTGCGCGGGTCAGCAGGTTTTCGGCGGTTCCAAAGGCGCAGGGTATGGCTGCAATTTCAACATCCGACAAGGGCGAGGTGCTGACGTCGTACAGATCATCCGCCTCTACTAGACAGTATTGGGCAAACGCGCCGTCGATCTCTGACCCCAGCGCAACGAACCCCCGAGGATGTCCGGGACGCGGGCGCGGAAGGTTGATCGGGCAGGTTACGCGTTGGCCCGGGCTGAAATGAACTCCTTCGCCCACCATCTCGACAATGCCGCACAGATCCCCACCCTGAATGCGGGGGAAGTGCAAGGCACCGCCCCACCCACCGGCTTCGACGTCTTGCTCCACGGTATCCGTAGCGCCGGTCACATCCGACGAGTACCAGCCGACACGCGTGTTGATATCCGTATTGTTCACACCGGCCGCGGCAACCCGAACAAGCACCTGGCCCGGACCGGGCTTTGGCACCGGAATATCTTCGCGCCACTCCAAGACTTCGGGTCCACCGTGACCGGTCAGATAAACGCCAGACATGGTGTTGGGGATAGCCATCTCAGACCTCATCATCCGGGTGCGCGGGAACAGGCCCCATGGGAACGATATCGTACCTTGCGTTGACCTTCGCCATTTTGGCCTCATCGGCAAAGTCTGCCTCGGTCATCTTCGCGAGTTCGGCAAGGAACCCATCAAACCCTGACGGCTGAAAGATCATGAGCATTTTGGCAGGTGTATCAACTGCAATGCGGCACGCGTGCGGTACTCCGGGCGGAACGTGCATCGTGGTGCCCTGCCCGCATCGATGCCAGTCGCCGTCGACATAGAAGTCAACTTCACCTTCCAAAAAATAGAAGGTTTCGGCGTGCGTATCGTGGCGATGAAGGCCAAGCGCGAAGCTGGCCTTCAGATTGTCTTCCATAAGCGTGTATGCGCCGTCTGTGTCCTGACCTGACACCTTCACGAAGGTATGGTCATTTTCCCAGTCATAGTTGGGGCCCTCGCCGGGCCCCAGTTTGGCGTATCGTTTGCTCATGGCGGTCTCCGCAAGGGGTTAAGCGCGCAACCGCTCGTTCTCGGGATCCCAAAGCGGTTGATCCTGCTCTACCACAGCGCGGCACTTTTGGCCGTAGATTTCGACCTCAAGCTCGGTACCCGGGTTTGCAAGCTCAGCCTTAATCATGCCCAGAGCGATGGATTTGCCGACACGGTACCCCCATGCGCCCGACGTCGTCTCACCGACGATCTCGTCCCCCTGCCAGATGCAGGACATGTATGGCGCGTCGCAATCGCCAGCCTCAACAGTCAGGGTGACGAACGACTTCTTCACGCCTTGCTGCTTCTCGCTCAGGATCGCGGCCTTGCCGGGGAAGTCCTGCGGTTTGTCCAGTTTGACGAACCGCTCCAGCCCCCCTTCGAGCAGCGAGTAATCGCTCGACAAGTCGCCTTTCCACGCGCGGTAACCCTTTTCGATGCGCAGCGAGTTCAGGGCGTACATACCGAACGGCTTGGCCCCCGCATCAAGGATCGCGTCGTAGATCGCAGGCATATCCGCGTTGAGCGCATGAACCTCCCACCCCAACTCACCAGCAAAAGAAACGCGGATCAGGTGGGCCGGTTGGCCAGCCACGGTTGCGGCCTGATGGGTCAGCCAGCCCGAGGACAGATCGGCGTCGGTCAAACCCGACAGGATCTCACGCGATTTCGGGCCGGTGACGATCAGCGTGTCGCGGGTTGTGGTGACGTCCTCAACCGATACGCTGGCGGGCATTGCATTCACCAGAATATCCCGGTCATGCCATTGTGCCGTTGCGGCGGTGATCATGACGAACTCATCTTCGCCTAGGCGCAGACAGGACATTTCGGTCAGGATGCGGCCCCGGTCATCCGAAATGTAGACCAGATTGATACGGCCAACTTTGGGCAATCCACCTGTGATCAGACCGCGCAACGCCTCGGCAGCGCCTTCGCCTTTGACCATGAAACGCGAGAACCCTGGCAGATCAAGCACGCCACAATGGTCGCGTACGGCCTCGCATTCTTCTTTGATCCGCTGCTCCCACGGGCCGGAACGGCCCCAGGTATGCGTCGCCTCCAAAGATGTATCATCGCCCGGCTGCGCGAACCAGTTGGCACGTTCCCAGCCGTTATACACACCCATCACGCCGCCCAGCGCTTTGACCTTGTCATGTACCGGCGACAGCTTTTTGTCACGCGCGGCAGGCCATTCGTGGTGCGGGAAATGCATGGCGTATTCGTTGCCGTAGACTTCCATGCCTTTCTGGTTGCAATAGTCCTGATCGGTATAATCGGTGTAACGGCGCGGATCGACGGCCCACATGTCCCACTCGGTCGCGCCATCAACGATCCACTCGGCCAGCACCTTGCCCGCGCCACCGCCCTGCGCGATGCCAAAGGTAAAGCTGTGCGCCTCGAACGCGTTTTTCACACCCGGCATCGGACCAATCAGCGGCAGGCCATCCGGCGCGTAGGGGATCGGGCCGTTGATCACCCGGCCTACGCCCGACGTTGCCATCAGCGGCACCCGCTCCATTGCGTCGGTGACGATGTCCTCGATTCGATCCAGATCGTCATTCCAAAGCTGGAAGCTGAAATCCTCGGGCATCGGATCGTCTTCGGTCATCCAGTGGCCTTTGCAGTTGGGCTCGTAGGGGCCGAGGTTGAAGCCGTTCTTCTCCTGCCGCAGATAGTAGGAGACATCGACGTCCCGCAGCAGAGGCAGCTTGCCGCCGTGTTCCTTCGACCACGCTTCAACTTCGGGGACTTCATCAGTCAGCAGGTATTGGTGGCTCATCACCATGGCAGGCACAGTTCGGCCGCCGAATGGCTTGAACATCTCACCCACGCGCTGTGCATAGTAACCCGCGGCGTTCACTACGTAGTCACAGGCGATGTCGCCTTTGTCCGTATGCACGGTCCAGGTGCCATCGTCATGCTGCGTCACACCGGTCGCAGGACAGAAGCGGATGATCTTCTGACCCAAATCGCGCGCGCCTTTGGCCAGTGCCTGCGTCAGCTGCGCCGGGTCGATATCGCCGTCGGTGGGATCATACAAAACGCCCTCAAGGTCATGCGTCTCGAGGAACGGATAGTGCTCCTTGGCCTGTTCCGGGGTCCACATCTCCATCGGGATGCCCTGATAGCGGCCCATGGACATGGCGCGCTCGAACTCTTGCATCCGCTCTTTGCTATGCGCCAGACGGATGGAACCCGAAACGTGATAGTTCATCGGGTAGTCGACCTCTTCAGCCAAGCGCGAATACAGCTCGGTCGAGTAGCGCTGCATGTTCATGATCGCCCATGAGGTCGAGAAGGTCGGCACATTGCCCGCCGCGTGCCAAGTCGAGCCAGCAGTCAGCTCGTTCTTTTCCAGCAGAACGCAGTCGGTCCAGCCCTTCTTGGCCAGATGATAAAGGGACGAGCAGCCCACGACGCCGCCACCGATGATGACAACACGGGCTTTGGTTGGAAAGTCACTCATGTGTTTTGATCCTCTGTTACTGTGCCCGCTGGGGCAGATCGTCTGAGATGTCGTAGTAGTCACCTTTGTCAGCGACAACGATGTGCTTTGAGAGTTTCAGGCCCGTAGGTTCGCTGAGCGCACCCATGGAAATCGAAATCGTGTCTTCGGCATTGTGCTGCCAGAACAGGAAAGAGCCACATTCACTGCAAAAGCCACGCCGCGCGGTATCTGACGCACGGAACCAACACAGCGTGTCGCTGGCGGAAAAGCTCAGGTTGTCCTGATGGGTCGAGGTCGAGGACCAGATATGGCCCGACTGCTTGCGACACTGGCCGCAATGGCAGGCCGAGGGCGGCGACAGCTCTCCATCGATCGTAAACGCAACCGCGCCGCACAGGCAGGAACCAGTATGCATTAGACTACCCCCTTGCTGTGGGCGTGGAGCTGGCCCCCAGCAACACGCCATAGATGATGAAACAGGTTGCCATCACGCGGCGAACCCAGATGTTGAACACAGCCCCTAGTGCCGCCTTGCCCATCAGCGCACCCAACAAGGTGAAGCCGGTATAGCTGAGCGTGGTGATGATCAGCGCGGTGGGCATGATCACCCCCATTTGCTGCCAGATCGGCACGTCAGGTTGCACGAATTGCGAAAAGGCAGCGAGGTATCCGGCCACGCTTTTAGGATTGATCGTCGCCACTGCCAGCGCGTGAAAATAGACATGCCGAGCAGGTCGTTCAGAGGCCGGCGCTGGTTTCGTAGCGTTCATCCAGCCTCGGATGCCGACCCAAATCAGGAAAGCGGCCCCCACAAGTTTGGCCGCGAAGAACCCGGTCGGTGACGCGGCGATCAGTGCGGTGATGCCCAGCGCCGACATGATCAGAAACGCGCTTGCTTGCGTCAGGATTGCCAGAACACCCAACATCGCCTTTGGGAAGGGCAAACTCATCCCGTTCGAGATACAATTGACCGCATTCGGACCCGGCGTGGTCACGAACACCACCCAAAACAGCGCGAATATGGTCCAGGCTTCAAAGCTCATCAATACACCGGCGGGGCAATGACCCAGATTGCCACTGCGTGCTCATCATAGGGGTTGGACCATTGGTAAGTTTCGTGTTTGATCCGAAAGCTGTCACCCGGGCCAACGGTAAATACGCGCGACCCGATGGTCAGATCCAACCGGCCCGAAATCATGTAGCCCACTTCCTGCGTCGGGCGATTAGCGGGCGTCTGCATCTTCGAATTGGGCTCGAACGTGGAATGCACCATTTCGAAATCATCGGTCAGATCAGGCGAAAGCAGTTCTTCGATCAACCCTTCTTCCCCCGACCCCATGGGCCGGCGCGTTCCCGCACGAACAACATATCCCTTCTCATCAACCGGAACCGCCGCATGAGCAAACAGCATCGACATAGGTACACCAAGGCATTCTGCGATCTGTCGCAGATCCGAGATGGAAGGGTCGGACATGTCCCGTTCAACCTGGCTGAGCCAACCGACCGAGCGCTCCAGCCGTGTCGCGATCTCGGTCAGGGTTAACCCACGCGCCTTGCGCAAGGCACGCAAGTCAGCACCCAATGTCGCGCTTTGTGGGGCTTGGTTGTTCACACAGACACTCCGAATCTCGTGAAATTTTTTATCCTTTTTTCACGATGAGGCAATTTAGTGAAAAATCCAAGCCTTTTTTCATGCACCCCTCATTCCGGATCGATGCGCACTCGGGCTTGCATCGCAGGTAATCTGCCTTTGGAAACTAAACAGCCGACGGCTCTGTCGGTTTACCGGTTTGGCAGACATACATCTCGGTATCTGCCGGCGCATTTTCACAAAGCAACACAAAGCCTGATTTTTGAAGAACGCGGGTGGAAGCCGGGTTATCACGTCCTACCCCGGCAACAAGGCGTGTGACCGGGCCCGGTGTCAACGCAGCGATCAGCCCATCCAAAAGCTCTGAGGCATAGCCATTGCCCCAGGCGTTTTCTGCGATCAGATAGCCGAGATGAATATTTGGGACTGCATTGAGACTTAACTCAGTAGCCAGAATCGTAAGTCCGATCAGATGACCATCTTGTCTTTGCCGCACCACCAGAACATCACTTTCAACGCAACGGGCGTCGATCCAGTGCGAAATGTCCCGATCCTGCAACTGCATGGATGGCGGCAAGCACTTCAAGACATTGGGTGTCAGCAATGTGCTGAGCTCGCTTTCGAGTTTCTGCCGCAGCAACGGGACCTGAAGTTCTTCCGTCCAATGATTGACCAAAAGGCGCGGTGTGGAGAACTGGTTTGGTGTCATGCCCGCTCCAACTCAAATTCGGCAGCTACACTGTATCAGATGCCGAGAAGAACCAAAACACAGCCACCATTGAACGAGTCTGAACCCATCCAAAAACTGCTACGCTGAAGCGAAGGTCTGTGACAGAATCGTCGACAGATTTTCCGCGTCATCGACCGAAAACGCATCCGGTTGATTGCTGTCGATGTCAAAAACCGCGATCACCTCACCCGCTGCGTTGCGAACGGGTAAAACCAACTCGGACCGAGTTGAAGAGGCGCACGCAATATGGCCGGGGAAGGCGTCGACATCCGGCACAAGCTGCACCTCACCTGTCCTTGCGGCGGCACCACAGACGCCCCGGTCAAATGGGATGACAAGGCAACCGTGCCCGCCTTGATAAGGGCCGATTTTCAACAAGCCAGGGTCAACGACCCGATAAAACCCTGTCCAGTCAAAGCGGTCATCGGAATGATGCACCTCGCACGCGACCGTGGCCATCAAAGCGACCAGATCCGTTTCGCCTTCAGTCAAGGCCGCGATTGTCTTGGTCAGGGTATCGTATTCGACTTTCATTGTTTCTTATCCATAGGGGCCGCGCGGGGGCCATGCCCCCGCACCCTCGAAGTATTTGGAAAAAGATGAAGGGTCAAACGCGTTCGATTGCTATCGCTGTGCCTTCGCCGCCGCCAATACAGATTGCCGCCACGCCGCGTTTGAGGTCCCGCTTCTCCAAAGCGTTCAGCAATGTGACCATGATGCGCGCGCCCGAGGCACCAATAGGATGACCCAACGCACAGGCCCCGCCATTCACATTCACTTTGTCGCGCGGCAGACCCATCTCATGCATGAACGCCATCGGCACAACCGCGAAGGCTTCGTTAACCTCCCACAAGTCAACGTCATCCTTGCTCCAACCGATGCGGGACAAAAGTTTCTGTGCGGCCGGAACCGGCGCAGTGGTAAAAAGCCCGGGCGCTTGCGCGTGACTTGCATGACCCAGAATACGTGCGCGCACCGCCAATCCTTGCGCTTCGGCTGCTTCGGCCGAGGCCAGGACAAGCGCTGCGGCGCCATCCGAAATCGAAGAGGAGTTGGCAGCCGTCACCGTGCCGTCCTTTCGAAACGCGGGTTTCAAGGTCGGGATTTTGTCAGGGCGGGCAGATTTCGGTTGCTCATCACAGTCCTGGACAATCTCGCCCTTACGCGTGCGAACTGTGACAGGCGCAATTTCCTGATCAAAGGCCCCGTTTTCCTGTGCGGTCAGGGCATTCGACAAAGATTGCAGAGCGTACTCATCCTGCGCTTCGCGTGTGAACTGATACGCTTCGGCACAGTCTTCGGCAAAGGTGCCCATCAGACGACCTTTGTCATAGGCATCTTCCAGCCCGTCCAGGAACATATGGTCGACCACCTGACCGTGGCCAATTCGGGCGCCGCCGCGCATCTTGGGCAGCAGGTAAGGAGCATTTGTCATACTCTCCATGCCGCCAGCGACCATTGTATCCGCATGGCCCAGCGCGATCTGATCAAAGGCGACCATCGCCGCTTTCATGCCCGAGCCGCACATCTTGTTTAACGTGGTCGCAGGAACTTCTTCGCCCAAACCAGCTGAAAATCCGGCCTGCCGCGCGGGGGCTTGGCCTTGCCCCGCAGGCAAAACACATCCCATCAGAACTTCATCGACGGTCTGGGCCCCGGCCTGGCGCAACGCAGCCCGGATTGCGTCCCCCCCCAGGTCGGCGGCGGCAACGCCATCGAACATGCCCTGAAAGCCACCCATCGGCGTTCTGGCGGCTCCTGTAATCACAACATCTTTCATCCGGGTTTTCCTCCTGCTTTCGGGTTCTTGAATACCGAATGGTAAGAATTGGCGTCTAGCGTATTTCTACGACTCATTTTTCAGTTTGGAGGGCGCCCGAGCCATGGGGCTGACCAGCACATCACACGGCCCAATACAGGTCATAACCGTGCATTCCGACCGGATCGATGCCGCGATGGCCATTCAGTTCAAGGAAGACATGCGCGCGGAAACCGAAAACGGCGCAGATCGGGTTGTGCTGAATTTGTCGGGGGTTGAGTTTATCGATTCCAGCGGTCTGGGCGCGATTGTGGCGTCGATGAAGCAACTGGGCAAAGACCGCAGGCTGGATCTGGCCGGACCGCAACCCGTGGTCCAGAAAGTCTTTCGCCTGACCCGGATGGACACCGTTTTCCGGCTGTTTGAAACACTGGACGACGCACTGTCGGACCCGGATGCGTGACCAAGGCAGGAGTGAATGGGCGTGGAGCCAATTTGTAACGAGACCTGCCTGGAACTAAGCTTCCCCGCAACAGACGCCGAAGCCAGCGCAGGTATCGCGCGGCTTAGCAGCGGTCTGGCAAACCATGGTTTGCCGCCTGATAAATCTGACGATGTGAAGATTGCATTGGCCGAAGCAATCAACAATGTGGTGGAACATGCTTACAAGGGCATTGCTCCGGCTAAGGTGCAGGTGACTTGTCGACTTGATCGGAATCGGCTGGACATCTTGATCTCGGATACCGGGCACCCGCTGCCTGGCCTACAAATGCCGGACGGAACGCCCGCGCCGCTGGGGAAAACAACGCAAGATTTGCCGGAAGGGGGGTTTGGCTGGTTCCTGATTCACCAACTCACCAGTGACATCCAATATGAGCGCCGAGATGGGTGTAATCGGCTTTCGCTGCGGTTTAACTTCGGCAAAAGTGCGTAATCAGGCCCAATTGGTCACAATAACGCCATTTTCGAAACATTGTCGCGCCGCAAACAACCGCCATACAGTGACTCGTAGCTCAGATAGCTTCCCTCGGCGCCAATTATCACAGCCCCCACCCAGTGAACGGCGCCGAGGAACTTCTTCCCTGAAATTTCTGGACAATCCTCGATCAGTGAATAGCTTTCCCCTGTTCCAAGGAGAAAGAAACTATGCGGGATTTGCACAAACCAGGCCGGTCAGAAGTCTTTGCGACACAAGGGATGTGCGCAACCTCTCATCCGCTGGCGGCCAAAGTCGCAATCGACATTTTGGAACGGGGCGGCAACGCAATGGATGCTGCAATTGCCGGAGCGGTCCTTTTGGGAATTTGCGAACCGCAAATGACCGGACTGGGTGGCGATTGTTTTGTTCTGTTCAACCGCGCTGGAGAGAACCGGGTCCGCGCTCTGAACGGCTCGGGGCGGTCACCAGCCGGCTCGCAAGCACAGCCTTTGCGCGATCTTGGTCTGTCCTCTGTGCCACTGAACGGACCGGACTCCGTTACAATTCCGGGTGCCGTGGATGCGTTCTGCCATCTGGCAGAGGCCGAAGGCCGTTTGGGGTTGGAGGCAATCCTGTCCCCTGCAATTCACTACGCGGAAGCCGGCATTCCGGTTGCGCCCCGCGTTGCGTTTGACTGGAAGATTGGAGCTGCAACGCTGCAAGGTGCCGCGCGCGACCATTACCTGATCGATGGGCAAGCACCTGATGTCGGTCAAGTTTTTCGCGCACCTGGTCAGGCTGAAGTGTTGCGGCGCATCGCGCGCGAAGGACGCGATGCGTTTTATTCGGGCGCAATTGCCGAAGACATGATCGCTGCCGTGTCAGCGCAGGGCGGTGTGCATTCCGCCGACGACTTTCAAAACACGCAATTTACAGAAACGCAGCCCATGCGAGGGGCCTATAACGGGATCGAACTGGTTGAGCATCCGCCAAACGGCCAAGGCGCAACTGCAATTTTGTTGCTCAATATTCTGAAACATTTGGATCTGGCCAACATGGACCCCTTTGGCGCTGAACGGGTCCATATCGAGGCTGAGGCCACCAAGTTGGCCTATGACGCGCGCAACCGGTTCATCGCGGACCCGGACCATGTGTCCAAAGCCGAGCGTTTCCTTGACCCGGACTTAGCCGCAAAACTTGCCGCGCTTATTGATCCGAAACGCGCCATGCCTTCGGCGGCTCAACTGACCGAGGCTGTTCACAAGGACACCGTGTATATAACCGTCGTAGATCGCGACCAGATGGCGGTTTCGCTGATCTATTCGATTTTCCACAGCTTTGGGTCGGGGATCGCCTCGGAAAAATACGGCATATTGCTTCAGAACCGTGGCGCAGGCTTCACGCTGGAGCCGGGGCACCCGAACGAACTGAGCGGTGGCAAGCGTCCGATGCACACGATCATTCCAGGGATGCTGACCGAGAATGGCCGCATTATGATGCCATTTGGCGTGATGGGCGGAGCCTACCAGCCAACAGGCCACGCTAGATTTGTTTCAAACCTCAGGGATTTCGGACTTGAACTGCAAGAGAGCATCAACGCCCCCCGTGCGTTTTTCGACGGATCGGTTCTGAAACTGGAACGCGGCTACCCTGAAGGGGTTGCGAAACAATTATCGGAAATCGGACACACTATCGAAAGACCGGAAACGCCGCTTGGGGGTGCGCAGTCGATCCGAATCCGCGAAGATGGTATTTTGGAGGGGGCCAGCGACCCACGCAAGGACGGTTGCGCGCTTGGCTACTGATAAACGCGCAACCACGATCGCGTGGTTGGAGAACCTCAGTTCAGTTGGAAATGCAGGGGGTATGCTCCGTCTTCGAACGGACCGAACATATTGGGGATATCAGGGTGCTCGACCGGCTCTCCGGAATAGTCCGCAACCAGATTTTGTTCTGAAACATAAGCAACATAGAAGGATTGGTCGTTCTCAGCCAGCAGGTGGTAAAACGGCTGTTCTTTCCGCGGACGACTGTCTTCGGGAATGGCCTGATACCATTCCTCGGTGTTCGAAAATTCTGGATCCACGTCAAAAATCACCCCTCGAAAAGGGTGTTTTTTGTGACGAACCACCTGGCCTAAGCCGTATTTTGCACGTGTCTTTAGCATTGTTTCAGCCCCCAAAGCATTTACTACCCGTTTCTGGCCCTAAAAGCCAATCATTGATGTGAAACTCAGGGAAACAGTCTGTGAACCTAATATTGACAGTGTTCGAAATTGCGGCGCCGGTCTTTCTGTTGGCGGGGATCGGTTTTGTCTGGGTCAAACTTGGATTCGAGTATCGTCTTCAGTTTGTTACCCGCTTTGCAATGACCCTGGCTGTCCCCAGCCTGATCTTCGTTGCCTTGATGCAGACCGAGATTCCGGGAGGCGATCTGACGCGCTTCACCGCTGCCACGATCGTCGCAAACATTATTCTGGCATTTGTGTTTTGGGGCGTCGTTCGTGTTCTGAAACTCGAACAGCGTACGTATCTTTCTCCGCTGATATTCGGGAATACCGGTAATCTGGGACTGCCGCTGTGTATTTTCGCGTTTGGCCAGGCCGGTCTAGGCTATGCCGTAATTTTTCTGTCGGTGACCGCTTTGTTTTCGTTTACTTACGGCATCTACCTTGTGGCGGGCAAAGGCGCCTTTGGTCAGGTCATCCGTCAGCCCATGGTTTGGGCAACGCTTTTGGGGGCCCTGTTTTTGTGGCAGGGCTGGGAAACTCCGCTTTTTTTGACCAACACTTTGGATTTGCTAGGGCAAATGGCTGTTCCGATGATGCTCGTGACCGTTGGAGTGGCTATCGCACGCCTGACCAGTCGCAGTTTGGGTCAGGCTGTATGGCTGTCGTTTCTCAAGCTGCTGGTATGTTTCATCCTCGGCTGGGGGGTCGCCGTTGTATTTGAGTTGGATGCAATTGCCTTCGGTGTGCTGGTTCTGCAGATGTGCACCCCTGTCGCGGTAACCTCTTATCTTCTGGCGGAACGCTTCGAAGCTGACGCGGATGCCGTCGCCGGGATGGTGATGGTGTCAACCGTACTTTCCGTTGCGGCACTGCCCGCTATCCTTGCTATCGTTCTGTAACGATTGTGATTTCAAAATCGCTCAATCTGCGCTAGAATGCCCAAAAAAGGCATGAGGCACATGAGCAGAATTCTTATCGTACTCTTCGGGGTGCTGCTTCTGGCATCCTGTGGGGGCGGCTCCAAACAGCCGCCCAGCAAATTAAATGACGCGTGCAGCATTGCGCGCGAAAAACCCGACTATATCAGGGCTTTCAAGAACACGGAACGTAAATGGGGTGTTCCCGTACACGTTCAGATGGCCACGATCTATCAGGAAAGCCGCTATCGCCACGATGCGCGCACCCCACACAGATATGTGTTGGGTGTGATCCCGATGGGGCGTCAAAGCAGTGCCTATGGCTATGGTCAGGCGTTGGATGGCACTTGGGAACAGTACCAGCGTGAAACCGGAAAACGCCGCGCCAAGCGGGATCGGATTCGCGACGCGTCAGACTTTATCGGCTGGTATATGAACAAAAGCTACGAACGTAACGGCATTCACCCGGCCGATACGCGCAATCAATACCTGGCTTATCACGAAGGCCATACCGGTTTCGCACGCGGCAGTTACAACAGCAAATCCTGGCTGTTGAACGTTGCGAATGATGTAGACGCGCGTGCGCAGCTATATCAGGCGCAGTTGTCAAACTGCCGGTACTGACAAAGTTTGGCTCGGGTCAGCGATTGCCTGACCCGACCCTTTTACTGTTCGAGAACAAACCCTGATCTAGGCGTCCGCCTTCAGTCAGAGCACCCAGAAGAACAGTTGTCTGTCCCCCCGCATTGTCGTGAATGACCCATTTGCGCAGTTCGACCGGGTCGTTTGTGAACATCAGCTCAATCCGTCCTGCTTCTGGGTTCTTTGGGTCTTGCGCCGTGACTACAGTGGCGGTGCCGTCAAAACTGTGCCCCACGACCATATTGGCCTGCCCCAAGTTCACATTCCGCGCCAGTACTATGGAAAGGGGTGTCCGCTTCAGCGGGTATTGCTCGGGCGGTTGGTTAGATTTCGGGTCAAAGATCTGTACGCTGCCGGAACGCGCAAGCACGACCGCACTGTTGGGTGGATCGTATTCGAACCGCATCTTGCCCGGGCGCTGCATCCACAGCTTACCGGTGCTCAGCGATCCATCGTCGTTCACTTGCGTGAAGGTCGTCTCAACCGTTTTCAATCCATTAAGGTAATTCGAAATCTGCGACAGCGGCAGCTTATCCGCCGCCCAAGCGGCAGGTGCGGCGAGTGTCAAAGCAAGGGCAAAAGCAATCTGTTTCATGCCGTACAGATAGGCCTTCTGCCCTTGTTATTAAATATCTTACTGTTCAGGGACTAGGATTTCGCGTTTACCGACATGATTTGCCGCAGAAACAACGCCTTCGTCCTCCATCTGCTCAACGAGCCGGGCAGCCTTGTTGTAGCCAATGGCAAGTTTCCGCTGGATATACGAGGTCGAGCATTTGCGATCCTTGATCACAATCGCCACTGCCTGATCGTACAGAGCATCCTCACCGTTCGTGTTGCCACCGGTATTCAGACCCAGAACGGCATCGATGTTTTCTGCCTTTTCCTCGGCCGGGCCATCGACCACGCCGCTCATGTAATCGGGCGGGCCAAACTGCTTCAGGTGGTTGACGATTTCCTCGACCTCCTCGTCAGACACAAAAGGACCGTGGCAGCGGGTGATCTTGGCGCCACCCGCCATGTACAGCATATCGCCCTGCCCCAGCAGTTGTTCGGCACCCATCTCGCCCAAGATCGTGCGGCTATCGACTTTCGATGTCACCTGGAACGAAATTCGCGTTGGGAAGTTTGCCTTGATCGTGCCGGTAATCACGTCAACCGACGGACGCTGCGTGGCCATGATAAGGTGAATGCCCGAGGCCCGCGCCATCTGCGCCAGACGCTGGATGCAGGCTTCGATTTCCTTGCCTGCGACCATCATCAGGTCGGCCATTTCGTCGACGATCACAACGATATAAGGCATCGCCTCGGGGGCGAATTCTTCGGTTTCAAAGGTCGGCTCGCCGGTCTCATCATCAAACCCGGTCTGCACCGTGCGGCTGAACATTTCGCCTTTGTCCAACGCGTCCTTCACACGGCCATTGTAGCCCGCGATGTTGCGGACGCCCATTTTGGACATCTTGCGATAGCGGTCTTCCATCTCACCCACGACCCATTTCAAGGCCACGACCGCCTTTTTCGGGTCGGTGACGACAGGGGACAGCAGATGCGGGATGCCATCATACACCGACAATTCCAGCATCTTCGGGTCGATCATGATCAGGCGGCATTCATCCGGCGACAGCTTGTACAGCAGCGACAGGATCATGGTGTTGATCGCCACCGACTTACCCGAGCCGGTCGTACCTGCGATCAGCAGGTGAGGCATCTTGGCCAGGTTGGCCACAACGGATTCACCACCGATGTCCTTGCCCAGCGCCAGCGGCAGTGCGTGGTTGCCGTCGCCAAAGTCACGGCTGGCGAGGATTTCGCGCAAAACCACCATCTCGCGGTTTTCGTTCGGCAGTTCAATGCCGATGACAGAACGGCCCGGCAAGGTCGAAACCCGTGCCGACAGCGCCGACATGGAACGCGCAATGTCATCGGCCAGACCAATCACACGGCTGGCCTTCAGGCCCGGTGCCGGTTCCAGTTCGTACATGGTGACAACGGGACCGGGGCGCACGCTGACGATCTCACCTTTGACGCCATAGTCATCCAGCACGTTCTCCAGCATCCGCGCGTTTTCTTCCAACGCCTCATCACTCAGATGATGGCGTTGAATGCTGGCTGGGTTTGACAACAATCCCAGCGGGGGCAGTTCAAAATCCGAGTGCTTTTCTTCAAAAGACAACGCAGGTTGTGCCTCGGCCTGTGCGCGGCGCGACGGCGGCGGTGCGCGGCGCACCGGTTGCGCGACCACGGGTTTGCGCGGCTCCGCCACTGGGATCTTCATCGCAGGGCGCGACTGCGGCACGGGTTCCGCCATATCCTCAACAAGCGGTTCATCGTCCAGTTCGGGGTCCGGTGCATAATGGCCTTGGATCGCTTCGGGCGCATACTCGACCGGGGCCGGATCATGCCACTCGGGTGCAGCACCTGCTGTCATCGGGGGTTCGGGCGGCAACCCGCTGGCGGTAACCGGTGGCTCGGCCGGCAATTCATCCGGCTGATGCGCATTCAGGATCAACGGGTCGGGCCGACGGCCTCGGCCTTTGGTCAAAGGCAGGTTCGGATCCGGCTCGGGCGTCATCTCACCTGTTGCTACTTTGCGATTGCGCACAGCAGCCGAGATTTTTGAGCGGATGCGATCTTCGCCGGGCATTTCGTCAAAGCCCGCAATCGGTTCGGGATCGACCAACTCGGGCTCAGGCATCGGTTCCGGGCGGCGGATCAACGACGGCATACGCGCCAGCAGGCCGGTTTTGGGCGCAGGTTCGGGCTCTTCTTCCAGTTCTTCAAAGACGGGATCGCCGAAGGCGATGTCATCATTCAAAACAGGTTCCACCCGCGCGGCGCGGTGCTCTTTCCATTGCGCCTGTCGATCCCGAGCCGCCTGTGCAGTAGCCGAGGCACCACGGCCCAGCAGATTCATCAGCAGGTCGTAGGCCATCACCAAACCCAAAAGGAACGCACGGAAGCCGCGTTTCACGTCGGCTTTGGTAAAGCCCAGAACAAAAATACCCAGCGCGATCATCCCGACCGCCATGGCCAGCGACATCAGCTTGACCAGAAAATGCGACGAGATCGGCAAAAGCGTCAGCAACGCGCCCATAACCGTGTCGCCGAACAGACCACCCAGACCATAGCTGTGCGTCGCGCGCCATTCGGCACCGGGAACAAGGGTCGCAGCGTAGACCGAAACAACGGCAATCCATATCGGGGCAAAAATCAACCGGGCGATGGCGCGGTCTTCACCGAAATGACCCGCAAAACGCATACCCCAGCCGATCAGAACAAGGGCAACACCCCAGCTTCCCCAGCCCACAATCATGAAAAGGGGCGCTGCGATCGATGCGCCTATACGCCCCATCCAGTTCTGCACCGGCGCGTCGGTCGAAACCATCCAGTTCGGATCATCGGGCGTGTAGGACCAAATCATCGCCGCCGCAGCCAAACCCAGCAGGATCAGGGCGATGCCGATCAGTTCCTTGCTGCGCCGCTCCAAGGCGGCTTGCGTGGTGCTGTCCAACAATGGATCGCGATTGCGCGCGTTATATGATGCCATTTTGCCCTCGTACCTCACCAATAGATGCAGTCGCGGAGTGTGATCAGACCACGCTGCAACTCTGTTTTTGGGGCTACCAATGCAACCCGGATAAAGCCTTTGCCCGGGTTATTCCCCGGATCACCTTGTGAAAGATATGCGCCCGGCAGGACCCGAACCCCGGTGTCCTTCCAGACCTTCAATGCGGTGTCTTCGCCATTGTCGACCGGCAGCCACAAGAAGAACCCGGCCTCAGGCGACATGTATCCCTGCACGCCCGCGAAGACTTCATCCGCGATGGCGTATTTTTCCTGATAGAGCGCGCGGTTCTCGCGGACGTGTTCTTCATCTGCCCACACCTTTGCCGCGGCAGCCTGCAAGGGCAGCGGCAAAGGCGACCCGGCGTAGGTGCGCAATTGCTTGACCTGTTTGATCGTCTCCGGCCCGCCCGCGATCAGCCCCGACCGTAACCCGGCCAGGTTCGAACGTTTGGAAAGCGAGTTGAACAGTGTGATCCGTTCAGGATCAGCGCCCAATTCTTGCGCGACGGTCAAAACGCCCGTCGGGGCCTTGTCCCGGTAAATCTCAGAATAGCATTCGTCGGCAAAAATGCGGAAATCGTATTGCTCGGCCAAACGGATCAGTTCGCCCCAGTAGTCACGCGAAGCAACAGCCCCCTGCGGATTGGCAGGCGAACAGATATAGGCCACAGCGGTGCGATTCAGCACCTCCGCGGGCAGGCCGGCATAATCTGGCAGATGACCCGTTGCGTCGGTGGCGGGTACAAAATAGGGCTGCGCCCCGACCGAAAGCGAAGCGACCATGTAGACCTGATAAAACGGATTCGGGCACAGGACGATCGGTTGCTGGCCGTTCTTCTGTTCCGGACACAGCGCCATAGCGGCGTTGTAAAGCCCCTCACGGGTGCCGTTCAGCGCCATCACATTGGCATCCGGGTCCATCTGAACGCCATAGCGGCGATGAATCCAATCCGTGATCGCACCACGCAGGTCTTCTGAACCTTCGTTTGGCGGATAGCCCTGAAACCCAGAGGCGTTTTCCATGATGACATCCGTCACCCAGGCCGGAAAATCATGTGTGGGTGCGCCAATCGTCATGTGAACGACGTCACCGCCCGGCTGGTGATGATCCAACAGGGCGCGCAGACGCGGGAATGCATAAGCCGGTAGGTTCGAAAACCGCTCGGGGAAATCCATAGTACTGCCTCAATATCGGGGTCATTTACGCCCCGTTTTTTTGGCAGGTTACAGCCCGGGCCCCTCTTCGTCCAGACAAAGAGGTTCCGAATCAGGGGATTGTGGCATTCAGGCCAGTACCGCTTCTGCTGCTGAGCCCAGCCGCAAAAGGGCCTCTTCCGAGCCGGGATAACCCAACATCATCAACCCGCAACTGGGGGTTCCGGTGGGTAGGCTCAGCGCTGCAAGACCCATCAGATTGCCAATCCGCGTGTTGCGTAGGGCCAGTAGATTCTCGGTCACGTAGTAGTCGTGGTCGCTCATCAACCGTTCCAGATTAGGCGGCAGAATCGGGGCCGTGGGGGCCAGAACCGCATCAAAACCGGCGGTTGCTGCGTCCCATGCGGTGCGGCAAGCCTTGAGCTTGGACCAGGCGGCCACATAGTCGGGGCCAGAGAATCCCATGCCAATACGGAACCGTTCAAGAATCTCAGGATACATCGCTTCGGGATTGGCTTCGATCACATCGCGCCACAGCCCATAGGCCTCGGTCGTGTAAACGATGCTGGTCAGGGTCATGGCCTCGTTCAGCGCAGGCACCTCTAAAGGCACGATTTCAGCCCCCGCATCCGCAAGTTTTGCAAGGGCATCCTCATATGCCTTACCCGGTGTGTCACGCAGATCGTCCTTGGCGATGTTCTGCAAATCGGCAAAGCGCCGGCCTTTCAGCGACGCACCGCGCAGATCGGCTGGCGTTCCACCCTCAAGCAGAGCCAGCATATGCGCTGCGTCCGCGACTGACCGCGCCAGAGGCCCGACCGTATCAAACCGCAAGCAGAGCGGCACCACACCTTCCAGGCTCAGCCGCCCGACAGTGGTTTTCAATCCCACAAGGTCATTCCACGCCGCCGGAATACGCACCGACCCGCCCGTGTCCGATCCAATTCCACAAGCCGCCAAACCCCACGCAACCGAAGCCGCAGCCCCTGAAGACGACCCACCGGGGACAGCGGCTTCATCATGAACGCAAGGCGGCGTTTCGGTAATCGGGTTAAGACCCAGACCAGAGAATGCCAGCTCACTCATATGCGTTTTGCCTAGACAGACGGTGCCCATCTGAGTCGCATTGCACAACACCAGCGCATCCGCATCCGGCACACGATCTTTTAGCAACGCCGAACCCGCCTCGGTCACAGTGCCCGCTGTGTCGAATAGGTCTTTCCAACTGATCGGAACGCCGTCCAGCAAAGACCGACGCAGGCCCAGTTTGGCGCGTTGCTGGGCTGCTTCAGCCTCGGACCGGGCGCGGTCGTGGGTGACGCGGGCATAGATGCGGTCCCGATGCGGATGAGAGTCGATGGCTGACAGGTAGGTTTCCGTCAGCTCAACCGGGTCAATCTGACCCATCCCAATGCCACGGCCCAAATCACACGCGGTCATGGTCAACCAATCCTGCATCTCACCCCTCCTGATTTTTCGGCTTTGGGTGACGGTAGCGACAGGACTGCACATGGACAATCCCGAAAGGGCGCGCATATTGCAGGGCATGACACAGGCATCTGACATTCTGATTGTGGGCGGCGGGCTGAACGGCCCAGCCTTGGCGCTGGCACTGGCACAAACCGGGCACTCGGTCACGGTGATTGATGCGCTGGCGGAAAAGGTTCGCAAGAATGCGGCATTTGACGGTCGTGCCTATGCGCTGGCCCTGGCGTCGCAACGGCTGCTGGATGCGATCGGCGTATGGGATCGCGTTGCTGAACACGCTCAGCCAATGCTGGAAATCAAGGTCACAGATGGCCATGCCGGAACAGGGCCATCGCCGTTTTTCATGCATTTTGATCATGCCGAGATCGAAGAAGGCCCGATGGGGTATATGGTCGAAGACCGCCATCTGCGCCGCGCTTTTCTGGACGCAATGGCAGAGGCGCCGCGCATCTCCCAGATAAGCGGTAAGACAGTTGTATCCCAACAAGCCGACGCCACCGAAGTGACCTTAACGTTGGACGACGGCACAACCGTGGGCGGCGGCCTGCTGGTTGGGTGCGACGGCCGCCGCAGTGACACCGCGTCACGGGCGGGTATTAAACGCACCGGTTGGGATTATGGTCAGACCGCGCTGGTCTGTGCCATCGAACATGATCTGCCGCACAATGGCATTGCCCATCAGTTCTTCATGCCCCCCGGTCCGCTTGCGATTCTGCCGCTGACCGGAAACCGCAGCTCTATCGTCTGGAGTGAGCGTACCGAGGCTGCAGCACGGATCAACGCCATGTCTGAAGAAGATTATCTGCAAGTGCTACGCCCAAGGTTCGGCGATTTCCTGGGTGATATCCGTCTGGCAGGCGACCGTTTCACATACCCGCTGAACCTGACCATCGCCAATTCCTTCATCAGTGACCGCATGGCACTGGTCGGCGATGCCGCGCACGGGATGCACCCAATTGCAGGCCAAGGGCTAAATGCCGGCCTGCGCGACGTCGGCGCATTGGCCGAGGTTCTGACACTGGCCGGGCGGCGCGGCGAGGATATCGGCTCGGTCATAGTGTTGGAGCGCTATCAGGAATGGCGCCGCTTTGACACCGCCTCGCTTGCGATGGCGACGGATGTCTTCAACAAGCTGTTTTCCAACGATAACCCCCTGCTGCGCCTCGGGCGGGATATTGGAATGGGAATTGTCGGGTCATTGCCCGGATTGCGCCGTGGCTTCGTTCGTGAGGCCGCAGGATTGACCGGAGATCTGCCCAAGCTGTTGCAAGGGCGAGCTATCTAGTCGAGCTGCCGCGCCTCATCGATCAACATGACCGGGATCCCGTTGCGGATGGGAAAGGCCAACCCGGCAGCTTTGGACACCAGCTCTTGTTTTTCTGCGTCATAACGCAACGTTGTGTGTGTCTGCGGGCAGATCAGCGCTTCGAGCATACGGCGGTCGAAAGCGTGGTCAGTGTCAGTCATTGCAGTTTTTCCTCGTTTGATCCGCCGCGCATGGCGAATTCAATCAGCGTCACCAGCGTCTCGCGCCGGGTACGCAGGCAGGGGGCCTCCAAAAGAGCTTGTTTTTCTTCGGGATCGAAATCCAAAAGCATAGACAATGAGTTCACAAGCAACTCATCTTCAGCGTCTTTCATTGACTCCCAATCGGTCGACAATTGCCGGGACAAAAAGAAACGTTCCAGAAGGGTCAGGAATTTCGGGCGATTGAACCCGTCGTCTTTCTCGGCCTTACCAAGATCGCGATCAAATCCATCCCACGAGACAGCACACCGGCGATAGGGTGTGAACGCGTCCAACTCTGACACAATTCGGAAGCGGGACACTCCGGTCAGCGTGATCAGATACCGGCCGTCTTCTGTTTCGGAAAACTGCGTCACCCGCCCCGCACAGCCAATACGGTGCAGCTTGTTCTCGTCGCTGACCGATGGGTTCGGCTGAACCATCGCGATCAGCCTTTCCTTGGTTTTCAGCGCATCGTCCAGCATCTGTAGATAGCGCGGCTCGAAGATGTGCAGAGGCAAAGGCGACCGGGGCAATAGCAGTGCCCCGGGCAATGGAAAAACGGATACCGTATCCGGCAAGTCGGCGGGATGAATCATGTACCCAATTCTAGCTCTGATCGGGGATTAGGCAAATATCATCGAGCTGAGTTTGCGGCGACCGTTCAGAACAATCGGATCATTGGGCTTGAGTGCATCAAAGATAGTAAAAAGCTGGGTTTTGGCCGCGCCGTCATTCCATTCGCGATCCCGGCGGAACAGCTCCAACAGTTGCGCCACAGCCTCTTCCACATCGCCGTTCGCATGCAGGGCCTGGGCCAGATCGAACCGGGCTTGGTGGTTGCCAGGATCAGCCTCAACAGCAGCCGTCAACTCGGCGACGGGGCCTGCATCCGCGGCCTGTTTGGCCAGCGCAAGTTGTGCATGTGCAGCCTCCAGCTCGGCGGATGTCGAAATCTCAGCTGGGGCGCCATTCAGAATCGCCTCGGCCTGTTCCAGATCGCCGGTTGCGATATGTGCCCGCACCAAACCGCCATAGGCTGCTGCGTGGTTCGGGTCTTCACCCAGAATGGCCGCAAAAGTTTGCGCCGCGTCCGCAGCCGCGCCTTCGGTCAGCATTTCCTCGGCGGCTTGCACTGCATCATCCAACTGGCCGCCCGGGCTTTCACCGCCAGCCGCTTCGATCACACGGTCGACAAACGCCTTGATCTCGGACCCTGGCAGCGCGCCCTGAAACCCATCGACCGGTTGGCCCTTGAAAAAGGCATAGACGGTTGGGATCGACTGAATCCGCATTTGCGAGGCGATCATCTGCGCCTCATCCACGTTGATCTTGACCATCTTCACCGCGCCTTTCGCGGCGGTAACAGCCTCTTCCAGCATCGGGCCCAACGTTTTGCACGGACCACACCAGGGTGCCCAGAAGTCAACAATTACTGGCGTTTCCTGCGAAGCTTCGACCACGTCGGCCATGAAAGTGGCCTCGCTCCCGTCTTTGATCAGATCGGTGGCGGGGGAATCTGCGCCGTTCAGAAGGTCCATGGCAATCACTCTTTCGTTCGAACTTGCGCCCTATATGCAATCGCTTGCCGCAGAAACCAAGGGCAGAGTTACATCTCAGACGTCAAAGGTCGCAAAGACCGGAGCATGATCGCTGGGCTTTTCCCACCCGCGCGCGTCCCGCAGGATGCGGCTGGAATGGCCCGCGTTGGAAATATCCGGCGTGGCCCAGACATGATCCAGCCGCCGCCCTTTATCGGCTGCGTCCCAATCGCGCGCCCGATAAGACCACCAGCTGTACAGCTGACCCTCAGGTATATCCTGCCGCGTAATGTCGACCCAACCACCTGCGTCCTGTGTTTCGGCCAGGTGCTCAACCTCGATCGGTGTGTGCGAGACAACCTTGAGCAGTTGTTTATGCGACCAGACATCGTCTTCACGCGGGGCGATGTTCAGATCGCCGACCAGTATGGATTTCTCGGGCTTCTCCGCATGGAACCAGTCGCGCATTTCGGTGAGGTAGTCGAGCTTCTGGCCGAATTTCTCATTCACCTCCCGATCCGGCACGTCACCACCTGCCGGGACATAGAAGTTGTGGATGGTGACACCATTCTCCAACCGCCCGGCAATATGGCGGGCGTGGCCAAGACCGGCGAAGTCCTTGTCGCCCACCTCTTCCATCGGCAGGCGCGACAGGATCGCGACGCCGTTATAGCCCTTCTGACCGCGTGCAACCATGTGGGTATAGCCCAGCTCGGCAAACCCTTCGGTCGGGATCTTTTCGACAGGTGATTTACACTCCTGCAGGCACAAAACATCCGGCGCTTCTTCCTGCAACAATTTCAATACGATAGGCTCGCGAAGGCGGACCGAGTTGATGTTCCAGGTGGCAAGGGTGAAGGGCATGGGGGATTCCTTTGTCGCGGTTGGACGGAGGTTAGCGTGGTGTGGGATGGGGTGCCATGGGAAAAGGCCCCAAAAAGCCAGGTCAATGAATGACCGCTATGCGGACGAAGCCGCCGTTCAATCAAAGGTCGGGTTTATGAAGTCCGGAAGCGATGCGCGCGCGCTCGTAAAGACGTGAAAGAAGTGCTCCTAAAAGGTTGACCCAGGTCATCGGAACTAGAACGACAAGGCCATGACCCTTCGTGAAACCTGGATTGCGTCGCTTAAAGAACTGCACGTCTGATGGATCAAGCTGTTCATTGAGACGTTTTTCTTGCGGTGTTTCGATAGTGACCCAGCCGACGTCCCGCACAAACGGGTCTTCTGGACGAACTGCCGGATCAGAGAAACTTTCTATGAGCTGGCGCGCGATTTCCTGAATATCAGCGGGCTGTTTAATGTCCGGGTGCGGGAAAATTCGCCGAAAATACTTGCAGAACAGGTGATAGCTCGATGTATGAACGAGCGTGCCGAGATAGTACACCGGGGTGAATGGATGGCTGAGCTTTTCAGTTAAAGCACGTACGATCCCGAAGCCGTAGGTTGCGCCGCGCCCGCGAAACCCAGGTTCCAACCCAGCCTCTGCCCGCAGTACTATGGCGCTGCGCCCATGCACTTGGCGTCGAAAACGGTGAACTGCACAATAACCAATAACACGTTGGTCTGCCGCGCAGTAAAGCTGGATGGATGTTGTTTCTGCCGGTGGTTCTATCACGTGCTGATGAAACTCTTCGGCGGAAACACCCGCAAAGATCTTTTGATGTACTGAATACAGTTTGTGCGACAGAGTTCGACGCTCACTGGCCGACAGTTGTGTCGGCACAACAATCCTGCTTCGGACAATCTTAGATACTTTTCCGGTATGGCGTTCCATTTCCATTGCGATCGATTGTAACGCGAGGGTTTGGAGATGTCTCTGCTGGGCTCAAAGCAGCCATCTTGCCAACCACCCCACAAAAAAAGCCGGGCCATTCGGCCCGGCAGTCCAACAGGGAGGTGCATGTCATGACCCGGACATGCGCGGGTTGGGAGTAACCTAATTATGAGTTCAGAGTATCACTTTGATCCACATCAATCCACACCCAGTTAAGACACCAGCCGATATCCACCCGATTCTGTGACCAAAAGGCGCGCATTGGACGGATCGGGCTCGATTTTCTGACGCAGACGGTAGATATGGGTTTCCAACGTGTGGGTTGTCACACCGGCGTTATAACCCCAGACCTCGTGCAGCAGAACATCCCGCGCCACGACGCCGTCGGTCGAGCGGTACAGGAACTTGAGAATGTTCGTTTCCTTCTCGGTCAGGCGAATTTTACGGTCATCTTCGGTGATCAACATCTTCATCGCCGGTTTGAACGTATAGGGGCCAAGCACAAAGACCGCGTCTTCCGATTGTTCGTGCTGGCGCAGCTGGGCACGGATGCGGGCCAGAAGTACGGGGAATTTGAAAGGTTTGGAGACATAGTCGTTCGCGCCAGCATCAAGACCCAGAATGGTATCAGCGTCGCTGTCATGGCCGGTCAGCATCAGGATGGGGCTTTTGACGCCTTGCTTGCGCATCAGGCGGCACAGCTCGCGCCCGTCCGTGTCGGGCAGGCCAACATCCAGAATGACCAAGTCATAGATCGCCTCACGCGCACGTTCCATCGCCGAGGCTCCGTCAGAGGCTTCGAACACATCGAAATCCTCGGTCATTACAAGTTGCTCGCTGAGAGCCTCGCGCAGATCCTCGTCATCGTCCACCAACAGGATTTTTTTGAGTTGTGCCATTTCCCGGTCCTCCAAACGCTTTTCCATCACTTGCGCGCGAAAGATGCAATCAACAAGATTTGCTGCAACGGTCTCACGCCTTCGTGTCAGAGTTCGCAGAAATGTTTCACATTTCGTTCCGAAAGAGCTAGGAGAAGGGTTGAACGTAATAGGGTAACCTAGATGAGTCTCGCCCCCGATATCACTGAGTTGCTGGCCCGAGCCCGGGCTGACTTGCGCATGGGTGTTCCCGTGGCACTGACCGACGACAGCGGTTATAGCGTGCTTGCAGTGTCGGCAGAGACGCTGAGCCCGCAGCGCCTGGCTGACCTGAAGGCATTAGGGACACCGGTTGTGGCGATAACCGGGCGTAGGGCCGAAACGCTCAAAGCGCGGGCCTATGACGGGGATTTAGCACGTGTTGTGGTGCCCGCAGATGCGGATATCACCTGGGTTCAGGCAGTGGCTGACCCTTCGGACGACCTGAGTGCGCCGATGAAAGGCCCGCTGATGACCGAGCGGCAGGGCAATGCCAATCTGCATCGTATCGCAATCGCGCTGGCAAAGTCCGCGCGGATTCTTCCAGCGGCGGTCGTTGTTTCGATAGAAGACGGTCGTTCGTTTGCTGCCACGCATGGCCTGACCTGCATTGATCACACGCGCGCCGCACCGCATCTGGCAGATCGTAGCGCATTGCACGAAGTGGTTGCCGCCCGATTGCCGATGGAAGTGTCAGAGGCCGGTCGCCTGCACGTTTTCCGGCCAGAAGATGGTGGCGAAGAACACTATGCCGTCGAAATTGGCCGCCCGGATCGGGACAAGCCGGTATTGGCCCGTTTGCACTCGGCCTGCTTTACAGGCGACCTGATGGGCAGTCTGAAATGCGACTGCGGGCCGCAGTTGCGCGGAGCATTGGCACAGATGGGATCTGAAGGCGCTGGTGTCTTGCTGTATCTCAATCAGGAAGGTCGCGGCATCGGATTGGCCAACAAGATGCGGGCCTATTTCCTGCAGGATCAGGGGTTTGACACGGTCGAAGCAAACCACAGGCTGGGTTTTGAAGATGATGAACGCGATTTCCGGCTGGGCTCGGACATTTTGAAATCACTGGGCTTCAACTCGGTCAGGTTGTTGACCAACAACCCGGCCAAGATCGCAATGATGGAGCGGACAGGGATTGCCGTGACCGAACGCGTGCCCCTGAAAGTGGGTGAAACAGCGCATAACCGGGGCTATCTGGCGACAAAGGCTACGAAGTCGGGGCATCTGCTTTGACCCCCAGTGACCTTGTGCTGACACCGCGCGGTATTCGGTTTCTGGGCAGAACCTTCCCTTGTTCCATTGGAAAAGGCGGTTTGAGCAAATCAAAGCGAGAAGGTGATGGTGCGACACCCACTGGGGCGCATCGGATTATCGGAATGCTTTACCGCGCAGACCGGATTGCACGACCGAATTACTGGGCGCGACCGATTGGCCCGCAGGATTTATGGTCGGATGACGTATCTGACAGCAACTACAACCACATGGTTGCTGCGCCATACGCCTTTAGTCACGAAACACTTCGTCGATCCGACCCGCTTTATGATCTGGTTCTTTTGACAGACTGGAACTGGCCCAACGCCGTCCCCGGCGATGGATCAGCAATCTTCTTACACCAATGGCGCAGGCCGGGCTATCCAACCGAAGGATGCCTGGCTTTTCGTCGGGACCATTTGCACTGGATCGCGGGGCGCATTGCCTTGGGAACCCGCCTGATTATTCCTGAGGTTTAACGCGTTCGCCAAAAATGGCCGAGCCAACGCGGATATGGGTTGCACCCAAAGCGATAGCTTGCTCGAAATCGCCACTCATCCCCATCGACAATCCCTCTAGCCCATTGCGCGCGGCGATTTTGGCTAAAAGAGCGAAATGCAGCGTAGGCTCTTCGTCTACGGGAGGGATACACATTAATCCACGTACCGGCAGATCCAAGGCCGTGCAGTCGGCGATAAACCCGTCAGCATCCGCGGGAAGTATACCGGCCTTTTGTTCCTCCTCACCTGTGTTGACCTGAATGAACAGATCCGGGCATGACCCCATCTCTTGCGCCAATCGCGCCAGCGTCTTGGCCAGTTTAGGGCGATCTAAAGAGTGGATCGCGTTGCACAGCTCCATCGCCTGCCGAGCTTTGTTGGTCTGCAACGGGCCAATGAGGTGCAGATCGACCCCATCGAACTGTTCTTTGAAGGCCGGCCATTTCCCGGCGGCTTCCTGCACCCGATTTTCGCCGAAACACCTGTGCCCCTGCTCCAGGACCGCCTGTACACGTTCATTCGGCTGAACTTTCGACACGGCGATGAGTTTAACCGAGCCTGTCGGACGCCCCGACCTGTCCTCGGCTTTGGCGATACGAACGGTGATATCTTGCAGCGACATGGGATCCTCAATCTGTCTTTGGCGCAGAAAAACACCAAGTCGGCACAAAAGAAAAGGGCGAGTCCGAAGACCCGCCCTTAAACCTTACGGTTCAGATCAGCTTAGAAGTTGAACTGAGCACCGAAGTCAGCAACGATGGTCGAGTCTGCGCAGATGTCGCAGTCGTTCATACCGATACCACCGCGCAGCGATGCACCGCCACCCAGGTCGTAGATCGCACCGATTGCGACCTGCTGAGTGTCGAGGTCGGCGTTGCCGTCACCGTAGGTGAACAGCAGGGTGGTTGCAGCGCCCAGGTTGTAGGCTGCCGACAGACCCCATGCGGTGCCGTCAGTTGCTGCGATTCGGGTTTTGTCGTCTGCAACGAACAGAGTACCCGAGAAGTCACCCCATTCACCACCCAGAGTCAGAACGGTCAGGCTCGGTTTGCTAAGACCGGGAGCTACGTCGGTCTGACCGTAAGCCACAGCGGCGGTGATGTTGTTGAACGTGTAGGTCGCGCTGACATCCCAACGGTCAGCATTGGAAGGAACACCGTTGAGAGCAACGGTCGCCTGGTCGTACGACGCGCCAAAGGCGAAGTCACCAACCGCGTACTGGAAGAACACGGCGTTCGCACCCGAACCGGTCGACGAGTAACCCAGGAAGCTGTAGTTAACACCCGAATACTGGCCTGCGAACAGTTCCAAACCAACTTCGTTGCCATAGTAGTTTGCCAAGTTGTCGAATGCACCTGCAACGTTGCCCGCGTCAACACGCAGACCGCCGTAGATGACGGAGAAGCGCGCGCCGTTCAGGCCGGCCGAGTTTGCTTCACCGTTGCCGCTGTCTTCGTCAGCTTGCAGACGAACACGACCTTCGAAGCGAACGCCACCGTCGGTTTCAACGATGCCGTCGATGTTCAGACGGAAACGCGAAACCAGGATTGCGTCGTCAGTGTCAACAATTGCAGTGCCGACAGTGGTTTGACCGGGATTGACGTTAATTACACCGCCCGAAATTGTGGTTGTGGTCACATTTGTGTTCACGTTCGGAACGGAACCGATACGATCTTCAACGTACCCAATACCAAAACGGCCGTAACCGCTGAAGTTAACTTCAGCTGCTGCAACGCCTGCGGTCGCGATCAGCGCCGTCGATGCGAAGAGAACTTTTTTCATCTTGTTTCCCTCGGTTTCAAAAAGAGTTATCTACTCGACACATGCCTCGGCATATGTCTCAGCACGGACACCGTTTCGCTCTTTTTGCCCCCTTTGCGCAAGCTTAGCATAAACGCTGCGGCGTCATTGGGGTCAGATTGGTGCAAGGATGCCACAGTCCGCTCACCCCCCAATACCGGCCACCCACCAGGATTTCAGAAGAATAGGGTTGTTGCAGAGGGGGTCCTTGGCTAGGAGTATGCCCTGAATACCGTAGAACAAGTGAAACAGGACCGGTTTACAATGCGCCTGCCGACGATTTTGGGATTGATCATGCTGACCGCCGTTGTTTCGGCATGTGGACAGAATCAAAGCGCCTCGACGACCTATACGCCCAACCTCGCCGGCGGCAATTCAGATGAGCGCGAGTTGAACGATCCTAACCGTTCGACAATTTGGGACATTTTCGACCGCAGCACAGCCGAGCAGGTGACCAATGTGAATCGCTACCTTTGGGCGGCTTCACTTGATGTGCTGAGTTTCCTGCCCGTGCAAGAAGTCGATCCGTTTACCGGTGTCATTGTAACGGGTTACGGCACACCACCGGGTGGAGGGCGTTCATACCGGGCTACCGTTCACATCAGTGACCCAGCGCTGGCTGCCAGGTCGTTGTCCGTTGCTCTGCAAGCCAACGGCGGGGCACCTGTAAGCGCTGCAACGACCCGCGCTGTAGAGGACGCTATTCTGTCTCGTGCGCGTCAGCTACGCATTGCGGACAACAAGTTCTAGCAACCCGCCGAAAATCACACTAATACCACGCCGGGTTCCTACCCGGCGTTTTCATTCACGAAGGACCGCAAAATGTCGCGCTATTCGGCCAACGAAATCGAAGCAAAATGGCAAGAGGCCTGGGACAAGGCTGGAATCTTCACCGCCAACCACAAGGCGGACAAGCCAAAGTATTATGTGCTTGAGATGTTCCCTTACCCGTCCGGCCGAATCCATATGGGGCATGTGCGCAACTATACGATGGGTGACGTGATTGCGCGTCACAAGCTGGCGACAGGGCATAACGTACTGCACCCGATGGGATGGGACGCCTTCGGGATGCCTGCCGAAAACGCGGCGATGGCTATTGGTGGCCATCCGAAAGATTGGACTTATGGCAACATCGCCGACATGCGCGGGCAGATGAAGCCTTTGGGTCTGTCGATTGACTGGTCTCGTGAATTCGCCACCTGTGACCCTGAATACTATGGCCAACAACAGGCTCTGTTCCTGGACATGCTCGAAGCCGGGCTGGTTTACCGCAAGAACGCGGTGGTGAACTGGGACCCGGTCGACATGACCGTTCTGGCCAACGAACAAGTGGAAAACGGGCGCGGGTGGCGTTCGGGCGCTTTGGTCGAGCGTCGCGAACTGACGCAATGGTTCTTCAAGATTTCCGACTATTCCGAAGAACTTCTGGACGCGTTGGACACGCTGGACAATTGGCCCGCCAAAGTGCGCCTGATGCAGGAAAACTGGATCGGCAAGTCGCGCGGCCTGCAATTCGGGTTCGAACGCACCGATGGTGGCGACCCAATCACGGTTTACACGACTCGCCCCGACACGCTGCTGGGCGCGTCCTTTGTTGGTATCTCGCCGGATCACCCGATTGCTAAACAGCTTGAAGCAGAAAACCCCGAAGTTGCTGAATTTGTTGCCGAATGCCGCAAAGGCGGCACCACCGAAGAGGCCATCGAGACCGCCGAAAAGCTAGGCTATGACACCGGTATTCGCGTCAAGCACCCGCTGGACCCGAACTGGGAACTGCCGGTTTGGATCGCGAACTTCATCCTGATGGATTACGGCACGGGCGCGATCTTTGCCTGCCCGGCGCATGACCAGCGCGACCTTGATTTCTGCCGCAAATACGACCTGCCGGTGATCGATACGTTCTTTGCCCTGGACGATGACACGCCGGTCGACAAGATCGCGTTCGTTCCGCCGAAAACCGAAAAAGTCCGCTGGGTGAACCATTTCGCGGGCCTGACCGAGGCAACCGGCGACGAGGCGATCAACGCAACTGTCGACTTTGCAGAGAACGCTGGCTGGGGCGAAGGTGTCACCAAGTACCGCCTGCGTGACTGGGGCCTCAGCCGCCAGCGGTATTGGGGCTGTCCGATTCCTGTTGTGCACTGCGACAGCTGCGGTGTAGTGCCCGAGAAAAAAGAAAACCTGCCAGTCCGCCTGCCCGACGATGTCACATTCGACAAACCGGGCAACCCGTTGGACCGCCACCCGACGTGGCGGGATTGCGCCTGCCCGAAATGTGGGGCTCCGGCCAAGCGTGAAACCGACACGATGGACACGTTTGTCGATTCGTCGTGGTATTTCGCCCGCTTCACCGCGCCACGGGCCGAAACGCCCACCGATCCGGCCGAGGCCGAGTACTGGATGAATGTCGACCAGTATATTGGTGGCATCGAACACGCGATTCTGCACCTGCTGTATTCCCGGTTCTTTGCACGCGCGATGAACATAACCGGTCACCTACCGAAAAAGGCCATCGAGCCCTTCGATGCGCTGTTCACGCAAGGCATGGTGACGCATGAGATCTACCAGACCAGAGACGCGAATGGCCGCCCGGTCTATCACCTGCCCGAGGACGTTACCGACGGCAAACTGGCAGATGGCACTGAGGTCGAGATCACCCCCTCGGCCAAGATGTCGAAATCCAAGAAAAACGTGGTGGACCCAGTTAGCATTATCTCGGCCTTCGGAGCCGACACCGCGCGCTGGTTCGTACTGTCCGATTCGCCGCCCGAGCGGGACGTGGAATGGACTGCTTCGGGTGCAGAGGCTGCCTTTAAACACCTGAGCCGCGTACATCGCATCACCTATGAAATCGTCGAGTCGGACGTTCCGGCCAATGGTGAAGACGAAACCCTGCTGCGCGAGATGCACAAGGCGATCCACGATGTCTCGGGCGGCGTCGAATCCTTTGGCTTCAACGCCTCGATTGCCAAACTGTATGCTTTCACCAACACGCTAGCCAAATCCAAGGCAGGCTCTGGGGCCAAACGCGAAGCCGCCAAAACGCTGGCACAGCTGATGTCGCCGATGACACCGCACCTGTCTGAAGAGCTTTGGAACATGTTGGGTGGTGAAGGTCTGGTTGCCACCGCAACCTGGCCCGTCGCTGATGAGGCGATGCTAGTTGATGACACCGTTACCCTTCCGATCCAGATCAACGGCAAGCGTCGCGCGGAAATCAGCGTCTCCAAGGATCTGGCCAAGGACGAGGTTGAAAAAATCGCGCTCAGCACCGAAGCTGTGCAAAGGGCGCTGGATGGCAACGCGCCCAAGAAAGTGATCGTAGTTCCAGGTCGGATCGTGAATGTCGTTGTTTAACCGCAGAACCCTTTTGCTGATGCCGCTGGCCGCCTGTTTCCTTGGCGCGGCCTGTGGCTTCCAACCGGTCTACGCACCTGGGGGAACGGGTTCGCAACTCTACGGCAAGGTTGCTGTGTCCGAGCCGAACAATGTCGACAGCTATCTTCTGGTCCAGAATCTGGAACAGCAACTGGGCCGCAGCGCTGATGCGGTCAGCAAGTACAAATTGGACGTGCGGGTCACAACCGTGACGCGTAGGGCTGCGATTACCACGACGAATGAAACGCAACGGTACACGATTGACGGGCGGGCCCAGTATACGCTGCGGTCCAATGCAACCGGACAGATCGTGGCTTCGGGTACTGCGACCGACTTTGTGGCCTATTCCGCCGCGGGTTCGACCGTTTCCACCCTGGCTGATGAGCGCGACGCCAAAGACCGCCTGATGGTGATTCTATCGAGCCAGATCGTGAACCGATTGAATTCAAAACCGGATCTGGCCACATGAAGCTGAGCCCGCGCGAGGCTGATGGATATTTCTCCAAGCCGGACGCGGACAAGACCGGGTTGCTGATCTATGGCGCGGATGCGATGCGGGTCGCGCTCAAGCGTCAGCAGGTTCTGACAGCTTTGCTTGGCCCCGGTGCCGAAGAGGAAATGCGCCTGACACGCCTGCCCGGCAGCGATCTGCGCGGTGATCCCGCGTTGTTGCTGGATGCCGTCAAGGCCGTTGGGTTCTTTCCCGGCCCCCGCGCGGTATTTGTCGAAGAGGCCACCGAAACCGCAGCACCTGCGATTTTGGCCGCACTTGAAGATTGGACCCCCGGAGACGCCCAGATCGTCGTTACGGCCGGGCAACTGAAACCCAGTTCGAAGATTCGCAAAGCGTTTGAAGGGCACCCCGCAGCCTATGCGGTTGGCATCTATGACGACCCTCCGTCCCGCGCCGAAGTAGAACGGATTCTGACCGAGTCAGGCCTGAAGAACATACCCCGCGATGTCATGTCCGCCATTAGCGAGCTGGCCGTCAGCCTCAGCCCCGGCGATTTCGCCCAAACCGTTGAGAAACTGTCGCTTTACAAGCGCGGCGACAGTTCCGAGCTGACCATCGAAGACATCGAAGCCTGCGCCCCACGCTCGACCGAAGCCGCATTGGACGATGTTCTTAACGTGGTAGCCGAAGGCCGCGCGGGCGAGATCGGACCGCTGATCCGGCGCTTGCAGGCGCAAGGGACAAATGGTGTGACATTGTGCATTGGGGCGACCCGGCATTTTCGCACGCTTTACGCCTGCGCCTCAGATCCGGGCGGCGCGGCACAGGGGATAGGAAAACTGCGCCCGCCGGTTTATGGCAAACGACGGGACCGTATTCTGCGACAAGCACAGGGCTGGGGTGCACCCAAGCTGGAAACTGCGCTGACGGTTCTGACTGACACGGATTTATCGCTTAGGTCTGCAGGTCAAACGGCACCCGCTATGGCCTTGGTGGAACGCGCCATGATCCGCCTTGCGATGCTGGCGCGATCACGTTGAACTACCGGGTCTTTTCCAGCCAATCTGCGGCTGCCAGACCAGCCCACCGTCCGGTAGCCAGACAGGCTGTCAGCAAATAACCCCCTGTCGGGGCCTCCCAATCCAACATCTCTCCGGCACAGAACACACCCGGCAACGCGGTCAGCATCAGGCCGCCATCCAACGACGCCCTTTTTACGCCCCCTGCCGTCGAGATTGCTTCGTCCATCGGGTGCAGACCGGCGTACAGGATGGGCAGTTTCTTTAACACTGCAAACTGATCTGGTTGAGCTGTGCCCCTGCGTTTCATCATCTCATGGAAAATTGCGGCTTTTTGAGGCGACAGGTTCAGCGACTTTCTCAGCCATTGGGACAGTGTAACCTTCGACCGTTTCGCGGCATAGCGCGCGTGCAGGGTTTTGTGATCCAGATCGGGCACCAAATCCACAAACAACGACTGCCCGGCACGCAAGGCTGGGGTGAGCGAATACAGCCCGCCGCCCTCCAGCCCCTTTGCAGAAATTACGGCTTCGCCTCGACTTTGAGAATCGCCTGCCATCCAGCGGACCGATTTCAACGCGGCCCCAAAGTGTGGTCGCATATGATCGCTCCAATCTACGGAAAGAGCAGAATTTGCCGGCTCGAATGGAGCCAGAGCCACACCTATACTTGCAAGAGCTTCTGTCCACTGACCGTCCGAGCCAAGGCGCGCCCAACTTGCCCCGCCCAGCGCCAGTACGGTGACATCAGTCGAAACGCTGCGCACCCCGTCGGGGGTGTCGAACTTCAGCGCCTCACCCTCCCAGCCTGTCCAGCGCCAGCGGGTATTGACCTCTACTCTTGCGTTTCCTAACCGGGCCAGCCAGGCGCGCAATAGGGGGGAGGCTTTCATAACCTCGGGAAAAACCCGGCCTGTTGAGCCTGTAAACAACGGCTGACCCAGATCGCGCGCCCAGTGTTGAACCGCATCGGAATCGAAAGCGGAAACCATCGGAGTCAACCAATCCGCAGCCTCGCCGTATGCGCGGATCAAGGTATCGAACGGCTCTTCCTTGGTCAGGTTCAGTCCAGATTTTCCAGCCATCAGGAACTTACGCGCGACTGACGGTTTAGCCTCGGCCACCAGCACGGAATGCCCTGCAGCGGCCAGTTGTTCGGCGGCCATCAACCCGGCGGGGCCTGCTCCGATTACCACTGCCTGCGCCATTCACATCCTCTTGCCTTCGCCACTTTCAGGCGCAAGTTTCTAACCATCATGACGAACAGCGATCCGATCTGCCCGCTTTGCGACCGCCCGATCCCCGACGGAGGCGGCAGCCTGCATCATCTGATCCCAAAACTCAAAGGAGGCAAGGGCGGGCCAACCGTTCTTTTGCATCAGATCTGCCATAAGGAGGTCCATGCCACACTGACCGAGGCCGAACTGGCGCGCAATTACAACACTGTCGAAGCCCTGCGCGCGCATCCAAGGCTTGAAAAGTTCCTGAACTGGGTTCGCAAACGCCCACCCGGCTTTCGGTCAAAGGTTCCAGGCAAACGGCACGGACGGTAATCAACCCGGCAGGATCGGATCACCAAAGGCGTCGTTCAAAGGTTTAGGCACGCCTTCGATTTCAATGCCCTGATAATCTGGTACAGGCGCGAACTGAGCCCCCGCAACGTGCTGAAATTCCAGCGTTGTATAGGGCCGTTTCCAAAGCCATTCGCGGTTTTCAACCGACCACAGATCGGGATTTGGGGGCGTTTCCTGCGTGAAGGCATAGAAATGCAGATCAAAGCCGTAAGGAGCAACCTCTTGCATGGACAACAATGACATACCTTGCCCGCGCCAAAACGTGTCTTCAGCCGCGATATCCCCGGTCCGCAACGTGATCTGACCGATCCGCTCCTGCGCGAACGGCGCATCGGGTTCAGCGGCGTACGGAGGCCGGTTGCCTTCGAAATCATGTTGCAACAGCTCGATGACAAAGCCTTCGGGGTCGGTCAGATGACACATGTAGCCGATATCCATGAACTGGTTCGGATCGCTTACCGGGACATCCCGCGCGCGCAGATGGGTCGCCGCAAGATCAACATCCGGTACGGTTATGCCGATCTTCCAATAGCGCTGGCCTCGGTCATGGGTGTATCCACCGCCGCCGGGCAGCAACAGAAGATCTGCATCCTCGCCCGCATAACCTACACGAACGTTAGCCCCTTCTTCCCTGACAAACATTCCCAAAATGTCGCGATAGAAGGCCGCCAAATTGAGCGGATCAGCGACCCGCAGGCGCAGGGCCGACAGCCTCATGAACACAACCTTGCGATTCCGGCGGCAATCTTCGGGTCGGCGTTGACGCTATCGGCCACCAGATCGCGCGCGGTCTGCATCAGGTGATCAAGTTCGACAATCCGGTCCACCAAACCAAAATCATATGCCTCTTGTGCGCTGATTTTCTGGCCCGCCATCAAAATAAGCTTGGTACGTGCCGGTCCCACCAAAGCCGCCAACCGCTTGGGGTCGGAAGGTTGCGGCAGAAACCCCAGCTTCATCACCGGATAGAAGAACTTGGCCGAGGGCACCGCGATACGCAAATCGCAGGCCAAGGCCATACCGTTGGCCCCGCCAGCCAGAGTTCCGTTCAGTGCAGCAACAGTTAGGCAGGGCAGAGCCGCAATAGCACCAGAAAGACGTTCCCAGACATCCGACGTGGCCAGACCGGCGCGCGCTTCGTCAAGATCGGCACCGGCACTGAACACCTTGCCCGCCCCCGTCAGGATCAACGCCTTCGCCTCGGTCGCGGCCTCGGCAATCTCGGCCAGTTCGGTAAGCATGCCCCCGGTCAGAGCGTTGGCCTTGCCCGGGTTATTGATTGTGACTGTCCACAGGCCATCCGCTTTGATCAAATTGATCATATCAGCCCAACCCGTTTGCGAATATCCTCCAACCGCAGCGAGATTTCGGTGCCTAAAAACTCATTCGCATCATCGGAACACATCCAGAGCAGCGCCCGCGCGGGCCAGTCTGCGGGAATGTGCACATCCCAATCCAGTTGACTAACCGGATTGATGCCGCTGGCCTTGATCGACCGCTGCATATCCGTGGCCACCGTCCCCGGTGACAGGCCCATGGCGCGAATACCGTTATGGGCCTCTTCCAGATGCAGACATTCCGTTAGCATTTTGGCCCCGGCCTTGGACGCGCAATAATGGCTCCATGCCTCAACCGGGTTTGATGCGGCCCCGGACGAGATGGTCAGAATGCTTCCCCCGCCAGCGGCCCGCATGATCGGCAGCGCGGCGCGCATTCCATAAAAGACACCCTTGAGGTTGATGTCGATGGCCTTGCTCCATGCCTCAGTATCGGCGTTCGAGAGATGAAAGATCGGATCGATCACACCGGCGTTTCCGATCAGAACATCCAAGCCACCGAAGCGGTCGACACAGGTGGCCACGGCCTGCTCGACCTGCGCAAAGTCGCTGACATCACACGCCAAAGCGATGGCCTGATCGCCCAAAGCGGCTGCCAAAGCATCGATCTGGTCGTGGCTGCGCGCCACCAAAGCCACATTGGCCCCGGCTGCGGCAAAAACGCGCCCTGCTTCAGCCCCGATTCCCCGGCTGGCCCCTGTAATAAGAACCGTTTTACCCTGCATCTGCCTCTCCTCACGCGCTGCAATTGCTTTCGGCTACAGCCGTAGCCCGGAAACGGGGAAAGGGTCCAGCCCTTGCCCCCCCTTGACGATACCCGTCACAAACCCGACCATGCGCCACAAATTGATCAAGAAGGGTTACCTTATGTCCGTTTTTCTCCGCCGCAGCTGCGGTGCAGCTTTGGCTTATGCCGTTGCCACTCAGGGCGCGCTTGCCGACCTGACGGCTGATGATGTCTGGTCCAACTGGCAAGGCTATTTTACCTCGATGGGCTATACCATCACGGGCGACGAAAGCTCGGCGGACGGTGTGACCACGATTTCGAACATGACGCTTTCAATGGCACTGCCCGAAGAGGAAGGGCAATTCCAAATGGTCATGCCCGAAATGACGCTGACCGAAAACGGCGATGGGACTGTGTCAGTCGGCATACCCGAGAACTTTCCCATGAAAATCACGGGTCAGGCCGAAGAAGGCGACTTTGCAGCTACGGTGACCTATTCTCATAGCCAATTGAACATGGTCGTATCGGGCGCCCCCGAAGACATGACCTATGACTACAATGCCGATATGCTTAGTATTTCACTGGACTCGATCGCAGTTGACGGCGAAACGGTTCCGGATGACGTCTTTGACCTGGCGGTCGCGGCGAATGATCTGAACGGCAGCTCGCGGATGCAGATCGGCGAAAACCGCGATCTCACACAGACATTCAATGCAGCCAGCCTGACCTACAACATGAACTTTCAGGACCCTGAAAGCGGTGAAACCGGATTGATCAATGGGCAGTTGGACCAATTGGCATTTGAAGGCGAAAACGTGTTTCCGAAAGACATTGATCTTTCGGATCCGCAGTCCTTTTACGAAGCCGGTTTTGCGTTCGACGGAGTCTTTACCTACGCGTCGGGCAACACGGATCTGAGTGGAACCAGCGAAGGCCAGGCATTTTCGATGAACAGTACTTCGGAAGGTGGGCGATTTGCAGCCACCATCGATGCCGAAAAGCTGGTCTATGACATCGACCAAAACAGCACGACGCTGGCAGTGACTACAGCAGACCTGCCCTTCCCGATTGATATCTCAATGGCCAATGCCGGGCTTAACTTTGAGTTCCCGGTTCAGCAGTCGGACGAAGTTCAGCCGTTTGGTCTGGGGTTCAATCTGACCGATTTCACGATGTCGGACGTACTGTGGGGTATTTTCGATCCTGCAGGCGCACTTCCGCGTGATCCCGCGACAATCGCGCTGGATGCCACCGGCACGGCAAAGGTCCTGATGAACATCTTCGACCCGGAAATTGACCTCGAGTCCGAGGAAGCTCCGGGTGAGCTGCATTCTCTGAAAATCAATGAACTGCTGGTGTCTCTGGTCGGTACGAAACTGACAGGTGACGGCGACTTTGCGTTCGACAACTCGAACACCGAAGAATTCGATGGCTTGCCCAGCCCAAGCGGCGTTGCGAACCTGGAACTTGTTGGTGCCAACCAGTTGATCGACACCCTGATCGGCATGGGTATCATTTCAGACAATGACGCCTTGGGGGCTCGGATGATGATGGGCCTGATGGCAGTTCCGGGCGAAGAACCGGACACACTGAATTCGACCATCGAATTCACCGAGGATGGTCAGATCCTAGCGAATGGCCAGCGTATCAAATAATGTTTGAAAAGGGCCGCGTATCTTGCGGCCCTCTTTCCACCGTTCCTCGCCCGAATCTCTGAACCGGGGTGGGTCTGTCGAAATCCCCATCACACAATCCGGTCACGGGTCTTGTGAGACGGGCAGTCCAAGGCTAGGTCCTTGGAAATAAACCCGGAGGCCTTATGACCCGCACACCAGAAGAAATCAGCCAGCAATTGCTTGATGTGGCCCGCAAAGCAGGCGCAGAGGCGGCGGATGCCATCGTGCTTGACGGCTCCTCGGTTGCGGTCGAGGTGCGGGGCGGCACGCTGGAACACGCGGAACGCTCGGAAGGCACGGATTTGGGGTTGCGGGTCTTTCTGGGTAAACGGTCTGCCATCGTATCCAGTTCCGACAGCCGCCCGGAAACCCTGCACGCTATGGCGGAACGCGCCGTTGCCATGGCCAAGGAAGCCCCCGAAGACCCATATTCTGGACTGGCTGATCGCGACCAGCTTCTGAGCAACTGGGATGCGCAGTCACTGGAACTCATTGACCCGACCCCGGCCCCATCCGCCGAAACCCTGATGCAGGACGCTCTGGCAGCCGAAGCTGCGGCATTGGCTGTATCAGGTGTCACTCAAGTCTCAGATGCGGCCGCAAGCTATGGAACCCACCGCGTGCATCTGGCCGCCACAAACGGCTTTTCCGGCGGCTATGAGCGCAGCAGCCGGTCAGTGTCTTGCGTTGCGATCTCGGGCGAAGGCACCGGGATGGAACGGGAATATGACGGCGACAGTCGGACGTTTCAATCCGACCTGCGCAGCGCGGTTGAGATCGGGCGCACCGCAGGTGAACGCGCCGTGCAGCAGGTGGGCGCGCGCAAGCCTGAAACCGGCAGTTTCCCTGTGTTGTTTGATGAACGCATCTCGTCTTCACTGATCGGCCATCTATTGGCTGCCAGCAATGGTGCAGCGATCGCACGCGGCGCGTCTTGGCTCAAGGATTGCTTGGGGCAAGAGGTTCTGCCCGCGCATTTGTCGCTGATCGAAGACCCGCGCCGCCCGCGCATCTCGGGCTCTCGCCCTTTTGATGCCGAGGGTTTGCCGACACAACGCAGGGCAATTGTTGAAAACGGTGTCCTCACCGGGTGGACGCTGGATCTATCCAGCGCACGCAAGCTGGACATGGTGTCAACAGGCAACGCTGCGCGTGGCGTGTCCGGCCCGCCTTCTCCCAGCAACTGGAACCTCAGCCTGACGCAGGGCGACAAAAGCCGTGCTGATCTGGTGCGTGATATGGGTACCGGCTTGCTGGTCACATCCATGATCGGGTCGACGATCAACCCCAACACCGGTGACTATTCACGCGGGGCTTCTGGGTTCTGGGTGGAAAACGGCGAGATCAAACATCCGGTCAATGAATGCACTATCGCAGGTAATTTGCGGGACATGTTACGACGGATTATTCCGGCGAATGACGCCCGTCCATATCTGTCACGCGTGGTCCCCTCGTTGCTGATCGAAGGAATGACACTTGCCGGCAACTGACCTGTCCCTGCTCATTGACGCAGCACTCGAGGCCGGCAAGATCGCCACACGATATTCCGGGACGCAAGCGCAGCGCTGGGATAAACCCGATGGCGCCGGTCCAGTGACCGAGGCCGATTTGGCCGTGAACGCAATGCTTGGGGATCGGCTGCGTGCCGCACGACCGGGGTATGGCTGGTTGAGCGAGGAGTCCGAGGACACGTCCGAGCGGCTGGAGCGCCGCAACGCCTTCATCATCGATCCGATTGACGGCACGCGCAGCTTTGCCGAGGGTGCGCGCACATGGGCGCATTCGATCGCCGTCGCCAATGAAGGCAAAGTGACGGCCGCTGTCATCTATTTGCCGATGCGGAATTTGCTTTATGCTGCCGCCCGGGGAATGGGGGCAACGCTGAATGGTGAGGAAATCAAAACCTCGGCCTGTGTCGACTTGCAGCAATCGGAAGTTCTGGCAGCTAAGCCGACTCTCGATACACGGCACTGGCGCGACGGGCATGTGCCTGACTTCGGGCGCGCATATCGCCCGTCTCTGGCCTATCGCATGGCTCTGGTTGGACAGGGGCGGTTTGACGCGATGCTGACTTTGCGCCCAAGCTGGGAATGGGACATTGCCGCCGGTGATCTGATTATCCAAGAGGCCGGTGGTGTGTGTACCGACCGGGCTGGGCAATCTTTGGTGTTCAACAACGCCACTCCTCGGCTGAACGGAGTAATCGCAGCGAACGCGGCGCTGCATGAAGAGCTTTCAAAGCGGCTGGATCTGAGCGGACCCGGGATTGGGGCATGAGCAAGCCGGGATCCCTGAGCTTGGCGGCCTACAGGGTTCTGTCCTGGGGAATGCGCAACACCGTCGGTCAGCGCATCGACCTACCTCGTCCTGAAGGTGAGTTGCTCTGGATTCAAGTCGCCACGCCGGGTCACTTGCGCGCTGTGAGCGACTTTTGCCAACGCTTGCTTCAGGTTCGATCCGAACTGAGCTTTGTCCTGACCGGTCCACCGGACGCAGATCTGGACAGTTGGCCAGGTTGCGATTTCCATCTGACCAACCTGCCTCAGGACCAAAGCGGGGCTGTGCGTGGTTTCCTGGAGCATTGGCATCCGACAATGGGTCTTTGGGTCGGCGGTGATCTGAAGCCCAACATTTTAATCAGAGCAAGTGATCAGGACATCCCGCTGATATTATTCGATGCCGAATTCAGCGTCTCCTTGCCGCGAAGTGCACGTTGGTTGCCGGACATCACCCGGGCAACCTTTGACTGTTTTCAAGAAATCATGACGGCATCGCCAGAGACTGCACGCCATATACGCAGACTTGGTGTTCAATCGTCCAAGGTCCACGAGGCTCCACCCCTGCGTATCAGCCCAAACCCGCGACCCTGGCCCGAAGACGAGTTGATTGAAACCAACCACACCCTTGCAGGGCGTCCGGTTTGGCTGGCGGCTTGGGTACAAGACAAAGAATTCATTTCGGTTCTAACGGCCCATCGGCAGGTGCTTCGGATGCTGCACCGTCTAGTGCTGGTTCTGCATGTCGCTGACGAAACGGAAGCAGGACCGCTAAAGCGGCGTCTTGAAACCATGGATTTGCGTTGCGTCAATTGGGACGACGGCGACGAAATCGAAGACAGCACCCAAGTGATCCTGACCGCTGACCCAGAAAACCTGGGGCTGTGGTACCGTGTTTCAGCCGTGACCTTTATGGCCAGCTCTCTGGAACGTGGCGCTGGCGGGCGTGATCCGTCAGAGTCTATTGCATTGGGGTCAGCCATCATTCACGGACCCTTTGTGCACCGCCATGACGCGCTGTATTCTCAGCTGCAGCGGGCGGGCGCTGCGAAACAGGTCAAGACAGCGACTGAATTGGGGGATGCGCTTATCGAACTTTTGGCACCGGATCTTGCGGCCGGGATGGCGCTGGCGGGGTGGAAGATGATAACCGAAGGCGCACCCCAGGCGGACACCCTGATCGACATGGTGCAGGATATTCTGGATCAGCGGAGTGCAGAACGTGCGGGCACCTGATTTCTGGAACACTTCCCCTCAGCAACGGGATCTGAGGGCGCGCCTTCTGGCGCCGCTCGGTCACCTCTATGCGGCAGCAACAGCCCGCCGGATCGCCTCGCAAACTGGTGCGCAGCCCGGGGTACCAGTGATCTGTATCGGCAACCTAAATGCAGGTGGTTCCGGTAAGACTCCCACGGTGATTTGGACGCTCGAACAACTAAGAAACGCATGGCACGAGCCGCATGTCGTCACGCGTGGGCACGGGGGGTCTTTGGAAGGCCCGGTGCAGGTCGACCCGGCCAAACACACAGCCGCCGAGGTCGGAGATGAGCCGCTGCTGCTGGCAATGTTCGGCGAGGTTTGGGTGGCCAAGGACCGGGCTGCAGGCGCACGTGCGGCTGCGGCTGCAGGCGCGACCGCGATTGTTCTGGATGACGGGTTCCAAAACCCTTCGGTCAGCAAGGATTTCTCGGTTATCGTCGTCGACGCGCAGCGCGGGTTTGGAAACGGCTTGTGTCTGCCCGCCGGTCCCTTGCGCGAACCCGTGGATGTGGGCCTGAAACGCGCCGATCTGGTATTGTCGCTTGGCGACGAGACCGCACAAAGGACCTTTGCTGAACAATGGCAAGACCACCTGACGGTGCCTCATGTCACCGGGGCAATCGAACCGCTGCAAACCGGTATGGACTGGACAGGAACCCGGGCGCTGGCCTTTGCCGGTATCGGACACCCAGAAAAGTTCTTTCAAACTCTGCGCCGTATCGGTGCCGATTTGATACGGGCCGAAGCATTGGACGATCACCAGCCCCTAACCCAGGCCTTGATGACCCGGCTGGAAAACGACGCACGCGCTCTGGGTGCTCAGATGGTGACCACAGAAAAAGACGCCGTGCGCCTGCCACCTGCATTCCGAAGTAAGGTGATCACGCTGCCGGTCCGGCTTAAGATACCGGAAGGCGAAAAGTTCAAAAAGATGCTGTTGACCGCGGCCCCGTCACCTAAGTAGATCCGGCCGACCCCATCGGGAGCCGACCGGCAAAAGATCAGCTGCCAAGCTCGGCTTCGATCAGCTTTTTGAAATCCGCGTAGGATTGATTGTCGACCTTCTTGCCATTCACGATGAAGGACGGGGTGGCTTGAATGCCGTCACGCTCAGCGTTTTCCTGGTACCACGCAGCCAGTGTACGCGCCTTGGTGCCGTCTTGCAGACATGCTTCCAGCTGATCGCCGTCGATCCCGGCCAAACGGCCGATCTTGCGCAGCTCGTCAACGATCTCAGCCGGACCGCCCGCGCGTGTCCACTCGGACTGCTTCTCGTAGATCACGTCGGTGAGGCCAAAGAACTTTTCGGGTCCGGCGCAGCGTGCGACCATCGACGCCCACAGACCGTAGCGGTCAAAATAAACCTCACGATAGGTAAACTTGACCTTTCCGGTATCGATAAAGTCTTTCTTGAGCTGCTTGTACGCGCCCTGATGAAAACTCGCACAATGCGGGCAGGTGAAAGAAGCATATTCGATGATCTCGACCGGTGCGTCTTCGGCACCCTGCACCATTTCGATAACGGTCGAGGTATCAATCTCAGCCTCCTGCGCCTCAGCAGTGCTCACCAACAGGTTGGACGAATTGGAATTTGACAGCGACAGCCAATAGCCTCCAGCGGCTACGGCGACGGCCGCACAGATTACGGTTGCAATACGGCTCATTCTCGGCCCTTTCTCAGCGTTTCTGTTTGGATAAAACGTTGCAAGCGAGACGTTCAAGGGCTGCGCGCAAATCTTCATCATTCACGTCGCGTGACACTTTGTCGGCTTCGGCGGCAACGTCTGGAGCAATCTGGGGTTTTGCCTGCTTCGGCTTGTGGTCGAAACTGGCCTGCCCCTCGGCAAAACCGGTCGGAGCAGTCTGGGTGATGCGGATGCGGCTGATGGCGTTGTATCCGTAAACCGCGTTGACCTTACCGCGCAGTTGTTCCTTCTGCATTTCCAGCATCGGTGCCTGCGGGCCGGTGGTCAGCACGGTCAGGGTCGCACCAAAGCCGCCCTTACCATAGCCCACATTGACCGGGCGCGCGATGGCAGCGGTGTCCTGACCTACAATCTCGGCCCAATGGGTCAACAACCGCGACACAGCAAAGCCCCGGCTTTCACCGGCGCGCCGGATCTGATCATTCAGCAAAGACGCGGTGCGTTTGAACCCGCGGGTCGAGGAACGTCTGCGTTGCATCTGGTTTCCCACTCCTACACCGCTATTGTAATGGGCAGACCATCGGGTGCCAGCGAAACCCGACAAGGAGATGAATAAAACTTGCGTGATTCCCCTGAATTCACCGTCAGCGCCGCGCTTTTGGAATGGTATGACCGCCACGCGCGCGACATGCCATGGCGCGTCAGCCCCGCGGATCGGGCCGTAGGGGTGCGCCCTGACCCCTATCGGGTCTGGCTGTCCGAAGTGATGTTGCAGCAAACCACCGTGGCGGCAGTGCGGGACTATTTCCTGCGTTTCACAACCCGCTGGCCAACGGTTCACGCGCTTGCCGCTGCGCCGGATGAACAGGTGATGGGGGAATGGGCTGGGCTTGGGTATTATGCCCGTGCCCGTAACCTGCTGAAATGCGCCCGTGCTTTGGCGCAAGACCACGATGGCCAGTTTCCTGATTCCCATGATGCGCTGCTGAAACTTCCCGGCATTGGCCCTTATACCGCCGCTGCGATCTCGGCCATTGCATTTGATCAGCCCGAAACAGTGCTGGATGGCAATGTCGAACGGGTCATGGCCCGGTTTTATGACATCCACGATCCTTTGCCAGGGTCTAAACCTTTGCTGAAAGAAAAAGCCGAGGCCCTGACGCCGACCACGCGACCCGGTGACTATGCTCAGGCGGTTATGGATCTGGGGGCCACGATCTGCACGCCGAAATCTCCGGCCTGCGGCATATGTCCGTTGCGTGACCCCTGTCAGGGCCGCATCGCGGGTACCATGATCGACTTGCCCCGAAAGACACCGAAAAAACCCAAGCCCACCCGCTATGGCCACGTCTATATTGCGCGTAAGGCAGACGGGGCCATGGTGCTGGAACGCAGACCGGACAAGGGGCTGCTGGGCGGAATGCTAGGCTGGCCCGGATCAGAGTGGAACGATGCCCCAACCGAACGCGCCCCGTTCCCGGCAGAGTGGACGATCCTGCCCGCAGAAGTGCGCCATACCTTTACGCATTTCCATTTGATTCTCAGAGTTTGGACTGTCGATCTAGAGGATCAATTCGTGCCCGAACACCTAACCATGCTAGACAAGCACAGTTTCAAACCCAGCGACCTGCCGACAGTGATGCGCAAAGCCTACGATCTGTGGAGAGAACGTTAAGACCGCTGTGCAATCCGCCGGGTCGCGGATAGGCTAGGCCCATAACGTCGGAGCAGAAAAAATGATCGCAACAGGCACATTGTCCCGCTGGCAATCCGCCTCCCCTTTCTGGGTGTCCCTGCTGTTGATCCCGTTGATCTGGTTCACCGCAATTGCCGGAAGCTGGTGGGTCCTGTTGATCCCACTTTCAACGTGGTGGGCTTTTGCGGTTCTGGACCGGATCACCGGCCTGAACGAGCAAAACGCCGATCCGGAGACATCTGATGATGTGTTGCGCTGGTACATCCTGCTGACCAAGCTTTGGGTGCCGCTTCAATTCCTGACGCTGTTTGGTTTGATCTGGTATGCAACCCACACCAACCATCTGTCGACGCCCGCAAAGATTGGCCTGTTTTTCGGTATGGGCGTCCTGTCCGGTACAATCGGGATCAACTACAGTCACGAGCTTATGCACCAGAAAAGTCGGGGCGAGCGATGGCTGGGGGATATCCTTTTGGCCATGGTACTGTATTCTCATTTCCGGTCCGAACATCTGCTGGTCCATCACCGTTACGTGGGCACACCACGCGATCCGGTGACAGCCCGTTACAATGAAGGGTTCCACCGCTTTTATCCCCGCGTTCTATGGCAATGTCTGATGTCAGCCTTCAACGCCGAACGCGACAAGCTGGCCCGCAAAGACCGGCCATGGACGGATCGTTCCAACCCGTTTTGGCGATACTGGGCCCTGCAAGGCGCGATGCTGGCGCTGGCTGCGCTGATCGGAGGGTGGGCTGGTTTGGCCCTGTTTCTGCTGCAAGCCGGTGTCGCGATCTGGCAGCTTGAGCTGGTCAACTACGTCGAACACTACGGCCTGACACGAAAATATCTGGGCGACGGTCGGTACGAACATGTCTTGCCGTGTCATTCCTGGAATGCGGCGCATAAGGCATCAAACTGGTTGCTGATCAATCTGCAGCGCCATTCCGACCATCACTACAAACCCAACCGCCGGTTTCCGCTGTTGCAACATCACAGACCAGACTCAGCCCCGCAATTGCCGTATGGCTATCCGGTGATGACAGTCGCAGCGATGATCCCTCCGCTTTGGAAGCGGGTGATGAACCCGCGTGTTCGGGAATGGCGACGCCATTATTACCCCGAGATTAAGGACTGGCACCCCTACAACAAGGCTTTGAACCCGATGCCCAAAGCGTGACCGCAGCGCGCGTCTGCGCGCTGTCTGGCCCAACTGTCAGCACGGCATCTTCGATGCTGTTCTGATGGGCGGGAGGGTTTCAGTTCTTCATCACCCAGATATTCATCGGCGTCTCTACCCCGCGGACAGATTGATCGCGATGTGCAGTGAAGCCTTCCATCGCACCTGGCACAGTGGGGTTTTCTTCGGCTACCCGTTCCCGCACAGCATCGCTGACAACTATGTTTGCCTGAAACTCGCGCGTCAGTGCCTCCAGCTTGGCAGCCACATTAACCGCATCACCGATCACTGCAAATTCCAGCCGGTTGGCGCCAATATCCCCCAAAACGACCGAGCCATAGTGCACCCCAATCCCAACTTGGATTTCAGGTTCTCCGGCACGCCGACGATCCAGATTCCAGCGGTCGATCACTTTTACCATCGCGCGCGCGCAGCCCAAGGCATTGCTCGCATCCAAGGGCGTCGGCACCGGCGTACCAAAAGTCGCCATCAAGCCGTCACCCAGATACTTGTCCAGGGTTCCATGGTGCCGGAACACTTCGGTCTCCATACGGGCGTGGAAACCTCGCAGCACCTCGATGACCTCATAGGGATCACGCCCGGCGGCGTATTTGGTGAAACCCACGATGTCGATGAACAAGACTGCCACATTCTCTTTACGGACCTGTTTCAGCGGCTCGTCGTTCTGGCTGAGTTCATCCACCACGTTAGGAGAGAAATATCGCGACAGGTTGGCCCGTTCCCTTTCCAAACCGGCGTTGCTCATCAACAGCTGGTTCAATCGCCGCATCGAGACACCCAATGTCACCGCAACCATGATAAAAACGACGACTTGCTGGATACGCTGCGGGGCCATGAAGCTGTTGGGATTTAGCAATTCCGCCACATCCGGATACCCTTGCAAGGCCGTCGCAACCTTTTCGCTGATACCTGGAATGGGGGTGGCCACCCACCAGGCAATGATCCACCCCGCCGTCCACATCATCGCGGTCCAGGAGCCGATGGCAATCACCGTCCGCCAAGAATAGGCCAAAGTCCCAGCTGCCAAAATGATGAAAAAATACTGGAAGTTGTCGAACCGATATTGCATCGCCAACGGTCGAACATCTTCGCTGAACGGGTTAGGCACAATCATTCCAAGCGTCATGATCAGCAGGTCGACAAAGATCAGCAGCAACTCAACCCGCGACTGCCCAACGCGACCCGCACGGCGTATCAGCCACCCGTTGGCGCAGATCAGCAACAGGATGAAGTGATACCAAAGCACTTCCCACTGCGGGTTAAGGAAAATCAGAAGAACCCCAGTCAGCGCCATCGCCACCCAACGGGCACGCACGGCCAGTTCCAACCCTTCGCGCTTGTGCCGTTCTAACGCCGCCTCGGTATACTTGTTGTCCAAATCATATGTATCAGGCTGTGTAAAAAACAGGCTGCGGCGGGGCTGCGCGGTCGTCTCGGTCATGGCCGTGATCTTTCTTGCAGTGTCAGGGTCACTGTCATGCAACCACTCTTGATGCCAAAACAAAAGACCCCGCCGTAGGATCGGCGGGGCAAGGCTTAGTGCCTTGTGTCAGGCCACAGGCACCGGCGGTGTTCGTGAAATCAGTTCATCTCGGCCCGGATCTGCTGACGCAGAACGTCGATCGGAACCGTTTTTCCATCACGCTTGAAGCACCAGTATGTCCAGCCGTTGCAAGATGGAGCGTTTTCCAGATGTGCGCCAACCTGATGGATCGAGCCTTTGACGTTTTGACCGACCAGCGTGCCATCGGCGCGCACTTTGGCCTTGTGGCGCTGGTTCATGGAATAGAGTTCTTCGCCCGGTCTCAGCATTCCACGCTCGACCAGTTGGCCAAAGGGTACGCGCGGTTCGGCGCGTTTGCTGGCGCTGACTTCCAGCGCTTCGCGATCGAACTTGCGCACCTTGGCGATGCGTTTCTCGGCCACTTTGCGATAGCTTTCCTCACGCTCGATTCCGATGAACTCGCGACCCAGCATTTTGGCGACTGCACCGGTTGTACCTGTGCCAAAGAACGGATCCAAAATCACATCGCCCGGATTGGTCGAGCCAATCAACACGCGGTGCAGCAGCGACTCCGGCTTTTGCGTCGGATGCGCTTTGTCGCCGTTTTCGTCCTTCAGACGCTCATGCCCGGTGCAGATCGGCAGCACCCAGTCGCTGCGCATTTGCACGCCTTCGTTCAGCGCTTTCAAAGCTTCATAGTTGAACGTGTATTTCGCACCTTCGCGCTTGCTGGCCCAGATCATAGTCTCATGCGCGTTGGTAAAGCGCTTGCCCCGGAAATTCGGCATGGGATTCGACTTGCGCCATACAACGTCGTTCAAAATCCAGTACCCCGCGTCCTGCAGGGCCGAGCCCACGCGGAAGATGTTGTGATAAGACCCAATAACCCAGATCGCGCCATTGGGCTTCAGCAGACGGTGTGCCGCCTTCAGCCATTCGCGCGTGAACTGGTCATAGGCACCAAAGCTGGAAAACTGATCCCAGTGATCATCAACCGCATCCACCTGAGAGTTATCCGGGCGGTGCAACTGGCCTTTCAACTGCAGATTATAGGGCGGATCCGCGAAAATCAGGTCAACCGACGCCTCGGGCAGACTGTTCATCACTTCGATGCAGTCCCCGGAAAGAATCGTGTTTAAAGGGAGCGCTTTTGCGCCCTTTTTGGTGGTCGTTGTCATATCACTGCCTCAAGTATCCACGGCGCTTTTGCGCTCATTTGGTTGAGACAAGGATGAGTCAAAGACGATTCGCCGTCAATTTCTTTTTTGAATCAGCACCTTACGATTTACTCTTGATACAAGATATTGTGCACCGGCTTGAACGAACGTCTATGGTGTGGGGTCACGCCAAGATTTTGCAGCGCCTCTTTGTGTTGTTTTGACGGATAACCGGCGTTGGTTTCCCATCCATAACCCGGATGCTGTTGCGCCAAATCCACCATCACCTGATCCCGCCAGTTTTTCGCAAGGATCGAAGCAGCTGCAATCGACACCGAACGGGCATCCCCCTTCACGACGGCCTGCGACGGGATTTTCATGCCACGCGGAATCATGTTGCCGTCGATCAGCAGGAAATCAGGGGCAGGTGTCAGTGCCTCAACCGCGCGCACCATCGCCAAATGCGAAGCCCTCAGGATGTTAATCTCGTCAATCTCGGCAACGGTCGCTTCGGCAATGGCAAATGCAGCGCTGGAGCGAATCTCTGCGTCCAGTGCGGCCCGACGTTTTGCGGTCAGCTTCTTGGAGTCATTCAACCCCTCGGGAATATCCTTTGGGTTCAGAATCACGGCTGCAGCCACAACAGGCCCGGCCAAAGGGCCACGCCCGACCTCATCCACTCCGGCGATACGAATATGGCCCCGCTCCAGCAGCGCCTGCTCAAGTTCGAAATCTGGCTTTGTCATGCCATCGGAAAACCGCGTTTCACGCAGCACCGCAAGAAAAAAGAGAGGGTGGCCCAAACCACCCTCTCTAACACGACGCTTCATGGGCGCCGCTCCTGCTCGACCGATGTTACTGATAAACGACGCGGTATCCTTTCTTGCGCAGGCATGCAGGCTCATATGCCCGCTTAACCTTTTTGCCGTTCCAGAAACCAACCTTGCACTCTTTCGGCAGGCTATGGACATGTTTGTAGTGCTTCTTCAGGCACTTCGGACCAAGCAACAAATGGTCCTGTGAATACCCGTTATACTTGCGCAGGCAGCGCTGCGGCAGATCGTACCGCGCCACGCGCGGCGGCAACGGGCGCACGGGCTGTGGCTTGTAGGGTTTCGGGTTATATGCCTGATAACGAGCCGCCCGGTCTTTGTGCTTTTCTTTGTTATAATAATGAACTCCCGCGCCGATGATCGCGATGGCCGCCAGGCCACCCAGAATGTCCTTGGCATCCGCCGCCTTCGCCTGAGAAGCCGAGACACCAGTAATGGCAACAGCGGTCGCAATGATCAGAGCGATGAATTTCTTATGCATGATGCGCATCCTTTTCGTTGATTGGGCGACCGTATGACGGACCGCGTCCTGACTGCCCTGACACTGGGGCGGTGGGTCCAGACAGGCAATAACAGCCCTGTGTTATCCGATATCAGAACCCGCAAACCCCTTGGGTTATTGAATATCGCGGCAACTCATGCGCAGGATGCGGCCTATGAAACAGATCCTCTCTTCTCTGACCTTTGCGGCCCTGATATCGCTTGGTTCTGCCGTGTCTGCGGCGGATTGCTATGCGGATTACAAGGCCAAGAAAGACAACCCGCTGCGCCTGCATTACGGGGTCATTCAGGTCTCGGCCTGCGACAAGGGCCGGGCCCGGGCTGAAATCGCACAGCGCCTGAACGCATCGGGGTGGACACTGCTAGAGGTGCAATCCGTTTTTGGGCCAGAAGGGCTGGATCAGAGGAAGGACAATGCCGGACAATTCTATCTCCGTTTCTGATGCGCGCCGGTCGGGCGTCCGGCTGGTTGTGCTGGGCATCGCTGCCATCGTTGCTATCCTGATCACCGCTGCCGTTTTCCTGTTCTGGACGCTGCCAGACGCAAACGCCTTCAACGCGCGGGTCGAACGGCTGTTTGTCGAGGCCGATCTGACCTCGCAAACAGAAATCCGGTTGCTTGAAATACTGGCCCAGTCCGGCACCGCCTTTGCCGACACCTTGTCCAGTTACCGAATGGTCATCTACGTACTATTGGTTTTTGCCAGCGCGATGATGATCTCGGCGCTGGTCTTTCTGGTGATGCTGGTTCTGCTGAACCGACGCATGGCTCAGATTGAACGCACTGGCATTCAGGTGACATCCCTGCTGATCAGTCGCGAGGAGAACACCGTTTACCTCAACAATATGGATTTCAAACTGACGCCCGCCGCCATGGAAACCCTATCCGTTCTGGCGGAATCCCGGCTGGATGACGAGGTTCTGTCCGGTGCCCAGATCGAAGGAGTGATTTCCGGTCGCGACGAAGCCGACTGCGACGAAGCCGCAGGCGCAACGCGGATCAAACGGCTGCGCGACGCGCTTGGAAATCAAATGGTCAGTGAACTTTTGGTCAAGAATATCGCCAAGAAAGGCTATATGCTGTCCATAGAAAAAGACGTCATTCAGATGGTCTGATCACTTGGACGCCAACGCTCGTTTCCGGTAAAATCCAGTTTCGGCCTCTTGGAAAGTGGGATGGGAGCGCCCATTCTGAATATACCAAAGGCAAGGGAGGTCGCTTATGAACGTCCACGCCGCACCAAAGATGAATGGATATGGAATCTCTGTCGAACCTCTGAGCGGCAGGATTGCGATTTACCGCGATGACGTCCTTTTGGCTGAAAGCACAAATGCCAAGGTTATGTATGAAACACGCCTGCCGCCCACGGTTTATGTGCCGCGCGCAGACGTTTGCGTAGATCTGAGCGCAGAAACTGAATTGCAAACTTTTTGCCCGTTCAAAGGCACGGCCACTTATCACGACATTAGCCTGCCCGGTGAAACACTGACCAATTCCGTTTGGGCCTACGAAGACACTTTGCCAGAAAGCAAAGCGATACAAGGCTGCATCGGGTTTACGCCCAGCGCCTATACACGGATAGATTTGGGCGACAACCGCCTGCGCGAAGTTGACGATGGCAACATCAGCGGGCCTCTGATTGATTGGCTGATGCGCGGTGCGTCGACAGCGACGACACCAGAGAGCTTTACAGAAGCTTTGGCTGAAAAAATGCTGGAGCACGGTATCGCGATACAGCGTCTGAGTATTTTGGCATGGTCCCTACACCCCTTGATCGTGGGCAAGCATTATATCTGGGAAAAAGGCGAAGAAGAGATTCTGACCCGGGCGCCAACATACGAAATCCATGATCACCCGGCCTTCATAAACAGCCCGCTGCGCCACGTCTCGAACGGTTTGGGGGGCGTGCGGCAACGGCTGAACGATGACAACCCGCACAATAGTTTCCCGATCATGGAGGATTTACGGGCCAAAGGCGCGACCGACTATGTCGCCATGCCGCTGCCGTTTTCCGATGGGCGGACAAATGTACTGACACTGACCTGCGATCACCCAGACGGGTTTACGACAGAAAACCTGGGCCTTGTTTTCGAGTGCTCTTCGGTTATCGCGCGATTCTATGAAGTGTTCATGCAACGAGAAAACGCTCAGGTTTTGTTGGAAACATATGTCGGCAAACGCACGGGTGCCCGTGTTTTAGGAGGAGAGATCCGGCGCGGGGACGGGGATGAGATCGACGCGGCGATCATGTTCTGCGATCTGCGCAACTCGACAAGCCTGGAAGAAAAGCTGGGGCGCAGCGACTACATCAATGTGTTGAATGCGTTCTTTGAAACGGTCTCAGGTATCGTTCATGAAAACGGTGGGGAAGTTCTTAAGTTTATTGGCGATGCTGTCTTGGCCGTCTTTCCAGCTGCGGACGAGAACGCCGCAACCGCACGTATGAACGCACAACTATCAGCGGTCAAAATCGTTGAAACGTTGGGGGAGCTGCGTAAGGACGGCTCTGACACGCATTGTGACTGTTCGATCGGCGTGTCCTACGGGCGCGTGACCTATGGAAATGTGGGTTCACGCGAACGCCTTGATTTCACAGTCATCGGTCAAGCCGCCAATATCGCCGCACGTTTAGGAGAGTTCGGGAAAACCAAAGGGCATCGCATTGTCGTGTCCGAAGATATCGAGCCCGCCTGCTCGAACGCTTTGCCTTTGGGTGCGGTAGAGCTGCACAACGTGTCTCAACCTGTTGTGTCATATGCTTTACGTACTGCGGCGGATGCCATTCTGGACAGTTAAAACCTACGTGAAAATGTTGTCTGCACACACATGATCCTGCCCCAAAAAAGGACGATCCAGTTCTGGACCAAACACTCTTTCTAACCAGCCCCAAGCAGGATCAGAGCCGTCTGCCCCGGTGAAATCGTATTCTGAAGCTGCGCAATCTGACTTCGGGCCAAGTAAGTGTCGGTCAGTTGCTCGAGTGCTTTCTGATCCGAAAACTGAGACAAATCTTCCGAGCCCGTCAGCTGCAACAGCCGGTCTTTGAATTCGACCAGTTGTTTGTCGATATCCAGCTGAGCAAAGGACCGAGGCAGGCCAAGCGCCGTTTCCATCATGCTGCGCAAGGGGGGCAGGCCCATCAGGTCAAACCACTTGGTATCTGCGCTTGAAGCCGTTTTGGCCAAATCGGCCAGCTCGCGCTGCGCGTAAAGCGAGATACGCATTGTCTCGTCCGAATCGCCTACGGCGACTTCAAACCGTGTCGTCACATTGGCCTGAGTAATCTTTTCCATGTTGGTTTTCAACGCTGTTTTCCGAACGTCCCCGGGCCCAAACCCGAAAGCGTCAGAGAACTCTCGATACCGTTTGTCCGCCAGACGGTTGGACAAAGCGTCATCGGCTCGCGTTCCGTCTTCAAGGATTTTGCGGACAAAAAACCGATTGTCCAAATCGCCTTCTAATCCAAACGCGCCCAAGGCGACCTGCAATAACCTGCGATCCGACACCAGCTGTTCTGCAGATTCCACCTTGCCGATATTCTCAAGAAAATACCGCGTCTCCCGCTCATTCACCGAGGAAGACGAGAAACTTTGGAACTGGTTGTCGTACGTACGCTGAAGAAACCGCCAGCCTACAATTCCACCGGTTGGGATAACTGGCTGAAAGGTCATTGCTGATAGGCCATAAGCCGCTCTTCACGTGGTAGAAGCGAACGCAGGGACTTAAGACATTTGTAGTAATGCTCGGCCACCAAGGCATCCGTGGCCTCAGACAGCACCTTGCGACTGTCCGCATCCGTGAACACCTGGCTCAACTCTTCCACGCTACGCAGCAATTGCTGACGTGCCTGATCCGGCTCCATGTCACCTGACAAAACCAGCTGCGCGGCATAACAGACACGGCGCACAGGCGTATTAACTTCGTCAGGATGGATCGCATCCCGCAGCCGCAGAACGTTTGCCTGTGGCGTCATGACTGAAAACCTGCTCCGACGATCCCCGTTCTCAATAACCACGCCGTTGATCAGTACTCTTTCTTTCGGGGCAAGCTTTAGGACCAAACCGCTCATCAGGTCGCCCCCATCTGGCGCAACCCGCGCAATACAGCCGTGTTGATTTCCAACAATGGCTCAACCGTTGCGCCGTCTCCCAACACACGACTGCTGTGTTTTTCGGTAAACTCGGCAAGGTAGAAAATCCGCGCCCGCAGATCGTTTGGCAAAGCGTTCGCGGAATCGGCAACGCCTGTTGCCAGCACCCCCCAAAGCCGTCGATTCTCATGAACGGCCTGAACAAACGCCGAGAAATCTGTCGCCTTGCGGGCTGTTGCGGCCTTAAGACGCCGCGTGATCCTGGAAATTGCCTCATATTCGGTATCGCGGGGCGTTCGAGTCGGCGCAGCGGTTTGTGCGTAAGCGCGGTGGGCGAGCGTTTGCGGTATCACTTGAAATCCTTCCAAAGGGCCGTCGTCAGGCGATCAGGGTCGGGGCACTAAAATCATGCCCCGACCCGCTTTGTGATTTAGCGGAACAACGACAGGATCGACTGTGGTGCCTGGTTGGCGATCGACAACGACTGAGTAGCCAGCTGCTGTTGTACCTGCAGCGCCTGCAGCCGCGCAGAAGTCTCCTCCATGTCCGCATCGACAAGCGAGCCGATGCCGGACTTGAACGAATCAGCCAGGTTCGAGATGAACTCTTTCTGGGTCTCGATCCGACCCTGCGAGGACCCGAAAGCAGCCGATGCGTCAATCGAGGTATCGATCAGCGTTTCGATCGTTGCCAAAGCGGCAGTCGCGCCAGCGCCGGTCGAGACGTCAATGCCCGTCAACGCACCCAGACCACCCGAACCAGCGTTCACGTATTGAGCCGAGAACGAGATGTCGTCGCCGGTCGAATTGGTGATGGACAGAGTGCCTTGAGTGCCAGAATCGTAGTCAACAGTCAGGCCGGAAATCCCCAACTCCTCGATCTTTGCTTTCAGACCCACGGCAACCAGGTCGCCCGTTGTGGTCGCGGCTGCATCGGCTGCGGAAACTGTGTACGACACAACCTGATCGTCAATTGCGACAACTACCTTGTCACCCGCCGCGAAGGCCCCGCTGGATTCATCCGTAACCAGAGCGGTTGCTGAAGTCGCACCGTTGTCGATGGTCGCACCAACTCGGTCATTGCCAGTAGACGCCCCGGTTGAACCGTCAAATACCTGGGCTGCGGTGTAACCACCAGTGGACAAGTCCTGACCTGTTACAGTGATCGACGATGCCGTGACATTGCCAAGGCTGTCCCGATCCAAGGACGCGAGGATCGACGCAGAGCCTGCAGAGCCGTCCACCAGGTTCAGACCGTTGAACTGCGCGGCGCTGACAACCGAGTTGATCTGGTCTTTCAGAGCAGTCACGTCATCGTTGATTTTGCCGCGGTCAACGTTGTCTTCCTGCGCTGCAACGATCTTTTCCTTCATCTGTGTCAGCAGATCGGTCACGGTTTCCGACGCGTTCCGGGCCACAGCAACGGTCGATTCCCCCAACGCCAGGCTGTCCTTGTTGGCGTTGAAGCCTTTGACATCCGATTCCATCACTTTGGATATCGCCCAAACTGCCGAATTGTCCTTGGCCGTCGCGACATCCTTACCGGTCGAAATCGCGTTCTGCGTCATCGCCAGATTTTTGTTTACCGACTTCAGTGTCTGCAGCGCAACCATCGCGCCATTGTTTGTCAGAATGCTGGACATTGCTGTCATCCTTTTCCGTTTGAGCCATTTTGCCCGTGTTCACCCCGCAAAACCTGCGGGCATTGGTGTCGTTCTGACCTATGCGATGCGCCGCTTGGCCAATCGCGCCACCTGCCATTCTCAGGTGCAGCCTCACTCTTGAACCAGATCCCCTAACGGAGTGCTAAAACCTCAAGGCGGGAAATTTCGGATTTGAATCAAACTCCTGCCTATGCCCTTTTTTCCAATTTCACTGTTCCACGCATCGCGAATTCGCTGCGCTGACCATCAGCGCCGTAGGTACTGAATTCCTGCCGAACCCGGCGCAGTTCAGCCATGCGGCTGGCCACGGCGCGGATTCCGTCGGCCGCACTGTTCAGCAAGGCCTGATTACGCGCGACCTTCTGCTGCACCCGAATCAATGCGTCGCTGTCCTGCACTTGAAGATTATTTATTGCGCCGATCAGCTTCTCTTTTTCCGGAACCATATGCGTCAATCGATCAAGATCCCCTTGCACTAGCGCCGCGCGCTCAAGATCCAGAACCTCTTCCAAAGACTTGATCAGCGTCATGTTGACCTCAGATGTCATCAGCTTTCTCCATCAACGACTTGAGCAGTATTTCAGAAAGACCGACGCCGCCGGACCGGGCGAGTTGCTGCGCCTGATGCTGAACAAGAAACGAGCCAAACTGGTCTTCCCCTGCCCCACCGCCAAAACTCTGGCGCGTTTCTCCCAGCCCAGCGGATTTTAGCATTTCACTTAAAAAGGCCGCCTCCAGTTCAACGGCTGCTTCTTTGAGTTGGGTCTGGGCCAAAGGAATTTGGCCCGCCTGCGCGTGGGTGGAAACTTGCATAGCTTTCTCCGAAATTTGCTTCGAACTTTCTCGATCAAAAGCGAAAGCAGTTAAAATAAACGTAACTTCCTGAGTGCAGAGTTCTGGCCAATCACACGGAGCCGGAGCAAAATGCCCAACTCAATTATGCTGGCCACTACGGCGTCAATAGCCCCTGCAAAACCGACCTCGTCACAAAATGAAATGGGGCAGGCCAGCGGGGTGACACGCTTTGAGGACATCCTGGGCCAAGATGGAAAAGCCGACGATCTGCCCGATACCGACCTGTCCCTTGCCGCCCCTGAAATCGAAACGCCGGACGCAGAAGCACAAAGCATAGATATGGCGGAACCCGAAGCTGCCCCGCTTTTAGAACCTCTTCGTGTAGTGGAACTGGTGAGCTCTTCAACACATGTCGCGTATAGTCAGCCTGTGGCTGAAGGAGGGCTTTCAAGTAACACACCGGCATCGGCAGGTGATCCTAGTGCATCCGCTGAAAATGACCCGGAACGGCCAAAGTTTTCATCGACAACAAGCCAGCCCGACCCGGTTGATGCTCCTGCACCCGCATTAACGCGATCCAAGACAGGTCAGGTACTGCCTGCTTTGAACCAGCACGTGACGCCTGTCGCGGTCGCAAAGGAGAGCCGACCGATTGACCACCTGACTAAGGCAAAAGGCACGTTCAACGCCCCGGAATCCGCCCCAACATCTCAAAGCATTGAGTCCACGCAACGGTCTGAGGTCACGCCCGCAACAATCAAATCAACAAAACCGGCCCACGCGCCGCCTGTTGCACAGCTTCAAATGTTGGCAGACCTTATCGAGAAGGAACACGCGGTCCTTGATCAGAGCGCTGAAACCACAGTTGTTACCAAGGACGAAGCACTCCAAACCGCTCCGCGTGAAACGACGCAACACCTTTCTGGACAGTCAACTTTTGCCCGCGCCGAAATCGCACGAGCAATCGCTGGTCAACTTGCGGCGTCGATTCAGGGTCGTGCGGGATCCGGAGCAATGGAGATAGCGCTGAACCCTGAAGAGTTGGGGCGAGTTTCCATTGTTCTGAACGGGCGCGACGACGGCATGCATATGACAATTGCCACCGAACGCCCCGAGACCCTAGAGCTGATGCGACGCCATTTATCCGTACTTGCGGAAGAGTTTCAGAAACTGGGATACGGTGAATTGAACTTTGATCTGGGCACATCTTCCGATGCGGATGGCCAGGCGGTTGGCACCGATACACCAGAGTCCGGATCTGCGTTCGATGACCCGCAAAGCGATTCGGATGCTCAAATCGTATCTCTGCAACAAATTCAGGTCCCAGGCCGGGGCATCGACATGAGGTTTTGACCGATGATCACTCCCGTCACCACCACACAAGCATCGACCTCTCAGCAATCCGCAGAGAATACACAGACCTCTGCGATCACATCTGACTTTGAGACCTTCTTGCTAATGCTCACTGCCCAAGCACAGAATCAGGATCCGTTAGAACCCATGGACTCGACTCAGTATGCATCGCAGCTGGCCCAGTTCTCGATGGTCGAGCAACAAGTTCAAACCAATGATCACTTGTCGTCTTTGGCCGGCACTTTGGGCAGCGTCAATCTGAATGAGCTTGCAAGCTGGGTCGGTATGGACGTCCGATCAACATCTGCTTTCCGTTTTGAAGGTCAGCCCAAGACACTGTTTGCTCAGGCTGATCCAAAGGCCGACACTGCCAAACTGGTAATACGTGACGAAAACGGAACCGTTCTCGATAGAATGACAGTGTCCCCAGCACAATCCGAGTTTGTGTGGGCTGGCGTGACCGCATCGGGCGATCCGATAGGCACCGGCAACTACACTGCTACACTGGAAAGCCACAAGAATGGAGAACTGCTGACCCAAACGCCAGCTGCTGCCTATAACCGCGTTGTAGAAGCACAGGTTGGGGGCAACTCAGTGCTATTGATCCTCAGCGGCGGGCAGGTGATTTCCGCAGGCAAGGTGAACGCCGTTCGAACTGGTGCTTGATCTGCGGCACAGGAGCGTCCAAAGCTTGGCAAATCGACTCGCCAAAAAAAGTGACAGAAGCTCTGCCCGAAACGCCTGCACCTCCTCGCGATCTGGTTGACCACCTCTGCGCTCAGGGGCTGGTCAGCACATACCCGCGTTTTGAATCGCTGTATGGTGGACGCACCAATCAAGTTTGGAAAGTTCTAGAGGACGGAGGCGACAAGGTGCTGAAGCTTTACAGCACCACGCTTCGCAATCCGCTGTTTCGTAATGACGCTGAACTCGAGGCGCGGTGCCTGGAGGCCCTTGGCCCGGAAGGCTTCGTGCCGCGTTTGCGTGCAGCAGGGCGGCACAAGGACGCGCATTGGGTTTTTTATGACCACGCCCCCGGAACACCCTGGCAGAAGGGCACCGATACGGTTGGCAGGTTGTTGCGACGATTGCATGACCTTGTGCTTTCGGTCCCGGCCCCGTCCGGATGTAACGGCAGTACCGATCTAAAGGCCCACGGGTGTCGCATTCTACAAGGCTGCACCTCGGAGGCACGGCACAGGTTGTTTGAACAGCAACCAACTATAGAGGTTGCGCCCACGGAACGGACATGTTTGATCCACGGTGATCCTGTTGCAGGCAACATTTTGGTTGCAACTGACGGCCTGACATTGATCGACTGGCAATGCCCTGCCCGTGGCGACCCAACCGAAGACCTTGCCTTGTTCCTGTCGCCTGCCATGCAACGGCTGTACCGGGGGGCACCTCTTTCAAAAGCAGAGGAAGACCAGTTTTTGTCCGCCTATGATAATGCGGAAATCGTAGCCCGCTATCAGCACCTCAAACCCTGGTACGCCTGGCGTATGGCAAGCTATTGTCTGTGGCGCGCGGAGAATGGCGCGCCCGATTATGCAGAAGGTCTGAGGCTGGAAACGGCTGCTCTGTGATCGACGACTTTATCTAAGATCCGCAAGAGCCATCAGGGCATAGGCTGGCGGCATGATTGCCCGCCGCCAACGTCCCATTGGAAACCGCTGAGGTGTTTGACTCATAAGCGTGGGCAAGCCGGCATTCTGCCCCAAGGCCAGCCTTGCCAAGGCTCGACCACAATAGGTTCCCATAGCGACGCCGTTGCCGTGATATGCAAAGCCAGCGTAGATGCCCGGCTGCTCAGGTATGGGACCGACATAAGGCGTCAGCGCACGGGACATGCACACCAATCCGGACCAAAGATGCGTGGCTTCAACCTGTGACCAGGCCGGAAACATCTTTTTGAAATCCTGCTGAACCTTTGCCCGTATGGATGCTTCTGTCTGCACTGAGGACCGCAGCCCGCCCCGCATGCCAAACAGAAATCGCCCGTCCGGCATCAGGCGGAAGTAATGCAGAAGGTTACGTGTGTCGTAACATATCTGGTCCGACGTCCAGCCCTGTGCCATTTGCTCGGCCTGGCTGAGCGGTCGCGTAACCATAACCGTAGACTGAGCAGGCATGTACCGCCCCGACATCCAATCCGGAATGTCTTCGCTGGAATACCCGTTGGTGCAGATCAGCACGATTTCTGCGTGGACCTGCCCAGTATGTGTTTTCAAAGCAAATCCTGATGCAGTTTTGTCGATACGCTGCACCGGGCTGTTTTGAAACAGGCGCACACCCAAAGCTTCCGCTGCTTTCGCAAGCCCAAACAAGTATTTGCGAGGGTTCAGGCCAAAGCCAACCGGGTGCGTGTACCCACCCAAAAAGGGACCGCCCAATCCCAACCCGGGTAAGTCTGCTGCATCATGCAGCACGCCCATCTCATCTTGGTTTCTGCGCAACACGTCCATGGCGTGGTTCGAATGCGCCAATTGGGTTTCTCCGCTGGAATGTCTGTCTGCTGCTATCCCATGCTGGTCAAGAAGAGCGGCGACCAGGTTCACCGCATCTTCTTCCGCCGCAGCATAGGCTTGCGCCGCAGCGCGCCCGTAGCGACGCTCCATCATCGCTGAACTAAGTTTGGACCCACCGAGACAGCAGAAACCGCCATTTCGCCCCGACGCACCCCACCCCGGCGGACCAGCTTCGAAGACCGCAACTGAAGCGGCTTCAGCCAAATCCAGGGCAGCGGAAACGCCAGTAAACCCGCCACCAACAACCGCGACATCCACCTTCGTGTCGCCCTGCAACTCTGGCCAATCCAAGGCAGGCACTGTTTCGTCCCACCAACAGCCGTCGCGTGGTGCGTCGCTATAAGCGTAGTCGGGAAATACCCGCTTCATTCGGTGCGTGCCGCGGCCATCTCATCCTGCCGCTGCCTGACCATCGCCCGTTTGGTCACAAGCGAGGCCGTAATCACCCCAACTGTCACCACGGCAATCATGATCGTGGACAATGCGTTGATTTCCGGACTGACGCCAAGGCGCACGGCCGAGAAGATCTTGATCGGCAATGTCGTGGCCGACGGCCCCGAGGTGAAAGAGGCAATCACCAGATCGTCCAGCGACAAGGTGAAGGCCAGCAACCAACCTGAGATCACCGCCGGTGCGATGATCGGCAGGGTAACAAGGCGGAACGCCTGCGCCGGTGAACATCCCAAATCCAGCGCAGCTTCCTCCAACGAGCGATCGAAAGTGATGAGGCGCGAGGACACAACAACCGAAACGAAACACATCGAAAAGGTCGTGTGGGCCAGCACGATGGTCAGAATACCGCGATCCAGACCAATTCCGATAAACAGCAGCAACAGTGACAGACCGGTGATCACTTCGGGCATCACCAACGGTGCATAGATCATGCCGGAAAACAGCGTCCGGCCAAAGAACCGCCCGCTTCGGACAAGCACATAAGCGGCAGCCGTTCCCAGAATCGTTGCCAGTGTCGACGAAAACACCGCGACCCGGATCGTGACCCAGGCAGCATCCAAAAACGCCTCGTTCTGAAGAAGCTCTCCGTACCATTTGGTAGAAAACCCGGCCCAGACCGTGACCAGCTTGCTTTCATTAAAGCTGAAAACGATCAGGATGATCATCGGGATGTACAGGAACGCAAATCCCAACGTCAGCGAAACCGTATTGAACCAACTTAATCTGTTCATCCGTCGGCCTCCGCCTGTTTCTGCTGGTTCCGCTGGAACAGCACAATGGGAATCACCAGGATCAACAGCAACACGATGGCCACAGCACTGGCCACCGGCCAGTCTCGGTTCGAGAAGAACTCCTCCCACAGAACCTTGCCGATCATCAGCGTACCTGAACCGCCCAGAAGCGAGGGGATCACAAACTCACCGATCACTGGGATCATCACAAGGAAGCAACCCGCGATGATCCCGGGTTTGGACAGCGGAATCGTCACCAGCCAGAACGCTTGCAAACGGGAACATCCCAGATCTTCGGCTGCCTCGATCAGTGATCCATCCAAGCGCTCCAAAGCCGAGTAGATAGGTAGGATCATGAAGGGTAGATAGGTGTAAACGATGCCGATATAGACAGCGGTCGAGGTGTTCAGGATCGTCAGCGGGGTCGAGATGAGACCCGTCCAAAGCAAAATCTGATTCAGGTACCCTTCGTTCGAAAGAATACCCATCCACGCGTAAACCCGGATTAGGAATGAGGTCCAGAAGGGCAGGATAACCAGCATCATCAGCGTCGGACGCCATTCCTGGGGTGCACGTGCCATGCCATAGGCAATAGGGTAGCCAACTAACAGCGTCAGGAAGGTCGAGATCAAAGCGATCTTGACGCTGGACAGGTAGGCTTTCCAATACAAATCGTCTTCGGTGAGCCAGACATAATTCTCAAAATCCAGCTGACTGAAGAAATCTTTGATCCCCGCCCAACCGGCTGAAAAGTCCAAAGTCGGAGTATAGGGCGGAATGGCAAGCGCCGTGTCCGACAGTGAAATCTTCAAGACAATGAAGAACGGCACCAGAAACAATGCCAACAGCCAGACATAAGGGATGGCGATCAGAACAGCGCGGCGCATCAGTTGGCCAACAAAACCGCAGCCGTCGCTGTCCAGGACAGCCAGACCGGGTCTTCCCAGGTGAACGAACGGCGCGAGATGCGGCGGGTGTTGGCCGTCTGCGCCTTGATGATTGTGCCATTTTGCAGTTCGACGTGATAGGTGGACAGATTGCCCAGATAGGCAATGTCATGAACCTTGCCCTGAACGGCGTTGACCGCATCGGCCGGCCGCTCGGCAGAGATAGTCACTTTTTCAGGGCGGATCGCCAGATGACAAGACTGACCGTTCGAGAATCCGGTTGACGATGACGCCGTCAAAGGGGCCTGACCTTCGGCCCAATCAATCTGATAAGTATCCTCCCCCGATGGGGCTGCACGGCCTTCGATAATGTTCACATCTCCAATGAAATCAGCGACATAGACCGAGGCCGGGTTTTCATAAATCCGGTCGGGCGTGGCAACCTGCATCAGCTGCCCCTGATCCATCACTGCCACGCGGCTAGCAACGGTCATGGCTTCTTCCTGGTCGTGGGTGACGATCACGAAAGTCGTGCCCGTTTTCTCTTGAATATCCATCAATTCGAACTGCGTATCTTGGCGCAGTTTCTTGTCGAGCGCGCCCAACGGTTCGTCCAACAGCAGAAGTTTTGGAGCCTTCGCCAGCGAGCGCGCCAAAGCCACGCGCTGTCGTTGTCCACCTGAAATCTGATGCGGCTTACGGCGGGCAAACTGCTCCAACCGTGTCAGACGCAACATCTCTTCAACACGCTCATCCAGGTCATGTTTCGGCATGTTGTCCCGGCGCAGACCAAACGCGATGTTTTCCCAGACGCTGAGATGCGGGAAAAGGGCATATGACTGAAACATCATGTTCACGGCCCGCTTGTTCGGTGGGATCGGGTCGATATCCTGACCGCCCAGTAGAATATGGCCTTCGGTCGGGGTCTCGAACCCGGCAAGCATCCGCATCATCGTTGTCTTGCCGCACCCTGACGGGCCGAGCAGCGCAAAGAACTCACGTTCGAAAATATCCAGCGACAGGTTGTCGATCGCTGTGAACTCGCCGAAGCGCTTGGTCACATTCTGGAACTGGATCAAAGGTTTCGCCTGTGGGTCTTCCCATGGCTCAAAGACGTCAGAATTCAAAGCAGCCCCCGCTTGTCTTAAAGGACAATATTGCAGCGGGGCGGTTTCCTGACCGCCCCGCGCTTGTTCACTCCGATCAGGTACCTGACTTGATCTTGGTCCAAAGACGAGTCACGACGCGCTGCGTTTTCGCGGGATATGGCGTCGTGATGTACAGGTTTTGCATCGTGGCCTCATCCGGATAAATCGCCGGATCGCCGATCACGTCTTCCTCGAGGAACTCCTGCGAAGCTTCGTTGCCGTTGGCGTAGTAGACGTAATTGGACGCGGCAGCCATGTTGTTGGCATCCAGGATGAAATTCAGGAACTTATGCGCGCCTTCCGGATTCGGTGCATCCGCCGGGATCGCCATTTGGTCAAACCACATCAGCGATCCTTCCGCGAACGGATGATATTCGATGTTCACACCGTTCTCGGCTTCGGCTGCGCGGTCTCGTGCCTGCAGGATGTCACCTGACCAACCCACGGCAACGCAAATATCGCCATTCGCCAGCGCGTTGATATATTCCGAACTGTGGAATTTCTGGATATGAGGGCGAACGCTTGTCAGAACGTCTTCAACTTTTTTGATCACATCCGGATCGTGGCTGTCGGGGTCCTCACCGATGTACTGCAAGGTCATTGGTATCATTTCGGCTGGCGCATCAAGGAAATGAACACCACACGCCGCCAGTTTTTCCATGTTCTCTGGCTTCAAAACCAGATCCATGCTGTTCAGTGCCACATCGTCGCCCAAGGCTTCTTTGACCTTGTCGACATTCACACCAATGCCCGTGGTGCCCCACATATAGTTAATCGAATAGGCGTTGTTTGGGTCATATCCAGCAGTTCGCTCTTGAATAACGTCCCAAAGGTTGCCCGCATTCGACAATTTGGCCGCATCCAGTTCCTGAAACGCCCCTGCCTGAATTTGACGTTGAAGGAACGTGCCAGAAGGCACCACCACGTCATAGCCCGAACCACCAGCCAGCATCTTGGTTTCCAGAACCTCGTTGCTGTCAAACACGTCGTAGATGAGGGTCAGACCAGTTTCTTCCTCGAATTTGCTCAGAAGCTCTTCGTCGATGTAGTCGGACCAGTTGTAGACACGCACCTCTTCAGCGAAAGCCGCTGAAGTCCCCAATGCGATGACCGCTGTCATGGTCAGCGTTTTGATTGTCATATTCTTCTCCCTGCAAGTGTACGGCTATTTTCCCGTTTTTTTGGATTTGATCAAGTTTTGCGTTTTTCCCTGATCCAGCGTATGGTTTCACGAGGTCTGTCACCTGACAAGTCAGGGTATGTCGAAATAGGATGAACCAATTGGATTTGATCAAAAATAAGGCATCTTCGCCGCAAGCCGAAAGCGGGAAACAGCCCGCGCACGAGCAGGTTTATCAAACCCTCAGGTCGCAGATCCTGTTTGGGGAATTGGTCCCTGGGCAACCCGTCACAATCCAGGGTCTGACTGATTCGCTGGGTGTTGGAATGACCCCGGTCCGCGAGGCAATCCGTAGGCTGATTTCGGACGGGGCCTTGGTATTTCAAGGTAACCGCCGCGTTAGCGTTCCGCTTTTGACCTCCGACGACATTGAGCAGATGATTTTCGCCAGAATCTCAATAGAATCAGAGCTTTCCAGACTCGCCACTGCGAATTTACAGGCAGACGACATAGATCATCTTGAGCGTATCGACAAACAGCTGGATCATATGATCGCAGATGGCGACGTTGGGGGCTATCTGCGTTTAAACCAGGCCTTTCATGAATCGCTATATTCCCACGCCAATGCAGCGATTCTCAGTGATCTTGCCGAAAGACTGTGGCTGCGTTTTGGCCCGTCTCTGCGTGTGGTGTGCGGTCGCTTTGGCACGCAAAGCCTGCCTGATCGGCATAAGGATATAATCAGCGCATTACGAAACGGAGACGCTCAAAAGGCGGCAAAAGCTACCGCTCAGGACATTGAACAGGGTATGGAATTGATCTCGGAGTCGCTCACATCAGGCTGATTTCGTCCGATTCGATTGACAGTCCAAAATTTGATCATATTGTGATCACCACTGCTTTTGTGGGAGAGCCTCAGATGTCCACCATCACCAACCATATGCCAACCGCCGAACTACAGGCACTGGACGCCGCGCATCACCTTCATCCATTTTCTGCCAACGGCGCGCTGGGTCAGGAAGGCGCACGCGTGATCACTCGCGCCAAGGGGGTCTATCTGACCGACAGCGAGGGCGAAGAGATTCTTGACGCCATGGCTGGCTTGTGGTGCGTCAATATCGGTTACGGTCGCGACGAACTGGCCGAAGTAGCCGCACGTCAGATGCGTGAACTGCCCTATTACAACACATTTTTCAAAACGACCCACGTTCCGGCCATAGCGCTGGCCGCAAAGATTGCCGAGTTGGCGCCTGGCGATCTGAACCACGTCTTCTTTGCGGCGGGCGGGTCCGAGGCCAACGACACCAATATCCGTCTGGTCCGAACTTACTGGGCCGAAAAAGGCCAGCCGAATAAGAACATCATCATTAGCCGCCATAATGCCTACCACGGGTCTTCCGTGGGCTCGGCCTCATTGGGAGGTATGGCAGGAATGCACGCGCAAGGCGGCATCCCGATTCCAAACATTCACCACATCAACCAACCCAATTGGTGGGCCGAAGGTGGTGACATGTCGCCCGAAGAATTCGGACTGGCCCGCGCACGCGAACTGGAAGAAGCCATTCTGGAACTGGGCGAAGACCGCGTTGCAGCCTTTATCGCCGAACCCGTGCAAGGCGCAGGCGGCGTGATCGTCGCGCCGGATACTTATTGGCCGGAAATCCAGCGTATCTGTGACAAGTACGACATCCTTTTGATCGCCGACGAGGTCATCTGCGGATTTGGCCGTACCGGCAATTGGTTCGGTTCGCAAACCGTCGGGATCAAGCCGCACATCATGACCATCGCCAAGGGCCTGAGCTCCGGTTATGCGCCCATCGGTGGATCAATCGTGAACGACGAGATTGCCCAAGTGATCGGCGGCACCGAGTTCAACCACGGCTACACCTATTCCGGCCATCCGGTCGCCGCTGCCGTAGCTTTGGAAAATCTGCGCATTCTTGAAGAAGAGAAAATCGTCGAGCATGTACGCGATGTAGCTGCCCCTTACCTGAAGGAAAAATGGGAGGCTCTGGCCGAACACCCGTTGGTCGGTGAGGCAAAGATTGTCGGCATGATGGCCTCAATCGCGTTGACACCAGACAAGGCCAGCCGCGCCAAATTCGCGTCCGAGCCAGGCACTGTCGGCTATATCTGTCGCGACCGGTGCTTTGCCAACAACCTGATCATGCGCCATGTCGGCGACCGGATGATCATATCACCCCCGCTGATCCTGACCCCCGCAGATATCGACGAGATGTTCGTGCGAATCCACAAATCGCTGGATGAGGCGCAGGCCGAGATCATCGCACAAGGATTGATGAAAGCGGCCTCGTAAGCCATTTCGCAATTATAAAGTCAGGGGACGCTTTGAACAGCGTCCCTTTTCTTATTTGGCTTCAAACTTACGTTTCTTACTGCAAACCCAGACGTAGAACTCTGCACGTTGCCACCTTTGAGAAGACAGTCGTCAATAGTTACGAGACCTCTTGCCAACAGCTACCATAAGTTTACGCGCGACAAAAAACTTGATTTCACCCACGTCAGCTTCAAATATTCGAATGCGATTCGGAAGAATATTACTTCGGCCTGTATCGCAACCTGCCATCCCGCAGGGTCTACCTCCTGTCTGCCGTGTGAGTGGTGGCAGACGGGAGGCTTCACAATGCCAAATCGTGAAAGACGCAGTCAGCGCCCGCGTTTGAAACTGAGCCGGCCCTGGGTTTTACGACTGCCTTATCGCAGCCGCTCCAATAATTCCTCAGTTGGATACCCATCTGGCCGCAAACCTTGCGCCAGTTGGTATGCGCGCACCGCGCTGATCGTGTTTGGCCCAGCGCGCCCATCTATACCCTTTGTATCAAACCCGGCATTGGTCAGGCGGGTTTGCAGTTCCTTTTTCTCGGTGAAACTCAACACGCGGTCAGCGCGCGGCCAGTCGGATCGAAACGGTACACCTCCGGCCAGCCGGTCGGACAGATGCCCGATGCCGATCACATACGCGTCGGCCCCGTTATACGCCTCGATCACTTTGAAATTGTCGAAGATCATCAAGGCAACACCCCGCCCGCCTGCGGGAAGCAGAATCGCGGCCTGACCGTGATCCGGAACTGCTTTGCCATCGGTTCCCACAACACCCTGCGCGGCCCATTCGGACGGCATCTGGGTGAAGTCGCGCCGCGCCGACGCGTAATCGAAATCCGCAGGCAATCGCACTTCGACACCCCAAGGTTGCCCCTTAGTCCAGCCGTGTTGCGCCAGATACGACGCCGCCGAAGCCAGCGCATCCGTTGGGTCATCTGACCAAATGTCGCGACGGCCATCTCCGTCAAAGTCGACCGCATGATCCAGATACGAGGTCGGCATGAACTGCGTGTGGCCCATCGCGCCCGCCCAACTGCCCAACATATTTGCAGCGCTTACGTCGCCTGCCTGCACGATCCTTAGGGCAGCGATTAACTGAGTTTCGAAGAACTGAGCACGCCGTGCATCAAAAGCCAGTGTCGCCAAAGACCTGAGCGTGCGGCTACTGCCACGGTAGGACCCAAACGAGGTTTCCAGCCCCCAGATTGCCGTGACCACCTCTTTCTCGACTCCGTATTCAGCCTCGATCTGCTTCAGCACCTGCCGGTGCCGTTGCATTGCGGCCCGACCATTGGACAGGCGCGTATCCGAGACGGCGGAATCGAGATATTCCCAGATCGGTTTCGAGAATTCCGCCTGATTTCGATCCCGCGCGATAATGTCTTCGTCAAACGTTATGTCCGAAAACACCTTAGACAGCGTTCCTTGCGATATGCCCTGCTGTCGCGCCCTATCCTGAAACGCGCTCAGCCAAACCTGAAACCGCGCTGCCGCAGCCGCAGACACCTGCAGCGCCTCGATTGATGGTCGCGGAACGGGTCGAAGCGAAACAGCCAAGTCTGCCGAGGCCAGCTGTATCGTTTCGCCAAGCATATTGCCGCCCGACCATTTTCCAGTTTTTGTTGTGTCCGCCTGCACCATGGATGCCCATAATGCGACGGTCATGACGCCGCCTACGCATTTATGCATACCGATTTTTCCTGATTACTGCTCACCCTTAGGGTAGCGCAAAATCGGTAAATCACAAAGCGCTCAGGTACCTGCCTCGCAGTCTTGTGCTTCCCGGTCTGCGCGTATGCGGGCCAGCACATCGCGCAGCATCGGCACCCGGTTTGGCCTAAAGCTTTGATCCGTCACACACATATCCTGCATCCGGTCGAGGCGAAAAACGCGGAAATCCTGCCTCAGATGACACCAGCTGAGTAACACGTTCGAACGGTCCATATAGAAGATGCTAAGCGGATCTACGCGCCGCCGCGTGGCCTCTCCCTTTGCGTCGGCATACGAAAACTCTACTGCACGCTCATCCCAAGCCGCCTGTCTTAGTGTTGCCGCGTCAATCGTCGGTGCCGGGGGTCGGTCAAACCGGGTGGCCGCCAAAATTGCGTGACTCAATCGGTGCGACTGACGCGCGGGCAAGCGGCCCTGCAACTTTCGAAGGGCAACATTGGCAGCTTCTGCCAAAGCCGGATCACCAATAACCTGAACTTCACGCAGGCCCAGAACCAGCGCCTCAAGCTCATCATCGGTGAAGCCCAGCGGGGGCAATGTTGCATCCTCGATCAGAGTAAACCCAAACCCCGCTTCGCCGTCGATCACGGCCCCCAGACCACGCAGCGCATCGATATCGCGATGGATGGTCCGGGCAGACACATCCAGATCCTGCGCTAGTTGCGCTGAGGTTTTGGGCGACGGGCCAGAACGCAGGGCCTGCATCAATTGGAAGAGTCGGGCGGTGCGAGACATGATGCACCCTAGCTTAAACCTAATGTCAGAAACTGTCATCAGTGCCGACTACGTATCAAGCATCCCCACAAACGGAGCCCAGTGATGCTGACCCTTCTCACCTATCCTTCTGCCTTCGGCCTGTTCAGTGCCAGCCCGTTCTGCGTCAAGACGGCTTTGATGCTGCAACATTCCGGCCGGAAATGGCAGCGCTCTGACATGCTTGATCCCCGAAAGATGCCGCATCAGAAACTACCCGTTCTGCGCACACCCGAGCGTCTGATCCCCGACAGCGACCTGATCCGCGACTGGCTGGAAACCAACGGCGCAAATTTCGATCAGGGGCTGACCGATGTGGAAAAGGCGCATTCCCGCGCTTTGGTACGCATGGCCGAAGAACACCTGTATTTTCACATCGTTCTGGACCGTTGGGGCAATGACGACGTGTGGCCGATCCTACGCGAAACCTTCTTTACCGGGATACCGGCCCTGATCCGCAAGCCTGCGTCCAACGCAATCCGAAAATCTGTTCTGAAGGGGATTACGTCTCAAGGGATTGGGCGGTTCTCGCTGTCCGAACGGTTGGACAGGGTTGAACGCGATCTTGAAGCGATCTCGGCCTATCTTTGGCAATCCTCGTTCTTGCTGGGGGACAGGCCGACGTCTGCGGATATGAGCGTCGGTCCGATGCTGGCTGCAATGCGCGTAACGCCTGCGGATACCCCGCTGACCCAGCGCATCAAACAGGATAAGGTGTTGAACAGTTACGTGGACCGGATGGAACAGGCGATACCCGTTTGAAACCTTTTGATAACCCCAAAGTCGCCGCAGCATTCGAGGCCCTGGCACCGCCCGCGCGCGCAGGGGCCTTTGCGCTGCGTGACCTGATCATTGATACGGCAACAACTCTGCCCGCGGCCACCCCGCTGCGAGAGGAGCTGCGCTGGGGCCAACCTGCGTATCTTGCGCCCAAAGGATCAACGATCCGGCTGGGGGCACACAAGTCGGCCAGTTTTGCACTGTTCGTGCATTGTCAAAGCCGATTGATGGGTGATTTCACCTCTGCCTTCCCGAATGAAGATCGCATTGACGGGACCCGTGCCCTTCTGTTCGACGACCCGCATCAGATAGATCCGAACCGCCACGGGTGGCTGATCGCCCGGGCGCTGACCTATCACCTCTGACGGCGCTTGCGTTCCACCTTGCGCTTGATCTTGTCCTTCTTGCGCTTGGTGCTGACAGCCTTTCGGCGGGTCGCCCGCTTGGAATGACCCCGTCCGCGCGGCAGCGCCTGATCGTCGATCGACAAAAGTTCCAGTTCCAGACCGCCAGTAACAGGTATTGCTTCGGTCAAGCGAACGGTGACACGCTGACCGATGGCGATGATCAGGCCGGTGTCCGACCCCATCAGTGTCCCGGCCTCGCGGTCGAAATGAAAGAACTCGCGCCCCAAAGACCGCACCGGCACCAGCCCGTCCGCGCCGGTTTCGTCCATCTTCACGAAGGCCCCGAAACGGGCGATGCCGCTGATCCGGCCAGAGAACTCATTGCCCACCCGCTCGCTTAGATAGGCGGCCAGATAACGATCGGTTGTGTCCCGTTCCGCCATCATCGAACGGCGCTCTGTGTCCGAGATGTGCGTGGCGATTTCGTCCAAGCGCATAATTTCATCTTCAGTCAGCCCGTCCTTGGCCCAGCCATGGGCCGAGATCAGAGCGCGATGTACGATCAGGTCGGCATAGCGGCGGATGGGTGATGTGAAATGCGCATAGTTCCGCAGCGCCAATCCGAAATGCCCGAAGTTCTCTGGGTTATAATAAGCCTGCGCCATTGACCGCAGAGTGGTCAGATTGATGAGTTCGGCGTCCTCTGTCCCCGCAGCCGCGTTCAACAATGCGTTCAGATGCCGGGTCTGCAATACCTGCCCCTTGGCCAGGTTCAAACCCGCCGCCTGTGCTGTTTCCCGCAAGCTTTCAAGCTTCTCAGGCGCGGGTTCCTCGTGCACACGGAACAATAGCGGGCGGCGCTTGGCAATCAGGGTTTCAGCAGCGGCGACATTGGCGAGGATCATGAACTCCTCGATCAGCTTATGGGCATCCAAACGGTCGCGGAACGCCACGCTCGTCACTTCGCCGGTTTCTGACAGAACGATCTTACGTTCGGGCAAATCAAGCTCTAGCGGCTGCCGCACCGCGCGGGCCTTTTTCAAGGCAGCGTACGCGGCATAGAGCGGTTTTAACACTGGCTCCAGCAACGGCCCGGTGCGATCATTCGGAGTGCCGTCAATGGCCTCTTGTACTTCTGAGTAATTCAGCGAGGCAGCCGACCGCATCAGTCCGCGGACAAAGCGATGTCCAATCTTGTTCCCATCTCCGTCGATCTGCATCCGCACAGCGATACAGGCACGCGGCACACCCTCGTGCAGGGAACACAAATCGCCCGACAAACGATCCGGCAGCATCGGAACCACCCGATCAGGAAAATAGCTTGAGTTGCCCCGCTTTCGCGCCTCACGATCCAGGGCAGTTCCGGGCTGCACATAAGCGGCGACATCTGCAATGGCGACCCAGATCACGTGCCCGCCCGGGTTCTTCGGGTCGTCATCGGCGTGCGCATAGCATGCATCGTCATGATCCCGCGCGTCCGAAGGGTCGATGGTGAGCAAAGGCATTTCCCTAAGGTCTTCGCGGCCCTTCAAACCAACTGGCTTGGCCTTGTCCGCCTCGGCAATCACCTTGTCAGGGAAGTCATCCGGAATGCCGTGCTGATGAATCGCGATCAGTGACACAGCCTTGGGCGCGGTCGGATCACCCAAACGTTCAACAATGCGCGCACGCGGCAGACCCATGCGATTTTTGGGTCCCGCCTGCTCAGCTTCGACCAATTCGCCGTCTTTAGCGCCCAGCAGTGCCCCGTCGGCAACCAGCCATTCGGTGGATCCGGCCTTGTCGATGGGCACGATCCGCCCCCCTTCGGCGCCCTTGCGGAAGATGCCGACGATTTTGCGCGGGTTGGTTCCGATGCGGCGGATCAGGCGAGCTTCATAGTTATGATCTTCTTCATGCACCACGGTCAGACGCGCCAGAATGCGGTCGCCCTCGCCCAGCGCCGGATCACTGGCGCGGGCAATGATCAGCACGATGGGCTCGACCCCCTCACCATGCCACTCCAGCGGACGGGCAAACAGGTCTCCATCTTGGTTCGGTGCCTTGACCTGCAAAACGCTGACCGGCGGCAGGCGATCCGGGTCGCGATAGCTGCGCTTGCGCTTTTCAAGATGCCCTTCGGCCTCAAGTTCTTTGAGGATGCGCTTGAGATCAATCCGATCTGCGCCCTTGATGCCAAAGGCCTTGGCAATATCGCGTTTCGACGTCAGAGTGGGGTTCGCCGAGATCCAGTCCAGGACCTCCTGCTTGGTGGGGATGCGAGTCATATCTTCGGCCTATCACGCGTTTGCGACCGCGTCATGATCAAAAAACTTCAGGCTTTCAGATCGGCCACCGTATCCACATCGCGCAGGTGATCCAGCAACGAGACCCGCGCGCCGGGAACCGTGGCCAACGTGTCCGCCAAAGCGTGTTCCGTCGACCAGCGCACATTGCGAAACAGACCTGCTGGCAAAGCCGCATAGCGTTGCGCGCCAACCAACCAGTAACCGCCATCCGGTGCAGGGCCAAAGACCATTTGAGACCGCCCCAGTGCACCAAAAGCGCTGGCAATGTGAGCCCGCGAAATTCCCGGAATATCGGCACCGATCAGGCAAACCGGACCTTTGGGCATGCCCCGCAGCATTCGCCCCATCCGATCCCCCAGATCGCCACGCCCCTGTGCGGCGCGCGGCAAATCAGCCGGCCAGACCCGACTGTTCAGACCCTCTGCATCCGGGGACACCGCCAATACGATCTGCCAGCGTGGATCCCGCAGACGCCGGATCAACGACCGGGTCTGATGCCGGAACCACCATGCTGCACCCACCATGCCGATGTCGCGACCCAACCGTGTTTTCACCCGACCCGGATGGGGTTCCTTGACCATGATCACCAATGTGCGCGGCATGGGTCAGGCAAAGTATTCCGTCAGGATGCGCGTGTAGATCGACTTGAGCTGTTCGACCTGTGCCACCTCGACGCATTCATCCACCTGATGCATGGTGCGCCCGACCAGCCCAAACTCAACCACCGGGCAGTGATTTTTGACGAAACGCGCATCCGATGTGCCTCCTGTTGTGGACAACTCGGGCGTGACACCGGTTTCCGCTTCGACCGCCTTGGCCACCAGATCAGACAGTGGCCCCGGCGGGGTCAGAAAGCTTTCCCCAGAAATCTTGATTCTTACGTCCACCTCAACGCCGTACTCGGCAGCCACCTGATCCGCCTCTGATTGCAACCAATCGCTTAGGCTCGCACCGGAATGCAGATCGTTGAAACGAATATTGACCGCGCCGCTGCTCCGGGCTGGGATCACGTTGGTGGCAGCGTTCCCCGTGTCGATCGTGACCACTGCCAAAGTTGAGGCGTCGAAGTGACCCGTGCCCTGATCCAGTTCGTGACTTGCCAACCGATCCATCAGCCGCGCCATCGCAGGCAGTGGGTTCTTAGCCCGATGCGGATAGGCCGAATGCCCCTGAACGCCAGTGATCGTGAACCATGCCGTCATCGAACCGCGACGGCCGATCTTCATCATCTCGCCCATCGTGTTCGGGCATGTGGGCTCACCTACCAGGCAGACCGACATGCGCTCATCTGCGCTGCTCATATAGTCGAGCAAGGCGGTGGTGCCATCCAGCGCATCACCTTCTTCATCGCCGGTAATCGCCAGGATGACGGCCCCGTCCGGCGGTGTGTCGCGCACGAAGTCTATCGCAGCCGCAGCAAACGCCGCGACCCCGGATTTCATATCGGTGGTACCGCGCCCGTACATCACACCGTCCCGCACCTCGGCCCCGAAAGGCGGCATCGTCCAAGCCTCTTCGTCGCCTACCGGAACAACATCTATGTGGCCGTTGAACCCGAAGCTGCGCGCGTGGCCTTTCTGGCCCCACCGCGCGAACAGGTTACTGATGCCGCCACGGTCGACACGTGTGCACTCAAAGCCCGCGCCAGTCAGAACCGAGTCGAGCAATTCAAGCGCGCCGCCCTCTTCCGGTGTGACCGATGGGCAACGAATCAGGTCGGCTGTCAATTGAACGGGGTCGGTCATGCGGAGGCCTCTGGAGCTTTGTCTTTCGCGGGTTCGCGCACAGATTCAACGAATTGCCCGGTTTTCCAACCCCAATCCACAAAAAAATCAATCTTCCGACGCCGGACGTGTCAAAGCGAGACCCCAACAAAACATGGCAATTTACCCAGCGACCACCTTGCCGTGTGTCACACAATCGCGTTACAGGGCCGCGAAACAGGTGAAAAGAAAATGAAACGCGCGTTTTACGCTCTGATCTGCCTGACTTTCGCCGTCATCGCACAGCAGAGCCTGGCACAGACCCTTTCCGTCACGACCGTGACACGCCCCCCGTTTTCCTATGTCGAGGACGGGGATGAAACGGGTTTCTCGATGGACTTGCTTGCGGCACTGGCCGAGTCGCTGGGCTGGGACTATTCCGTCAACCGTGTGGACGCCTTTTCCGAAATGCTGGGTGCCGTACAAGACGGGTCTGCCGACCTAGCCATCGCCAATATCTCGATCACGGCGATGCGTGAAACACAGATGGATTTCAGTCAGCCGATCTTTGAGGCCGGGCTGCAGATCATGGTGCCGTCAGACGCAGTTCGTCGGCCCTCGCTGTTGCAGGCGTTGCTGTCCAAAGAACTCTTCATTGCTATCGGTCTGGCCTTTGCCATTCTACTGGGCGGCGGCATGTTGATGTGGAGCTTTGAGCGCCGCGCCCAACCTTATTTCGACCGCAAACTGAACGAAGCCTGGTTCCCGTCATTCTGGTGGGCGCTCAACTTGGTTGTGAATGGCGGCTTCGAAGAGCGGATGCCCCGCACCCCATTTGGGCGAATGTTGGGGGTCGTGCTGGTTGTGTCGTCGCTGTTCATTGTGTCGGTTTTCACCGCACGCATAACCTCGGTCATGACGGTAGACGCGATTACCGGCAGCGTGAACTCGGTCAACGATCTTTACGGCAAAAATGTCGGCACCATTTCCAACTCGACCGCGGCAAGTTTTCTAAACCGGCGTGAGATCGAATTCACCGGCTATCCCGGACTGGAGCAGATGCTGGACGCCTTCAAGGCCGAGGAACTTGACGCAGTCGTATTTGACGCGCCAGTCCTGTCCTATTTCGCCTCGCATGAGGGGCGGCGTATTGCGTCCATGACAGGCGGCATCTTCCTGCGCGAAAACTATGGCATCGCATTCCCGACAGGATCGCCGCTGGTCGAGGACGTCAATCAGGCTTTACTGTCACTGCGCGAAGATGGAACTTACGACGAAATTTACCGCAAGTGGTTCGGTACACGAAACTAGGCTTCAGCCTCGTCGCCATAAAACGGTGTCATCTGCGCGACGATCACGGCGTTTTCGTCCAATGCGCGTTGCATTAGGGCACGCTCGTCCGGCTCTATGTCATGCCCTTGCGCTTCGCGTTCCGCCAAAGTGCCATACCCAGTGACATCCAGCGGCGCTGTATCGGCTTGCTTCAGAATGGCCACCGTTTCGCGCACGGCCTCGGCCTCGTCGACTCCGCTGGCATAGCAGATCAACGCCGCGCCGGTCGCCCCTTCGGGCAGCCCGTCACCATCCTTGCGACCGATCTGGACCAGAAGAGTATAAACTTGCTGACGCGAAGGTTTCTTTTGCTTTTCCATGCGCAGGGCCATAGCTGCGTGCCCGCCGACGGTCAAGAAGCCCAGAATTGCAGACGGGCAATCTGGCGTCCATAGTACCGGTAAACAGCCGAACCATGACAACACAGGACCATTTCATGACATATCCCGATTTCATCACAGCATTTCCCAGCCTCGACGTCCCTTTCCCCGAAGATGTAGTTCAGACCGCTGTGATCCGGTCGGATGCTGGGCTGGTGGCGTTTTTTACTTTTCTCAAGGATTTTGAACTGCCCGCACATTCTCACAAAGCCCAATGGGGCACTGTCGTCGAGGGTGAGGTCGAACTGACCATCGGCACCGAGACCAGAATATACCGCCCGGGCGACAGCTATTCGATCCCTTCGGGTGTCGAACACGGTGGCAAGATCAAAGCGGGTTCTCGTGTGATTGACGTTTTTGAAGAACCAGACCGCTATCCGGTGAAGGCATAAGGCTCAAAAAAGGGCTGCAGCGCAAGCTACAGCCCTTCTTGGAGGATATACGGCAATTTAGTCGCGCAGCAATTCGTTGATGCCGGTTTTCGAGCGTGTCTTTTCATCCACCCGTTTCACGATCACGGCACAGTACAGGCTGATGTTGTTCTTGGAAGGCATCGAACCGGCAACAACCACCGAATAGGGCGGCACTTCGCCATAGGTGACTTCGCCGGTTTCACGGTCCACGATTTTGGTGGATTTGCCGATGAACACGCCCATGCCCAGAACCGAACCTTCGCGTACGATACAACCCTCGACCACTTCGGAACGGGCACCGATAAAGCAATTGTCTTCGATGATGGTCGGTCCGGCCTGCATGGGCTCAAGGACACCACCGATGCCGACGCCCCCCGACAGGTGAACGTTCTTGCCGATCTGCGCACAGGATCCAACGGTGGCCCATGTATCAACCATGGTGCCTTCATCGACATAAGCGCCCAGGTTCACAAAAGACGGCATCAGAACAGCGCCGGGTGCGATATAGGCAGACTTGCGGACAACGCAGTTCGGCACAGCACGGAACCCGGCGGCTTGCCATTGGCTTGCGTCCCAACCGGCGAACTTGCTGTCCACCTTGTCCCACCAGCCGCCAGCCTGCGGACCACCGGACTGGATTTCCATATCCTTGATGCGAAAGCCCAGCAGAACCGCTTTCTTGGCCCACTGGTTCACGTGCCAGTCGCCATTTTCAAGCTTTTCCGCAACACGCAGCGATCCGCTGTCCAGCGCGTTCAGCGTATCCTCGATCGCTTCACGCTGTTCGCCGGTGGTGGCGGGCGTGATTGTGTCGCGCGCCTCCCAGGCGGCTTCGATGGCGGCTTCCAGTTGCGCGTTGGACATGGGGCGTCTCCCTACAGAATCTGTTCGTGTCGGTTTGGCCTATACGCAAGTGGAAACAATGGTGCAATGCGACGAACATGGATCATTTTGCGTCTGAAACGGCCTTTCGTCAGCTTGCGCGGCGTATATGGCGGGTCAGGATGCCCTTGGCGGTGCTCAGATCCCTGCGCCTGAGGGCCTGAACCAGCGCGGCGTGATCCTTGTCTACCTGCTGCACCCATTTTGACCGCCAATGTGCGAACAGGTGGCGCGCGCTTGCGATATGCAGATCGTCAATGGCGTGCAAAAGCCGGGGTAGGCCACAAGGTGTCAGAATGGCACGATGGAACGCTCGGTTCAAAGCTTCCCATTGCGGCATCGTCTGCGCCTCATCACAGGCGATGCGTGCGCGATCGATCTTGTCCAACGCGACCGGAGACATGTTCTGCACGGATTGCTGCAACGCAAGGGTCTCTAACGCCACTCGCATTTCTATCACCTCACGCACTTCTGCCGGGTCCAGCGCGGTGACGCGCATCCCGCGGCGAGGCTCATGCCGGGCCAATCCATGCGCCTCAAGCCGCAACAGGGCTTCACGTACAGGGACGTGACTGGTGTCAAATTGGCGGGCAATATGGTCTTGCCGCAGCTTTTCCCCGGCCTCAAGCTCTCCGGTGATGATTTGCTGGCTCAGGTTTTGGTAGATCGTGTCGGAAATCGTAGCGGACATGGATTATAGATAAAATCCGCCCTACCCGTTCACAAGCCGATAATTCACCCTGCAAACGGGTCCGGTGCAATATTTGCGCCGCACAGCAGAACGGCAACACGCTCATCCGGTTCAGGCTGGTAGACACCCGACGCCAATGCAGCCAAGGCTGCTGCGCCTGCGGGCTCCACCAAAATGCGGTGGCTCTGCCAAAGCGCCTTTTGCGCATCCGCAATCGCGTCATCCGATACCAGAACCGAGCTCATGCCTTGCGCCAGATCGAAACAGATCTGTCCGATCCGCCGCGCGCCCAGCGCATTTGCAGCGATACCCGAGACAGATACATCCACCGGCTTACCCGCCTGTAACGCAGCGTTCAGCGCGCACGAGGTTTCAGGTTCGACTGCAACGACCTTGCGCGCGCCGTCAAACCACGCCAGCGCACCGGCAATAAGACCGCCGCCACCCACAGCAACCAGAACCGTATCGGCCTGCAACCCCTGAGCATCCCATTCGGCAAAACAGGTCCCTTGCCCCGCCACTGTCGCCGGGGCGTCATAGGCGTGAATTTGCATGGCACCAGTAGCTGCCTCATGTTCTTGCGCCGCGGTCAGCGCGTTGGCGTATTCGCCGGACACGACGCTTAGATCCGCGCCAGTTTGCCGGATCAGCGCGATTTTCGACGGACCTGCCAGTTCCGGTACGAATATCTTGGCGGGATAGCCCAGCGTCTGCGCAGCATAAGCAGCCGCCGCACCATGGTTGCCCCCGGACGCGGCCACAACGCCTGCCTGTGGCACGTCCATGCTGAGCAATGTGTTGAACGCGCCCCGTGCCTTGAAACTGCCAGTGTGCTGCATGTGCTCGAGTTTTAGCTCGATCGGATAGCCCGGAATGCGGCTTTCCATCACTGGGGTCACTTGTGCATATCCGGCGATACGGTCGCGGGCTTTTGAAATTTCACTTTTCCAATTCATTCTTGTCTTTCCGTGACTGGCGCTCTGATCGCGAACCCTATAGCTGTTTCATGAACACGCAAGCAGGGATCGATCACCTATGAGAGAAGACCGCCACAATCCGTTCCGCGACGCGCAGACCGACCGCTCGACCGCGAGTGAGGTTCCGGACACGCCGCAGACGCGTTCACCTGCCTATCGCCTTGCCTTTGCCGATGACGAATTCTTGTGCCGGGACGAATTGCGCCCGGTGCGTCTGCAACTGGAATTGCTGAAGCCCGAGATGATCATGATCGAGCGCGAGATCACCTCGACCATTGTGATGTTCGGCGGCGCGCGCATTCCGGAGCCGTCGCAGAAACACACGGCGCGAACAGAGACTTTGGCCGGGTTGTCACAATATTACGATGAGGCACGTGAGTTCGCGCGGCTAATGACCGAAAAGTCAAACGAAACCGGATGCCGTGAGAACGTCATCGTCACCGGCGGTGGTCCCGGTGTGATGGAGGCCGGAAACCGTGGCGCGCAGGACGCGGGTGGGTGTTCGATCGGCTTGAATATCGTGCTGCCGCATGAACAGGCGCCGAACCTCTATGTGACGCCGGACCTCAGCTTCAACTTCCATTACTTTGCCATTCGCAAGATGCATTTCCTGATGCGCGCCCGCGCCATCACCATCTTCCCCGGCGGTTTTGGCACCATGGATGAACTGTTCGAATCCCTGACCCTGATCCAGACCGGGCGGATGGACCGCGTGCCCTTCCTGCTGTTTGGCCGCGAATTCTGGGAAAAGGTCATCAATTGGGAAGCGCTGGCCGATGCCGGCACCATCTCGGAAGAAGACCTCGACCTGTTCCGGTTCGTCGACACCGCGCAAGAGGCGGTCGAGATCATCGAGAACTGGGAACCCGCCCCGCCCCGCGACGAAATTCCGGGGCGCTGAGCTATGGCTTCTAAAACCGGAGAGATGCTGCACCTGCGCGGCAACGCGTTGAACGCCGGTGAGCCGGTAACCCTGCCACTGACCCAAAGCAGCATGTACCACCTGCCCGGCGTGACGGAAGGTTTGCGCACCTATGGCCGCGTCGACAACCCAACCTGGGAGCATCTGGAACATGTTCTGGCCCATCTGGAGGACGCACCCTGCCTGACATTCCCTTCGGGGATGGCAGCGATCTCGGCAGCGTTGTTCGCGACCCTGAAGGCCGGATCACGCCTGCTGATCCCGTCGGACGGGTACTACGTGACACGCCTGCTGGCGGATCGTTTCCTTTCAGGTCTGGGCGTGACCGTTGAGGAACGACCCACTGCCGCCTTTACCAACGGCGGTTTTGACGGGTTCGATGTTGTCTTTGTAGAAAGCCCCTCGAACCCCGGTTTGGATATGATCGATCTGGCAGCGGTTGCTGAACAGGCGCGCGCAGCCGGGGGAGTGACCATTGCCGACAACACGACGATGACCCCGCTGGGTCAACGCCCACTGGAACTGGGCATCGATGTGGTTGTATCGTCAGATACCAAGGCGATGGGCGGGCATTCCGACATGCTGATGGGCCATGTGGCCAGCCGCAACAACGATATCATGGAACGGGTCGAGGAATGGCGAAAAGTGTCCGGATCAATCCCCGGACCGCATGAGGCGTGGCTGCTGCATCGCGGGCTGGAAACGCTGGATGTACGCTTTGACCGTATGTGCAGCTCGGCGCAGGTGTTGGCCGAACGTTTGGCGTCACATCCCACAGTGAAACAGGTCCGCTATCCAGGTCTGCCGGGCGATCCATCCCACAAACTGGCACAGTCACAGACGGCACGCTTCGGGTTTCTGCTGTCCCTGACACTGGAAAGTGAAGAGAAAGCCGAAGCCTTCATCAACGCTTGCCCCCTTCTGCGCCCCGCCACTTCTTTCGGAGGGGTCCACAGTTCAGCCGAACGTCGCGCGCGATGGGGCGACGATGTCGATCCCGCCTTCATCCGCCTGTCCGTCGGATGCGAACCTGTAGAAGAACTGTGGCAAGCCATCGAGGCCAGCCTGAACGCGCTGTGATTACTTCTTGGCTTCGCGCAGTTCTTTGAACACGTAGATCGGCAGCACAACGCTGGCGATCAGCGCCCCCAGCCAGACCAACAGCGTTGCTCCCAACAGGTTCGCAACTCCACCTACGGTCAGCCCAGCGGTTATCAGATCAGTCACCAACAGGCCTACAAAGGTCACGATCAAAGCAATCCCGCCCTTCAGCGCAGGCGCTTTCTTTTCACCCAGCTTCAGGATCAGGGGTTCGGCAATCAGCTGCACCACGGTGAAGACGATTACAACGACGATGAAAGAGATCGGCTTGATCGCAAATCCTGACAACAACAGCGAGGCAAGCAATAACCCAATGGCATTCCCGGCCAGCAAGGCCAGAGCCGACTTAATTCTACGAGACATGAGACGATCTCCGTCAATCAACAATTAGAAACATGCGGATGTTAACAGACCTGCAGGATTTTACGAGGCAATTCAATCGTCTCTTCCTTTTGACCCGTTGAAATCGCATGGTAGAAGACATTCATCAAGATCAGACATGCCCTGACCCGTGAGAGTGAGATGAGCGACGATCCCTATTCCGTTCTTGGCGTGGCAAAAGACGCCAGCGCCGCCGAGATCAAGAAAGCCTATCGGCGCATTGCCAAGGAATGCCATCCGGACCTGAAGCCCGGCGATGCCGAGGCTGAGGCCAAGTTCAAAGCCGCCGCCGCAGCCTACGATTTGCTGAAAGACCCGGAAACCCGTGCCCGGTATGACAATGGCGAGATTGACGCCTCGGGTCAGGAACGCCCGCAACAGCAGTTTTACCGTGAATATGCCGAAGCCGCTGGCAACCCCTATCGCGGACGTCAGGCAGACCCGGACGACATGTCCGACATCTTCGCCGAATTCATGCGCGGGCGTGGCGGGTTTGGCGGCCAGCGCGGCCATGAGTTTCACGCGCCGGGGCACAACCTGAACTATTCGCTGCAGATCAGTTTTCTGGATGCCGTGTTCGGGGCGAGTCAGAAACTTACCCTGCCCGACGGCGACCGAATCGAGGTGAAGATCCCGGCTGGAATTACAGACGGCCAGACCATCCGCCTGCGCGGCAAAGGGGCGCCGGGATTTGGTGAAGGCCCTCCGGGCGACGCTCTGGTAACTGTTTCGGTCGCCAGTCATCCGGTATTTGATCGTCAGGGCGACGACATCCACATCACGCTGCCCATCACCATTGACGAGGCGATTCTGGGCGGCAAAGTCCCCGCCCCTACGATTGATGGCGGCGTGAATGTCAGCGTACCGGCGGGCACCAGCAGTGGTAAAACCCTGCGATTGCGGGGCAAGGGTGTCAAAAAACGCGGCTCGTCCGAGCGTGGGGATCAGTTGATCGAACTGACCGTATCGATGCCCGACAAGATTGATGACGACCTGAAACAGTTCATGGAGACCTGGCGTGAAACACACAGCTACGATCCCCGGAAAGGAATGCCGTCATGACCCTGACCGAGAAGGAACTGATCGAAACCGTCGCCCGACTGACCTCGGACCGACTGACCGAGTATCTGGCGGCCGAGATTGTGATCCCCGAACAATCAGATAAGGGGTTAGTTTATCACAGCATCGACGTCGCCCGTCTGGAACTGGCCTGCGAGTTGCACGAACAGTACGACATGGAGGCAGATGCACTGTCGATGATGATCTCACTGATTGATCAGATGCACGGGCTGCGGGCCGAGTTGCGCGAGGTTCTGAACGCGGTCGAGGCTCAACCCGAACCGGTGCGTCAGCAACTGGTTGAAGTGATCGGCACAGCGCGATTCCGTCGCAGATAACGGGGTTTTGGACTCGACCCATTTGGCGTAGAAGGCCGCCTTGATCCTTTGCCAGGTGGCTCTATGACCCAGTCCCGATCCGAATTGCTGATGCCCGCGGGCAATCTGCGCAAGTTGAAACTCGCCATCCTGTACGGCGCAGACGCAGTGTATCTGGGCACGCCCGACATGTCGTTGCGCACGAAATCCGAGTTCTCGCTGGAAGAGGTGATCGAAGGGGTTGAGTTCTGCCACAGCCATGGCCGACGCGCCTATCTGACGCTGAACCTGTTTTCGCATAATAAAGACATCCCGAAACTGGATGAGTACATCGACACGGTGCGCAAGGTGCAGCCCGACGGGCTGATCATTGCTGATCCGGGTGTGTTCCAATATGTCCGCGAACGCGCACCCGAACTGCCGCTGCATATCTCGACCCAGGCCAATATCTGTTCGTGGCTGTCGGTGAAGTTCTGGCAGGATCAGGGCGCTGAACTGGTGGTTCTGGCACGCGAAGTCTCGTACCCCGAGCTTGTGGAAATCCGCGAGAAGTGCCCTGACATCAAGCTTGAGGCTTTCGTCCACGGTGCGATGTGCATGACCTATTCAGGTCGTTGCCTGCTTTCGAACTTTATGGCCGAACGCGGGGCGAACCAGGGCAATTGCGCCAATTCCTGCCGCTGGAACTATGGCCTGAAACTGCGCCTGAAGGACGGCACGCATCAGGAACTGCGCATCACCGACGAAAACGCGGACCTGTTTGAATTCCTGCTGGAAGAAGGCTGCCGCCCCGGTGATTTGATGCCAATCGAAGAAGATGATCGCGGGTCATACATCCTGAACTCCCGCGATCTGTGCATCATGCCCAAGCTGGATGAATACCTGAAGATCGGTGTCGACAGCCTCAAGGTCGAAGGGCGCGGTAAGTCGGAGTATTACGCCGCCATCGTTGCGCGGGCGTATCGGATGGCGATCGACGACTACAATGCCGATCCTGAGAACTGGGATCCCAGACCATATATGCGCGAACTGGAAACCGTAGGAAACCGCGGCTACACGCTCGCCTTCCACGAAGGGCGCCTGACCAACTATGCGCATGACTACGAACACACCGCTTCGATCGCGCAGTGGGAGTATGCGGGGATTGTCACCGAAGTGACTGAAGACGCCTTTCTGGTCGAGGTGAAGAACAAGCTGGAACCGGGCGACGTGTTGGATTTTGTCTCGCCTATCTCACGCGATACGGTTCTGCTGCGTGTCTACGATTTCGAACGCGCGTCTGACGGCAAGCGGCTGGATGTGGTGCATGGCAGCACGAAGACAGCCATCCGACTGCCTTTCACCCTGTTCGATCACGAAGACATTGACGACCTGCGCGCGCGCTTCCCGGTTTACTCGGTCCTGCGCAAGGAACGTGCCCTGACCGACGAACACTGGAGCCGCATTCGTTTCGACAAACTGGTGCAAGGGCTGGAAACCACTGGCCGCGACAACCCGACGGCTTATGCCCGTCGTCGCGACGAACTGGTCGAAAAGATCGGCGAGGATGGCAATGAACGCCGGTTCAAGACCAACCGTATCGGAACCGAAGGCTGCTGTGGCAAGGGGTGTAACGGGTGTCTGATCTTCTGGCAGGATGAGAAATACGCGCTGGCTCGAGAAGTTCTGTCAAAACGCAAACAAGGCGAACAACTCAGCCGCCGCGAGGCGACGGAACTGAAGCTGCCAGGCGAACCGGCCTGATCCGGTTCATTCGCTCTTGCGATACTCTTCCTGCACATAAAACGTGTAGTCTCGATCCGCCACCTGTTCGTGGCAGACATGGCAATACGCGACTTCACCGGCGCGATCACCCAAGGTATCGCCAAACACAGAACCGTCTGGCAGGACCATGATATAACGCCAATCCGCTGTATCCGGGTTCGCCCCGTTTGCTAGTTTCTCCATTATGAACATGGCACCTGGATGTATGCGCCCTTCATCCGTCACGGTCATGCTGTCCTTGGCCAGGACAGAACCCATAGGCAGCTCTTCGCCTTTTTGCAAAGTCGCATAGTTATGGGCCATGCGGTTGGCATAACTGTTCACAAACCGCCGGCCATGGGTTGCCGAAATATAGGGTGCATCGTTGAATAACGGCCAGCTTTGGTAGTTGAGGATCAGGTCCAGTTGCGCCGCTGCATACCCGCGCGCCATGCGACGGTTCAGCGAACGGTAGTGCTTCAAAGCCTCGTCCTTGCTCAGCTCAGCAGGGTTTTCGATCGCGATATGAGCATTTTCGCTGTCGGCAAAAACCAAACTTGAACTTGCCGCAAACGCAAAGGCAAACAAGATTGCTCCGAAAAGGTTAGTGTTAGTAAAGCTTGTGTTCATAATATTGGCCCACCTGAAAATCAGTTCGCCTGAGCACCGCCTGACAGCACCGGTTTAGTCTAGCGACCTCGCAATAACTTGCCAGCTCTGGCCCGGTCCGCTCACCACCTTGTGCATGGATTTGAAAAGGGCCATGCTAGCGATGAACACGGGAAACATAGCAAATTATGCATATTGTTTCAGCACCTGAAACATTAAGTTTACAAGTACACTTATGGCGTGCAGGTGGCGACCGAAAACACTTGATGCGCGATACAACCGACCCGGTCGGACGCCGGCGGAAACTCTATCGGCTCAACCCTGTTTCGGCCTCGATCTGTTTGCGAGACTTGCGAGCGCGTTCGGTTGCCGATTTCAACTGACCACAGGCCGCCATGATATCCTCACCGCGCGTCTTGCGAATGGGCGATGCATAGCCCGCGTGGTAGATGATATTCGCAAAAGCCCGGATACGGTTGTTCGAGCTGCGCTTATACGGCGCGCCGGGCCATTCATTGAACGGAATCAGGTTGATCTTGGCCGGGATGTTGTAACGCCTGATGTGGTCGATCAGGCGGTGTGCATCCTCATCACTGTCGTTCACGCCATCCAGCATCACATATTCAAAGGTGATCCGTTCGGAGTTCGACGCATTGGGATAGCTGGCCAGCGCCTGTAGCAATTCTTCGATGTTCCAACGCTTGTTAATCGGCACCAGCACGTCGCGGGTCTCATCCGTGGTGGCATGGAATGAGATCGCCAGCAAACAGCCGATTTCCTCAGCCGTGCGCGCGATTTCGGGCACGACGCCAGAGGTCGACAGCGTGATACGGCGGCGCGACAGGGAAATCCCTTCGGGATCCATGGCGATTTTCATCGCATCACGGACGTTTTCGAAATTGTAAAGCGGTTCGCCCATGCCCATCAGAACGATGTTCGACAGCAGGCGCGTTTCATCCTTGGGCGCACCGGGGGTGGGCCATTCGTCAAGATCATCGCGGGCCATCATGATCTGACCAACGATCTCGGCCGCAGTCAGGTTGCGCACCAGTTTCTGGGTGCCGGTATGACAGAATGAACAAGTCAGCGTGCACCCGACCTGAGACGAGATGCAAAGCGTGCCGCGATCCTCTTCGGGGATATAGACGACCTCAACCTCATGCCCGCCTGCGATACGGCACAGATACTTGCGGGTGCCATCCTCAGAAACCTGGCGGGTCACAACCTCGGGGATTTCGATCACGAAATTCTCGGCCAATTGTGCGCGGTAGGCTTTGGCCAGGTTGGTCATCTCGGCAAAGTCTCGCACACCCCATTGATAGATCCACTGCCAGATCTGACCGGTGCGCATCTTGGCCTGCTTTTCCGGCGTGCCGTGTTCGATCAGAACAGCGCGCAGCTGGTCGCGGGTTAGCCCGACAAGGTTGATCTTTCCCTCGGGCAGTTTGCGAGGGAGGGTCAGGACATCTTGAGTGATCGGCGCTTTGGGCGACATTTTGGGCTCTCTGAGGCGTATCTCGAAAGATTCTGGCTTGGGATGCGCCTCTATATAGGAACCTGCGCAAAGATCAAAAGGATTCGTCACAATTGGCGGGTATGCATGGAAAAGCCACAGTAACACAGTCACTGCGGCCATTGTCTTGTTTTAATCCGTACGGATCAAAGCCCGCTTAGACACCTGCCGGCGGAATGTAGCAATCTTCGGCGTCCAGAGTCTTAACCGGGTCTTCCGGGCCGCACTGTTCGCCAGTCACCGGATATGTCTCACCTGTGTTTTCACAAGCGCTTAGCACCATGGCCGAGATCATCATCAGCGCAGCAAGAAATTTGTTCAGCATCGGGGCAACTCCTTCGTTTCCTCTGAACTATTTAGTTCAGAAAGTGCGAGGGCTTACTTTGATACGGATCAAGTGCGGGCGCGGACGTCGCGTAATGCTGGCGCGCCGGACAGCATCAAAAACAAAAGCCCCGCCATACCGACGGGGCCTGCACCGAAATACGCTGACTTAATTAGTGCAGCGTTGCTTCGCGTCGTCAATTGCTGCGGTAAAGCCCAGTAACGAGAAGGTGTCTTTCGTCTGCGTCCCGCGTTCCGAGCGGGCCGTCAGAACAGCCTCGTTCCCGCGCTTCATCGCTTCGATCACTTTGGGTTCCTGCCCTTGAGTCGAAGGCCAGGCCCATTCGCCATCAGTAATGAATTCGAATTCGGCGTCGTCGATCTTGACGTTGACGGTCGAACCCGCCGCAAAGGGATAGCCGCCGGTGAACGACACTGTTCCGTTCACGTCATCGCCTGGTCGAAACACCACAAACAGCAAAATGTCGCTACGCCGCACAGAAACCACGCGACCACCGCGGGTGTTAACCGTTTCGTCCGGGGTTGCGACGCTCCAGCATTCAGTGGGGTCTTCTTCAACAAAGACGCTCCAATCTGTCTTGACCGCAACACGGTTGGTGCTGCTGGCCTGCTGAGCGATTGCAGATGTCGCGACGGTACCTGCCACAGACAGGCCCGCGATCACACGAACGAGCATTGATCCCATTTGTCCAGCCTCCTAGCTCGACCCATACCTCAAACCCATCGGACATGGCTGCGAACCCTTCCGGCCCGTCTATTCCGTTGCGCATTCCGATGATTGCCGACATACACACACTAACGCAGGTTTCGCCACAGGCGAAAGGGCGATTGGCAGAATTTTGCGCATAATTTCGGAGGTCCAGATGACGCAGCCCATACCCATGACAGAACTGTGGCGTGGTGCTTTGCTTGAGAGTTTGCATCTGGGCCACGCGGTGATCTGCGATGACAGCGGCCAAATCGTCCGCAGCTGGGGCGATCCGCAAGCGGTGATCTACCCAAGGTCCTCAGCCAAAATGATTCAGGCACTTCCACTGGTCACGTCGGGTGCCGCGGCGAAATACGGCTTGAACAGCGAACATCTTGCGCTGGCCTGCGCCTCACATAACGGTGCCGCGATCCACACCGATCGGGTAACAGCATGGCTGGATCACCTGGGGCTGACCGAGCATGATCTGCGCTGCGGCCCACAGGAACCAGCAGATACAGCAGCACGCGATCGGCTGATTTTAGCTGACGACACGCCTTGCCAGATCCACAACAATTGCTCGGGCAAACACTGTGGATTTCTGACATTGGCTCAGCACATGGGCGCAGGCCCGGAATACCTTGAAATCGACCACCCGGTGCAACAAGCCTGTCTGTCAGCCATTGAAGAAACCACCGGAGAGACCAGCCCGGGATATGGCATCGACGGCTGTTCCGCTCCAAATTTCGCGATCTCGCTGGCGGGATTGGCACGTTCGATGGCGTGGTTTGCCAGTGCCGCAGACCGCTCGGATCGCTCCTCTGATGCTGCGGCACAACTGGTTGCGGCAATGGTCAAGCACCCCGAGCTGGTGGCCGGTGAGACCCGTGCCTGCACCGAGCTGATGCGCGCCATGAATGGCCGCGTCGCCATCAAAACCGGGGCCGAGGCCGTGTTTGTGGCCATCATACCCGAAAAACGCATGGGCGTTGCGTTGAAGATCACCGACGGCACCACCCGCGCCAGCGAATGTGCGATTGCCGCGATACTGGTCAGCCTTGGCGTGCTGGAGGCCGATCACCCGGCCACCCGCAAATTCATGAACGCCACGCAATACAGCCGGCGCGGGCTGGAATGCGGCGTGATCAAACCTGCGCCGGGCTTCCCCGGCTAAGGTCCTCACATCTCGATCTCATGCACCTCGGCCACTTCGACCGAGCCTGAACCGTTGACGACCATCGGACAACCCTTGGCCATGGCGGTCGCTGCGTCGATGCTGTCGGCCTTGATCACCGTAAAGCCCGAGGCCGGGTTCGCACCGCCGTTGTCAACGACCCCGCTGTTGGTGACGGTATAGGACTGGCCCACCGGGTTGCCGGGGATTTCCAGCGCCTCACCCATGTCCTGAAACCAGGCACCCCAGGCGGCCATGGTCGCCTCAATCTCGGCGGGGTCGGTTGGGGTGTGGCCCCCATGATAGACAAACAAAAATTGGGGCATGTCGCTCCTCCCTGATGAAAACCTATTTGCAAAGTGCTTCGAGTTTACGCAGCGAAGATGTCCAACCCTGATTGTGGTTCGCTGCCGCTTCGGCATCAGCCAGTTCTTTGTGATCCAGTGTCAGTCGCGATCCGGTGCTCGTCGCCGCAACCGACAAAGTCACGTGGCTTTCGTTGCCGCGCTGGTCCTGATCATCATGCCAGCCCCATGTGAAACCCACTGATTTAGGTGGATCGACATGGGTCACATGGCCTGAAACCTTGTATCGTTGGCCCTCGCCATTCTCCATCACCGAATACCATGGGCCTGTTCGCGAAAAATCCAGATTGTGTTCGGGCACGTGCATCCTTTCGGGCCCCCACCATTGCAGCAACCTGCTGCCGTCACTGATCCATGCGAACAAGTCTTCAGGGCTAACGGGAAAGTCCCGTTCCAGTTTCAGGTCGGCCATGAATTCTCCCTTTCGATAATTTCGCTCAAACGATCGAGGCTGCTTTCCCAGAATTGGCGCTTGGAAATGGTCCAATCGGCAATCAGCCGCAGCCCCTCGGGTCGGACAGAATACATCCGCTGCGTGCCTTGGACGCGCTGTTGCACCAGCCCTGCCTCTCGCAAGACCTTTAGGTGGCGCGAAATCGCAGCACCCGATACGCCGCGACCTTCGATCAGGTCACCGGCGGGCAGTTCACCCTGTTCCATCAATTGTTCAACAATCGAGAATCGGGTGGCGTCAGACAGTGCTGAAAAGGCGGTCAGAAGCGTGCTCATGACCACTATTTAACACAAATGTTAAATAAAAGATAGCCTCGGTTATTCCTCGGCAAAGTCAGCGCGGCTGTACCCTTGCAGGTAAAGCAGCGCCGTCAGGTCACCGTGATTCACACGCACGTCGCATTGGGCGGCAACTGAAGGCTTGGCATGAAGGGCAACTCCGGTTCCGGCCCGGCCCAGCATTCCAAGGTCATTTGCTCCGTCGCCAACAGCCATTACGTCATTTTCAGACAGCTCAAGCCGGGCAGAGATCTGTTCCAGTGCTTCGATCTTGGCCTGCCGTCCCAAAATGGGGCGCGCAACATCGCCCGTCAGTTTCCCGTTTTTAGCCAACAGCGTATTGGCCCGGTTTTCATCAAACCCCAGCAACTCTGCCACCCGTGCCGTAAAGGCTGTGAACCCGCCGGATACCAACGCCGCATGGGCACCGTTCGCCCGCATCGTGGCCAGCAATGCCCTGCCACCCGGCATGAGGGTGATCCGTTCGTTCAGAACTTTGCCAATGACGCTTTCATCCAAATCCTTGAGCAATCCGACCCGTTCGATCAACGCCCCCTCAAAGTCCAGCTCTCCGTTCATGGCACGGGCAGTGATGTCCTTGACCCTGTCTCCAACACCGGCTTCATCCGCCAGTTCATCGATGCATTCTTGCTGAATCATCGTGCTGTCCATATCAGCCAGCAGCATCTTTTTGCGCCGCCCATCCGCAGGTTGCACGATCAGGTCGACACCCATGCCCTGCAAGTCCGCCCAGACGTCCCAGCGATTGTCGGGCATGTCGCTCAATTCAAACTCTAGCGCCTCATCAGGGCTGAGCCAGATGACATCCCCGCCGCCCCACGCGTTGCGCAGCGACTCAGGCAGGGCGCGGTCCAGCGAAGGCGCTGCAGGATTGGTCAGCAAAGTTGCGACATACATATTCAATCTCCAATGTCGTGCCTGCGTCAGGTGGTTTAAGGCGTCAATGGGATACGGCCCCGTGCCGTCAATTCCCAACAAGTCTGCCCTTCGAATACGGCCACACCCACCTGACGCCCATAGCCCGCACCTGTATCCAGGTTGACGCGATTTCCATAATGCGTGGCCTTATCCACTGGCGTGTGACCATGCACGATCAGCTTGGGATGCGGACCTCGATGGTTGTGAAAAACCTGCCTGATCCAGACCAGATCACTTGCGCGTTGTTCATTGAGCGGCACGTTCGGGCGGATACCGGCGTGAACAAAGGCAAGCTCGGGCGTCTGGTGCATCAACGCCAAATCGCGCAGGAAGGTCAGGTGAGACTTTGGCACCGCCCCCTTCGCCATCCGGTGCAAGTCTTCCAGCCGGATTTGACCTTCAAACTCCACCCCGTAACTGCGCAAAGTCTCAATCCCGCCTAACCGATCATGCAGCCAGTGGTACCCCACGAGCAGATGCGGATCGTGGCGTGGGGTGTCTTCCATGAACCAGGCAAACATCCGGTCGTGATTGCCCAGCAGGGTGATCCAGTTCCGACCTGCATAACGCCCGGCGATCAGGTGATCGATCAAGTCCCGGCTATCGGGACCGCGATCCACGTAATCACCCAGAAACACAACCTGAGCATCAGGTCCGCCGTCACTTTGGATCAAAGACAGTGCGCGCTCCAGTTCAGCCACCTGTCCGTGCAGATCACCGATTACATAGACAGGCTGTGTCATAGACATCCTCCGCCGGTAGCGCTCAGCACGCTTGTGCCCCAGATTGCGGTTCCAGAGAACAAAGGACCCGGGTCTTTTCAAAACCGGGCCCTGAACTGTTTCTCAAACTCAACAGGCCGCGTCAGGCGACATCAAACACCAATGGCTTGATTTGCGTGAACAGACCCGTTTCCGCCAGCTTGGCGCGGGCCTCGGCTGGAACCGGTTCGTCTACGTAAAGCAGCGCAATGGCTTCACCGCCTGCCTCGGAGCGACCAAGGGTAAAGTTGGCGATGTTGACGTTGTTCTCACCCATGGTCTGACCCAATGCACCGATGATGCCCGGCACATCTTCGTTGGTCGTGTAAAGCATATGGGCGCCGATCTCGGCATCGATATTGATGCCCTTGATCTGAATAAAACGCGGCTTGCCGTCGCTGAACACAGTGCCCCCGATCGAACGCTCGCGCTTGTCGGTCACGACGGTGACTTTGATATAGCCCTCAAACGCGCCCGATTTGTCCTGATTGGTGGTCGAGATTTTGATCCCACGCTCTTTCGCGACAACCGGGGCTGAAACCATGTTCACCTCGGGGTTGAACTTTTTCATGATCCCCGCGACCACTGCGCAGTTTAGCGCGGCAAGGTTCATTTCAGCGGCCACACCATCGTAAAGGATGTTGATCGCCTTAACAGGCTCATCCGTCATCTGACCAATAAAGCCGCCAAGATGCCCGGCCAGCTTGATCCAAGGCCCCATGACCTTGGCCTCTTCCGCCGTCACGCTGGGCATGTTCAGCGCATTCTCGACCGCGCCTGTCAGCAAATAGTTCGAGATCTGTTCGGCCACCTGCAACGCCACGTTTTCCTGCGCCTCGGTCGTTGCCGCACCAAGGTGCGGTGTACAGACCACGTTGGGCAGGTTGAACAGCGCGTTTTCCTTCGCCGGCTCTTCGCTGAACACGTCAAAGGCTGCTCCGGCGACGTGTCCGGATTGCAGAGCTTCGGCCAGAGCGTCTTCGTCTACCAGTCCACCACGTGCACAGTTGATGATACGAACCCCTTTCTTGGTTTTGGCAAGGTTCTCGCGGCTCAGGATGTTGCGGGTCTGGTCAGTCAGCGGTACGTGCAGCGTGATAAAGTCGGCGCGCGACAGCAACTCGTCCAGTTCAACTTTTTCCACGCCCATTTGCGCGGCTTTCTCTTCGCCCAAATAGGGATCATAGGCGACGACCTTCATCTTCAGTCCAAGGGCGCGTTCACAAACTATGCCACCAATGTTCCCTGCACCAATAACACCGAGGGTCTTGTTGGTCAGCTCGATCCCCATAAACTTGGACTTCTCCCACTTGCCTGCATGGGTCGAGGTAGAGGCCTCGGGGATTTGCCGCGCCACGGCAAACATCATCGCAATCGCGTGTTCAGCGGTCGTAATCATGTTGCCGAACGGCGTGTTCATTACGATCACACCTTTCTTCGAAGCCGCATCCTTGTCGATATTATCCGTGCCGATACCAGCGCGGCCAATGACCTTCAGCTTGTCGGCTTTCTCCAGGATGGTCGGTGTGACCTTGGTGGCCGAGCGGATGGCAAGACCGTCATACTGACCGATCACTTCGGCCAGCTTGTCTTTGTCCTTGCCCAGATCAGGCATGAAATCCACGTCGATGCCACGATCACGGAAAATCTGCACGGCGGTTTCGCTGAGCTTGTCAGATACGAGTACTTTGGGGGCCATTTTCTCTGGTCCTTTGAAGAATTCTGGGGGTTGGCGGGCTGAAGCCCGCCCTACGATTTCAAATGTGAGTAGGCCGGGCTTCAGCCCGGCACCGGGTCATCAGGCAGCTTCGGTTTGCGCTGCGATCTCGGCCTCGAAGGCCCAGGCCAACCAAGGCAACATCGCCTCGATATCCGAGGTCTCAACCGTACCGCCGCACCAGATACGCAGACCCGCAGGCGCGTCGCGATAGGCACCGATATCCAATGCAATATTCTCGACCTCCAACCGTTTGGCCACAGCCTTGGCAAAAGTCGCACCGTCCTGAATGCGTGCATCGGTAAACTTCAAGCACACAGATGTGTTCGATTGCGTCGCCGCATCCTCGGCCAGATTGGCGATCCAATCATTCTTCGCACAGAACGTATGAACCGCATTGGCATTCGCATCAGCACGGGCGATCAGCCCTTGCAACCCACCGACCGAGCGCGCCCAGTCCAGCGCGAACAGATAATCCTCAACCGCCAGCATCGAGGGCGTGTTGATCGTGGCTCCGGTAAAGATACCTTCGATCAGCTTGCCGCCTTTGGTCAGACGGAAAATCTTGGGCAGCGGCCATGCGGGGGTGTAGCTCTCCAGCCGTTCAACCGCACGTGGGCTCAGGATCAACATGCCGTGGGCCGCTTCGCCACCCAACACTTTCTGCCAGCTAAAGGTGGTGACATCCAGTTTGTCCCACGGCAGGTCCATCGCAAAAGCGGCGCTGGTCGCATCACAAATTGTCAGGCCCTGACGGTCATCAGCGATCCAGTCGCCAGTGGGAACCCGCACGCCCGAGGTTGTTCCATTCCAGGTGAACACCACGTCATTGGCGAAATCGACCGAAGCCAGATCCACGATCTGCCCGTAATCCGCCGTTTTCACCTCGGCATCGATCTTCAGCTGTTTGACCACATCCGTCACCCAGCCCGCGCCAAAGCTTTCCCAAGCCAGCATCTCGACCTTGCGCTCACCTAGCAGCGACCACAACGCCATCTCAACCGCACCGGTGTCCGAGGCGGGAACGATCCCGATTTTGTAATCTGCCGGAATACCCAGCACCTCACGCGTGCCTTCAATGGCCGCTTTCAGCTTATCCTTGCCAACAGCGGCCCGGTGGGAACGACCCAACGCGGCATCGGCCAATTTAGTCAGATCAAATGTAGGGGGTTTGGCACAGGGGCCCGAGGAAAAACGCGGATTTGCCGGCCGCGCTGCCGGTCGTTCAATCGTCATCTGTATTACCCTTTCAGATACACGCCCCTCGTTGGGGAGGGGTGTCCCACGCACAGAGCTATGGGGCCTTTGCACCTGCAGCAAGCGGAAAAGACACTTCGTCAGGCGAAAACGACATCTGAAAAGGCTACAAATCGGAACGCGAGTTTCCGATTGGCGAAAACCCCGCCTATGTTTTGGCGGGGTTTTGTTATGGGAT
>NZ_WQGF01000011.1:0-178793 GCF_013034545.1 Ruegeria sp. HKCCA5763
AATCAACCAACTTACCTCCCAACTCAACATGCAACGAATACAAGGGAGTGCGTTTAATGTCGGACATAGTTCTCACCTTTCGATCAGCGGGATTGGTCGCGAACGACTGTGACTGTGCAATGCGCATTGCGCACCACACGGGCCAGGTTCGGGCCGATCTCGTAATTCGGGAAATCGCCTTTGGTCGAGGCCATGATGATCAGGTCAAAGCCATCCTTGTAAGCGAGTTTCAGGATTTCGCGGTATACGCTGCCTTCTTCGATGTGAACGTTCACGTCCGAGGCATTGCCATGATCTAGGATAGCCTGAACTGCATTGCGCACATGATCCCGGGCACCCGCACCATAGTTGGCGGGCAGGTTCGGCAGCTGGATGATCTCGGGGATGACGGCAACTGCGTGCAGCTCGGCACCATAGAACTTGGCCTGTTCAAGTGCGAGCGGCAGGGCATTCTTCCACGAGCGGTCGTCGGTGTGATCAATTGGCAGCAGGATTTTCGTGGCCATCACGTCTCTCCTCGAGATATGGATTTCTGTTTCAAAACCGGGGGGCCAGTTTGGCCCCCCGCATTCGTCAGGGCCGAGCTTATTCGGCAGCTTGACCGCCGGGCTCTTCCGATTGACCGTTCGACGCGAAGAACTCTTTCGTCAGCTTGAAGACGATCGGGCTCAGCAAGGCCAGAGCGATCAGGTTCGGGATAGCCATCATGGCGTTCAGCGTATCTGCCAGCAGCCAGACAAAGCCCAGATCTGCTGTTGCGCCGAAGTAGATCGCGACGATCCACAGGATGCGGTAAGGCAGCAGGGATTTAACACCCAGCAGAAACTCAACGCATTTCTCGCCATAGAAGGACCAGCCCAGGATAGTGGTGAACGCAAAGATCGACAGAGCGATTGCAATCAGGTACCCACCGATACCCGGCAGAGTGGTTTCAAAGGCCAGCGACGTCAGAGCTGCGCCGGAAATCGCTTTGTATCCTTCGGTTTCACCATTGGCCACGAAATCCGCAACCGACGCATCCAATGCGCCCGAAGCGATGATCGCCAGACCCGTGATCGAACACACGATGATTGTGTCGATGAACGTCCCCAGCATCGCGATCAGGCCCTGATTTACAGGTCCCTTGGTCTCGGCTGCGGCATGGGCGATCGGGGCAGAACCCAGACCAGCTTCGTTCGAGAAGACACCGCGCGCCACACCAAAGCGGATGGCAAGCCACACCGCTGCACCAGCTGCGCCGCCCTTGGCAGCCCAAGGCGTGAACGCATAAGTGAACACATCGCTCAGCGCTGAGCCGATTGAACCGATGTTGATCAGCAGAACCAGCAGGCCCGCAACGATGTAGGCAATGGCCATAAACGGAACCAGTTTACCTGCAACAGCACCGATGCGAGTGATACCACCCAAAATAACGGCGGCGGTCAGGATCATCAGCACAATGCCTGTGATCGATTCATTGATGCCAAAGTTTGTTTCCAGAACTTGCGCCACACCGTTGGCTTGAACGCCATTGCCGATGCCGAAGGCCGCAATGCCGCCGAACAGAGCGAAGGCAACGCCCAACCAGGCCCATTTCGCGCCCAGACCATTTTTGATGTAGTACATCGGGCCGCCGACATAGTTGCCCAGCTCGTCTTTTTCGCGATATTTCACCGCGCAGACAGCTTCGGCATATTTGGTGGCCATGCCCACCAGGGCGGTCATCCACATCCAGAACAAGGCGCCTGGACCGCCCAGGAAGACAGCAGTGGCCACACCGGCAATGTTACCTGTACCGATGGTCGCCGACAGCGAGGTCATCAGCGCGTTGAACGGGCTGATCTGCCCTTCGCCCTGACCTTCCCGCCCTTTGAACAGCAGGCTGAAGCCCGTGCCAATGCGCAGGATCGGCATGAATTTCAGACCAACCTGTAGGAAGAAGCCGACGCCAAGGATGAGCGCCAGCATCCACGGCCCCCATACGACGCCATTAATGGCCCCTGTGATTGAAGTTAACGCTTCCATGGTTTCCCTCCCATTTGCGTTTGGTTATGCCCTGTTTGCGATGGCCCGCTGGCGGGCTTGCTTAAGAGCAGCGAAGTCTTCGTCCGCGTGGAACGATGAACGGGTCAGCGGGGTTGCCGACACGTGCAGGAAGCCCTTGGAACGTGCGATCTGTTCCAGTTGGGCGAACTCCTCCGGTGACCAGAACCGGTCAATTGGATGATGTTTCGGGGTCGGTTGCAGGTATTGGCCGACTGTCAGAAAATCGACTTGAGCGGCGCGCAGGTCATCCATGACCTGCCGCACGTCATTCAGGCTTTCACCCAAGCCCACCATTAGGCCGGATTTGGTGAAAATCTCGGGATTGGCGCGTTTCGCATCATCCAGAAGACGCAGCGAAGCATAATACCGCGCACCGGGACGTACCGTTGGGTAAAGATGCGGCACAGTTTCCAGATTATGGTTGAAAACATCCGGTGCCGCGTCAAATACGATATTTGAGGCAGTACCTTTTCCCAGAAAATCAGGGGTCAAAACCTCGACCGTGGTGCCCGGATTCTTATGACGTACGGCGCGAATGGTCTGCGCGATATGTTCGGCCCCGCCGTCGTCCAGATCATCGCGGTCGACCGAGGTGATGACCACGTGGCGCAGGCCCAATTTTTTCACCGCCGCGGCAACCCTACCCGGTTCAAACGCATCCAGCGCATCGGGACGGCCCGTGGAGACGTTGCAGAAGGAACAACCGCGTGTGCAGACCTCTCCCATGATCATCATGGTGGCGTGACGCTTGGACCAGCACTCGCCGATGTTGGGGCAGGCAGCCTCTTCGCAAACGGTCGCCAGGTTATGTTCGCGCATCAGGCGGCGGGTTTCGTAATACTCGGCGCTATCGCCCTTTTTCTTGCGGATCCACTTGGGTTTGCGCGGGATGACACTGTCAGCCTTTTTGGCCTTTTCAGGGTGGCGAGGGCGAAGCTGGATAGTCATCTGTCTGCTCTTTCTTACGCGTGGATTGCGCGGCCCAGGGCGTCCAGGCAGGCTTCTTTGACCGCCTCCCCCATAGCCGGGTGTGCATGACAGGTTGAGGCGACCTCGGACACGGTGGCGCCTTTGGTCATCGCAAGAACCAGTTCGGCGATCAGATCACCACCATGTGCACCGCAGATATGTGCACCCAGAATTTTGCCGTTGGGACCTGCCAGAACCTTGACCGCACCATCGGTTTCGCCGGTCGAACGCGCCCGCGAGTTGGCCATGAAGGCAAATTTGCCAACCGAGTATTCGGTACCCGCGTCTTTCAGCGCTTCTTCGGTCAAGCCCACCGAGGCGACCTCGGGGTCGGTATAAACCACACCCGGAACAGTGTTGTAATCGACGTGAGCCGTTTCACCGGCCAGCATTTCGACACAGGCAACGCCGTCCTCTTCGGCTTTGTGCGCCAGCATCGGGCCGGGAACACAGTCACCGATCGCATAGACGCCAGGAACCGAGGTCTGGAACGTGCCGTCAACTTCAATAAAGCCGCGCGGGCTCACAGCGATGCCAAGGTCTTCAAGACCCAGCCCGCGTGTAACGGGGCGGCGACCGACGGCGATCAGAACCTTGTCGGCCTCGATCACCTCTTTTTTGTCCTTGCCCACACGATCCACGGTCAATTTCAGACCAGTCGTGGTTTCTTCAATGAATTTCAGCGCACGCCCCAACTGGAACTTCAAGCCGCGCTTGCTGAGCGCTCGCTGCGCCAATTTGGCTATTTCACCGTCAATGCCGGGCAGGATGCGGTCCAGATACTCAATAACTGTGACCTTGGCTCCCAGACGTGCCCAGACCTGACCCAGTTCCAGACCAATAACGCCAGCTCCGATCACCACCAGATGATCCGGCACGCTGTCCAACGCAATCGCACCGGTCGAACTCAGGACGTTCTGTTCGTCAATCTCGATGCCGGGCAATGGGGTAGGCTCGGACCCCGTAGCAATCAGGATGTTCTTAGTCTCATGAACCTCGTCGCCCACCTTGACTTGACCGGCTGCGGGAATGGTGGCCCAGCCTTCGATCAGATCAACTCCGTTTTTCTGAAACAAGAACGCAATGCCCTTAGTCAGATCGCCAACGATCTTGTCCTTGCGCCCCATCATCGCGGGTACATCAATGCTGGCCTCCCCGACCGCAATGCCATGGGAGGAGAGATGGGAGAGTTCGGCAAATTTCGCCGAGGAGTTCAGCAACGCTTTGGAGGGTATGCACCCGACGTTCAGACAAGTGCCACCCAGAGCCCCGCGCCCCTCGACGCAAGCCACTTTCATACCCAGCTGGGCCGCACGGATCGCGGCGACATAGCCGCCTGGCCCTCCGCCGATGACAATCAGGTCGTAAGTCATTTCGTCGTCTTTCAGTAAATCGGATAGCTGGCGCAGAGAGCGCGGACTTTTGCATGGGTCGCCTGTTCGACAGCGGCATCACCGTCGGGCGACTTAGCCAATGCGTCCAGAACATCGCCAATCAGGTTGCCAATCTGTTTGAATTCTTCCGCCCCAAAGCCACGGCTGCATCCGGCAGCGGTACCCAGTCGAATACCGCTGGTAACGGTTGGCTTCTGAGGATCACCCGGAACGCTGTTTTTGTTGCAGGTAAACCCGGCACGCTCCAACGCGGCTTCGGCATCTTTGCCGGTTACGCCGATTGGGCGCAGATCGACCAGCATCAGGTGGTTCTCGGTACCACCAGAAACGATGTCACATCCCCGTGCGATCATCACATTGGCCAACGTCGAAGCACTATCGACCACGCGCTGCATGTATTCTTTGAATTCAGGCTTCAGCGCCTCGCCAAACGCAACCGCCTTACCCGCGATCACATGCATCAACGGGCCGCCCTGAAGACCGGGGAACACGGCCGAGTTGATCTTTTTCGCCAGCGCTTCGTCATTGGTCAGGATGATGCCTCCGCGCGGGCCGCGCAGGGTTTTATGCGTGGTCGACGTGACAACATGCGCATGACCAATAGGTGAAGGGTGCAAACCGGTTGCAACCAGACCCGCGATATGGGCCATGTCGGCCAGTAGCCATGCGCCGACCTCGTCCGCGATGGAACGGAAACGGGCAAAGTCGATCTTTTGCGAATAAGCCGACGCACCTGCGATGATCAACTGCGGTTTTTCAGCCTTGGCCAAGGCTTCGACTTGGTCATAGTCGATCAGGCCAGCCTCGGTCAGGCCATATTGGATAGGCCGGAACCATTTGCCTGATTGCGCCGGCTTCGCCCCGTGGGTCAAATGACCGCCAGCATCCAGAGACATGCCCAGAATTGTATCGCCCGGGCTTAACAGTGCCAGTTTGACTGCGCCATTTGCCTGCGCACCGGAATGCGGTTGCACGTTGGCGTATTCGCACCCGAACAGTTTCTTCAAACGGTCGATGGCCTCGGATTCGACCTCGTCTACATATTCACACCCGCCATAATAGCGGCGACCCGAATATCCTTCGGCGTATTTGTTGGTCAGGACCGAGCCCTGCGCCTCGATCACGGCCTGAGAGACGATGTTCTCGGATGCGATAAGCTCAATCTGCTCGGCCTGGCGCACGCCCTCACGGTCAATCGACGCAGCGATGACAGGATCAGCATCTTTCAGCGACGTTTTGAACATGGTTTCTTCCTCCACTTTCGAATCCTGTATTCGAAACTTTGTTTCCTATAGTGGAACTACGCTCTTAATGGCAACATATTTCTCATATTCGCGATATTGCGTGCGTATAGGAGAACCTGTAACCTGTGGTAAATTGGGAGGAAAATGATGGGCGACGACCATTGGAATGAAGGTTCTGTCCAAGACGAAGAGGACGAAGGCGCGGCGTTGGGCCGGTCCATTCGCGATGCACGGCGGGAAAAAGGCTGGACTTTGGAAGAGGCCGGGCGCGCTGCGGGAATCGGTCGCTCGACTCTGTCGAAGATTGAAAACAACCAGACCAAACCAAGTTTCGAGATCGTGCGCCGTCTGACCCAGGCGCTGGACATGAACCCCCCACAATTGTTTTTGGAGTCGGGTCAGTCAGGCATAGCAGGGCGGCGCGATTTCACCGCCAAAGGTCAGGGCGACACGCGAGAAACCGCCACTTACCTGCACGAACTTTTGTGCTCGGATCTGACCAGCAAACGCATGTTGCCCTATATCGCAACAATCCGGGCGCGAGACATATCAGAATTCGATCCGCTGGTTCACCATTCGGGCGAAGAATTCATGTATGTCCTCAGCGGCGAGCTAATTTTCCTGTCCGAGCATTACCGTCCACTTCCAATGAAGGCCGGGGATTCGCTCTATTATGACAGCGGAATGGGGCATGGTTGCATTTCGACCAGCAAAGAAGACGCAAAGGTGCTTTGGGTCTCGCTGGAGTGAACCCACCTTGGCCCGCCAAGGTGCAGGACGCGCAATTCAGATCAGTGCCGGTTGCCGCTCTTTTTGACAAAAGAAATCTTGTCTACCGGTCTGCGCGCAGTAACGGTCGCTCTGCCATGGCTTGTATGTTCGAGGGCACCAACGCTTGCGCCAGCGCTTTGACGCGTTCGCCATGGAATTGCGATGCGAAAATCTGCCCGTAGTGGCGCTTTGGGCGTCGCGCCAATCCTTTCCCGACACAATGTGAGACACCGAATTTCTCGCCAGCGCGCGAGGTCCCCGCCTCGATTCAACGGTTTGGGCAGTGCTGGTTTCAAGAGACACCTAGATCTCTGCTGTCTGCCAGCCTGAACTTTCTTTGAAAGTATCGGCAATCTCGCAAGGCCCGTTTCAGGTGCCTTGCTGTGGCTTGTCGCGACATCAGCTTGTCGCGGGATTGATATACTGCTGATCCGGCCCGCAATAGGCATGGGGCATGATACGCGCATTAAATGAAAACTGGGCCCTGTTTTTGGGGATGCTCATGCTGATGGTTGCCAATGGCCTGTTGGCGACCTTGCTTACAATTCGCGGCGCAAGTCTTGGGTTCAGTGATTTTACCATCTCGGTCATGCAAGCAAGCTATCCGCTGGGCGCGCTGGCCGGAACGGCCATGGCGCCGCGTCTGGTGGAAAACGTCGGGCACATCCGGGCATTTTCCGCACTTGCGTCACTGGTTTCTATCGCGGCGATCGTACACCTGCTGACCAGCGATGCCATCAGTTGGAGCGTGATGCGCTTTTTGGGAGGGTTTTGTTACCCGGGTCTTTACGTCATCACCGAAAGCTGGCTGAACGCCAAATCCGAAAACAATACGCGGGCGCAGGTGCTGTCGCTCTATTTCATCATCCAACTTGCGGGACCAGCGTTGGGTACGGCTCTTGTTGGCTTTCCTGATCCTACTGGCAATCTCTTGTTCGGAACCGTCTCGATCCTGATTTCGCTGTCGATCGTGCCATTGCTTTTGTCAGGCAACAAAGCACCGGACTATACCGTCCCTGAGCGCATGCCAGTCACACGGTTGTACAAGGTCTCTCCCATCGCGGTTATTGGGATTGTGTTGGTCAGTATCGGTGTTTCCGCACACTATATCACCCTGCCCTTGTATGCCCTGCAACAGGGGTTCTCGGCTGCGCAGGCATCAGGCGCTTTGGTGGCTGCCCTGATTGCCGGTGCCGTCGTGCAATATCCGGTGGGTTGGATTTCAGACCACACCGACAGGCGTTATGTTGTTATTGGTCTGGGCGTTATCGTCTTGGTGTCGGGTCTTTGGATGGCAGCCAACACATCACCCGAATACATTGTCTTCGGCTTTGTCGTGATTGCAATCGGTTTGTACCCGACCTACTCAATCCTGACCGCTCATGCGAATGATCAGCTCCGCCTGTCTCAGATCGTACCCGCCAGTGGCACCATGGTTTTGCTGCTGAACATCGGACTTCTCATCGGAACCATATTGGGTCCAAACGCCATTTCCCTGTTCGGAGGCAGGGGATTACAGTTTCTTTTAGCCGGCATCGGGCTTTCTGTTGCCGTGATCGCATTGATCCGGCGCGTCAAGGTTGCCGCGCCTGCCGAGACCGGAGAAGTGCAGGTTGTGGGCATCATCGGCGCGACACAACCCGGCGTCTTGCAAGCGGAAACCTTGGTACAGGAAGAGGAAGCAAGTTTTAATGAGGAAGCTGGCATAGAGGGCCGTGCTTAATACAATTAGAAAGTTTGGCTAATCCTTGGACACAGCCGGATGGTACGCGACAGAGGTCCGGATTTCGTCAACGAACAGATCAATCAACCGCTTTCTGGGACTGTCGGCGCGCAGCAAAACGCCCAGCGCGCGGGAAACGGGTTTGCCACCTAGCGGGAATTTTCGCAATCGGCCGAATTCCGGATCGGGCATACACAGGTTGGGCACGATTGAGACACCCAAGTTATGCGCCACCATACTCGTGAGGTCTTCGAGCGATTTCATTTCCATGGCATAGCTCACCCGGATTCCGCTCTGGGCAAGCCACGTGTCGGCCAGAACACCGACCATCCCATCCCGGGCGTGTCGGACGAAAGGTTGTGTTGCAAGGATTTGGATCGGATCAGTTTCGGTCACCTCGGGCGATGTCACCAGAACCAGTTCTTCGGTCGCAAAAGGATGCCATTCCAGATCCGGGGTCATAGTTTCTGGCGCGCTCAGCACCGCCGCATCGATCACGCCACGCTCTACCTGCGTCTGAAGATCTCCGGATAGAGCCGACGTCACATGGACTCGTAGCTCCGGATAGGCCTCCAGCAATCGCCGGACGGTGACCGGGATCAAGCTGCGAATGGTCGATGACACAGCGCCCAGATTAAACTCACCGCCGAAAGCCGTGTCACCAACCACACCTTCCAGGATTGTGTCATAGGCGCGCACCAGATCTCTGGCCTTGGGTACCAGCGCCCAGCCGGTTTGATTGAGCTTGGGAGTGCGCTCGCCTCGGTCGAACAAGGCAATTTGCAAGTGATCTTCAAGCCGCTTCATCTGCTGACCAACCGCCGCCTGAGAGACATAGACCTTGTCGGCGGCGGCAGCAAAACTGCCTGTGTCAGCAATTGCAATCAGGGTTTTGTACAGCGTGATGCTCATGAAACCATTTCTTCGCGGCGCATGACTAAACTAAACCAAAACTTTATTCATAATAAAGTATTATTACATTGAGTAAAGCATAGGTTTTGGGCGATATGAGTGTCAGTGAACAGAGGAATCGAGAATGTCCATCCACAGCAAAATCGTTGATGATCTGGTGGCCAATGACATCAGTTTCGTGACGACCGTGCCCTGCAAGCAGTTGGCCGGTGTCATCGACGAGGTCGAAGCGCGCCCCGAGATCTTTCACATCCCCTCAAACAAAGAAGACGAAGGCATGGGTCTGTGCGCCGGGGCCTGGATGGGGGGCAAGCGACCCGCCATCATCATGCAGAACACCGCGATCGGCGTGACAATCAATACGCTGGCCACGTTGATCCAGTACTACCGGATGCCGCTGCCGATGCTGATCTCATACCGGGGTGAACTGCGCGAACCGGTAGCCTGCCAGGTTGAAATGGCGGTGCACACCAAGGCTCTGCTGGCCCAACTCAACATCCCGACCTATCACTTCCACAAGGAAAGTGACGCGGATGAGCTGGATACAATCCTGAAATACACCTTCATGTGCAACAAGCCGGTCGCCATCCTGACCGACGCGTCCTTCTGGGGAGGCTACGGAGACCAATGATCCGCTCTGAGATTCTGAAAGAAATCGCCCCTGTTATCCGCGACCAGTTGGTGGTCTGCAATATCGGCATCCCCAGTCAGGAACTGCACGCCATCGACGACCAGCCCACCAATTTCTACATGCTGGGCACAATGGGACTAGCCTCAAGCATCGGATTGGGTTTGGCGCTGGCTCAGGACAAAAAGGTGATTGCCATCGACGGTGACGGCTCGGTTCTGACTAATTTCGGCACTCTACCCACGATCGCGAACAACGTGGCCGACAATTTCATCCTGCTGATCGTTGATAACGGATCATATGGTTCGACCGGTGATCAGCCGACCTATGCGGGGCAGAAAACCTCGTTAGCGGCAGTCGCTTCGGCCTGCGGCTGCGAAAACGTTGTCGAATGCCGGGCCGAGGATACAAAACAGGCGATCGAAGACGCTCTGGCCGGGAACAAGATGACCATCATCGTGGCCAAATGCGAAAGCGGCAATGCCAAGATGCCCGTCATCACCATGGACCCGGTGGTAATCCGTGATCGGTTCATGAAAGCTGTTCAGGCCTGAGGTCCCGAACATGTTGCCGTCCGGCCAGATCCATTCTAGCGCAGATGCCCGGCGGATAGCCCGCAGGCGTCTGCCTTGGATGGTGTTTGATTACATGGATGGCAACGCGGGTGAAGAACACGGCGCGGAGTTAAACCGGCGCGCCTTGCAGGACATTCGCCTGCGCACGCGGGTTCTGGTGGATGTCAGCCAGCGCAGCCTGGATTTGGCTGTCTTTGACCATGCTGCCAAACGGCCTTTTGGTATCTCTCCAATGGGGATGTGCAATCTGGCTGCGCCCGACGCGGACCTTATGCTGGCGCGCCTGGCAGCTGACTACGAAATCCCGCACGGGGTTTCGACCGTAGCCTCGACGCCGTTGGAAAAGATCATCGAAGTGGCTGAAGGGCACGCCTGGTTCCAACTGTACTTCAGCGGCGACGGCAGCAGCGCTATGGGTCTTGTGGACCGGGCCGAAGCGGCAGGCTATCGCACACTAGTTCTGACACTGGATGTACCAGAAGTTGGCAGACGTCCGCGCGAACTGCGCCACGGTTTCAAGATGCCGTTTCGGATCGGGCCCAGGCAGTTTTTCGATTTCGCGCTGCATCCACGCTGGTCGCTGAACACTTTGTTCCGCGGCAAGCCACAGATGGCAAATTTTCCAGACGGCACCTTTGATCGCACCGAATCCCGCGCGCGTGCCGATTGGAACTATCTCAGTCGGTTGCGTGACCGATGGCCAGGCAAGCTGGTCGTCAAAGGCGTTCTGGATGCCGAAGATGCACAGCGCCTCAAACAAGCGGGAGTGGATGCCATACAGGTGTCCAGCCACGGTGGTCGGCAGCTAGATGCTGCAATCCCTCCCGCTCTCGCGCTGCCCGCCATTCGTCAGGCGGTTGGCTCGGATTTTCCATTGTTCTACGACAGTGGGCTGCGCAGCGGTGAAGACGTTGTGAAGGTGCTGGCGTCAGGTGCTGATTTTGCCTTTCTGGGGCGCATTCTGTTATATGCAATCGCTGCTGGAGGAGAGACTGGGTTGCGAACCCTTTGGGATGTGCTGTCGCAGGAGACGAGCCTGACCCTTGCCCAGATTGGCGCAACAACACCCAGACCGGCTCAGCTTGGCCAGAGCCTGGATCGTTCGCAATTTTTGCTTCAAGAGAGCAAAACGTAACTGCACGCGGCGCCAGTCCATACACCTGCCCCGCGCGGTTTGTGAAATGAATAGGCAAGATGCCGTGTCGGCCTCGCCATTTGGCGTTTAATTGAAGAAGACTTTCAATCCAAAATACGGTCCATGTTGGGTAACATCATAGGCGAAAGCACCGGTGCTCAGCGTGTCGCTGAAGTCAACACTGAAGTACCGATAGCCAAATGTGATCGCTGTTCTTTCCCACGGCTGGTAGTCAAAACCGATATTCGCCCCGATCTGCAGATCGTTACCACCCGCACCGAAGCCACCAAGATCAAGGGACGTGATAGCCGTCCAACGGTCGTTCAGTCTCCACATGCCGCGGGCACCGATAACGGGCTCGACCCATCCCGGATCACCGCCCAATACCGGTGGTGTTGTTGGGCCCGGTGTTGTGATGTCAATCTCCTGCCGGATCGAGTTGTACCGAATGCCCCCCTGAAGATCGATGGTATAGCGTTGATTGGCCGCGCCATAGGTGCCATCCGCAATACGATAAGCCCCCAAGATTCCGAACCATTTTTGACGTACATCTACGTTCACCGAGGCCCCAATCGGTCCGGGCAGTGTCGCGTCTTCTTCTATGCCCACATAATTGGCGTCAACAATGATACCAAAATCGCCATTCCATGACTCGTAACGCCCGGCGGCGGCGAAATCGAGAACCTCCAAAACATCACCCAGATCAAGATCAAGATCAGCCGAGACACCCGCAACGGTGGACGTTCCGGTGGTCCTGAGTGGTGTGAATAGGTAAAAGCCAAGCGTGTGCCGCCAACCCTCGTCATCCTGCCCTGGCGGGGGCAAGGATTGAGCGGACGCTGCAGAAGCCAGCAGACAGGTCAGAGTAATTGTGCTTGCGCCGCAAGCAGATTTTTTGAAGTTCATGTGCCAATCTCCTAGCTTTTCACTTCCACAGGAACAGGCCACGCTGGTGATGCTTCGACAAATCGCACCTCATTTGCTGACCGAGGATTGCTTGATTTTGAATGCCTCAACTGCCGCGGCGGTTTCAGGGCGAATGTTTTCAATCCCCTCGTAAGGTATGCCGAATGCGGGTTTCTCGTCAGGGAATTTTTCCTTCCGGGCTTGGTGACGAGCGAGAATTCGAACGAATTCCTGACCTCCCCAAGCACCGACTTCAGTCGAGACAGGGTACTTTTCATGAGTGTCGCGATAAATGTCTATGAAGTCTGCCAAAATACCGTTTGTGAGGTCCTTCGGCAGGTTCATTCGGAATTTATCCTTAATGATGGCTCCGGGTTTATCAATGTTATACACAATCAACGAGTCTCGGCGACCTTTGGATTCATCAGCGAACAGAATCGAAGCTGACTGATCGACGCCATCTACCAGCCGATCGCGCGGGATGAACCCATCTGCGCCAGCGATACGTGACAGTGTCGTATAGAGATCGGAGACGTGTAAAATGTTATTAACCATTGAATCTGGGCCGATAACACCAGGCCAGCGAATAAAGGCGTCAACTCGAACCCCGCCTTCGGTGGTGTCGCCTTTGCCACCTTTGTAGATCATTGGTGTAAAGCCGGATTGAGGTGAGTATTTGGTGAAATGTCCGTTGTCACCCATGACAACAACGACAGTGTTTTTCGCGACGTCCAGATTTTCCATTTCGGCGAAGATTTCCCCGAGGTATTCATCGAGCAACTGGAGCTTATCGGCGTAGAGGCCACCATTGGGTGACTCTGGCCCAGTTCTTCCGGTGCGCGTGTTATGTAGTGGGATCATCGGCCAGTATTGAAGGAAGAACGGTTGCTCACCGGTCGCAAGACGTCTTAGCTCTTCTATCGTCTTGTCTTGATACGCTTGGTTCATCTCATCGTATTTCAATGCGCCCCAACGTTCACCAGGTTGCATTCTAATCTCCCGGATTGGTCCACCTGCCTCGCCTTCGATGACGGTCATCATTGCTGAAGCGTCTGGGCGGAACCATTCGTCGAGTACGTACTCAGGGACAAAATCTCCGATACCAACTGAGACTTGCTCGCGAATGGCATCGTCGTTGAAAATCGTAAGCTGACCTTGTTGGTGGATCGCATGTTGTGCGTAATCGAAACCCTGGTTCATCGCCCAGCTCTCAGCGATGTCACCCATGTGCCATTTACCTACATGGCTGGTAGCATAGCCAGCTTCTTTAAGAACCTCAGCAAGAGTGACTTCCTTTCCTGGAAGACCGAAGCCAGCTATATCCACAGTCGTGTTCCCCATTCCCATGCGTACTGGAAGACGCCCAGTCATTTGAGCAACCCGTGTCGGAGTACAGGATGGTTCGGTGTACATTCGCACCATCCGCATACCTTCGTCCGAGAATTGGTTGATGTTCGGAGTTTCGATGCCGCGTACTGCGTTGAGTTCCGGTATGCCCATATCTCCGAAACCGAGATCATCAATCAGGATGGAAACGATATTTGGCGGATTGCCATTATTGCGCTCCCGAAACTCGGAAAGTAGCGCGTCAACCGCAGCATCATCCTCGGCCCATTTTTCGGCGTGCTGGGCTTGCAGTATGTAAAACTCAGCGTCGTGAATGATGGGCGCTTCCTGCGCCGTCACCATTTGGGCTGCAATACAAAGGCTTGCCGAAAGGTAAACAACTTGTCTCATGTCGCTCCTGCTCATTGGCTCTATTCCGATTCTGTGTGCGTTTCGGGTTTTGGGGGTTTCTGCATCTCCTCTGCATCCAAGGTCTGAGGTCCGATGCAATTGATGTCGGTGTCCGGGAAGAACTCGACCCAGACATGCCAAAACATTCCGGACCTTAAGGTCTCGACGCGACTGAGCTTTCCTCGATCCGAATTGCCGAAGAAGTCGATTTCGGTCACCGCTTCACCGCTGTCATTGTACCAGACCCCTACGCTTTCATAGGCTGGATCATAGGCAACGACGAGATCACGACCGCCCACAGTGGCGTTGATCAAACCCTTATGCTCGGCAATGAACTCATCGGTCCAGCACACAGCATCGTCACCCACTGTTACGCCCCAGACATAGGTCTTATTGGGCAACCGGTCGTCGCTGTGGCTCATGTTATCCATGACCGGTGCTGCCTCTTGATGCTGTTTCGCGATGCCCGAGGCGAACACAGTTTCTGTGAATAGATCGAAGAGTTTTAGAAAAGGGTTCGAAGAAGGCTTGTTCAAAAACACCTCGCCGTCCGGATAAGCCTTTTGAAATCCCCGAAAGCTCATCCGGAAAGTGGGCCAGGGCTGCATGGCGGATTGTTTGGACGTATCGCTATCAAAGTGACCATAGATCTGCTGAATGGGTTCGCCAGTGAGGTTGTCGCGCAGGATCAGGTTGTTGCCGTGCTGGGCCATGACTTCCAGATCAAGCCGCTTACCATTGATCTGCGGTTTGTAGGCCAGACCCAGGTTCGCCATGGCGCAATACGTCATGACGATGTCATCGCCTCCAAGTCCATCGGCATTGCCAGCCAGGTGGGGGCGCATCAACTGCCCGTCGGAATGCGCGCGGGCATGGCCGTTGTTTTCGATCACCAAAACGCTGGCCGACGGATTAATGAAGTCCTTAGCTTCCGAGATCGGATAATACCGGGCGCTGTCTTGCTGGTTACGCAAACCGACGTGAACCCAGACCCATGGGAAGACGAACAGGAATAAAATTAATAAAGTTACTGCAGGCACACCCAGAAAGAACAACCAGCCTGGTCCGCCGCCCATAAAATGGCCAACCAGCATCAAAGCCAACCCACTTACGCCCGCAGCGATATAGGCGTTTTCGTTTCGAATGAAACGGATCATGTTGTTCCGCTTTACCTTCAAAACCATCTGGCTGATGTCTCCAAGGTCGCGAAAATACATGAACCCAATGGTCAGCGAAACGACAAGACCCAAATAAAACAAAATGTTGGCCAGCATTCAGATCGCCTTTCTTACGTGTGGTTAGCCCTCGGGAGATTTGGACTTGGACGCGAGGTAAAGCCGAATTTCGTCCTCAAGCCCCCGAAGGCTATCGGTTAAGTCTGCATAAGTTGGATCGCTAGCATCACAGGGCAGCAGTGCTATCAAACTCTCATAATCTGCACAGATTTGAGCAAACACCGTGTCCGAACTGCGCAATCGACCGATTTCATTCGCTTGGTTTGGAAATACTAATGTCAATGAGTTCATATCCATCCCCAAGCTGTCTGATCTCGGTCAGGCCTCAGCGAAAAGGCAAGTCCCCCTCCTTTAAAAACGAGTATACACAAAATTCATTTACATATTCAGGTATCTTAACGTATGTTACGACGTAACATGTTTATTTTCAGGTGCTTACGAAACAATCAACAGCGACAGATGCGATGACTTCAAGAGGCTTGCGTTCAGAATCGGGGCCCAATCCCATCCCGAAAAACCTGACTGAAATCCAGATCCAACAGGCGTTGGATTCGATTTTGAACAGCCCGGAGTTTGACGGCGCTGAACGTCTTCAGTCCTTTCTGCGCTATGTTGTTGAAACTATGTTAGCTGGCCACGCCGACGACATCCGGGCCAAGTCTGTGGCCGAGGACGTATACGGCAGAACATTGGGTGGGCGCGGCGATCCAATGGCCGTTGTACGTGTCGATGCCGGTCGTATGCGCAGACGATTAGCCAACTATTATTCGAACTCCGGCAAGGATGAGTGTTTGCGCATTCATGTTGATCCCGGAGGGTATGTACCCCGATTTGAGGTACTTTCACCTGATCAGGAAAACGGATCGCCACGTCCTTTACGACGCTATTGGTGGCACGGTGCCGCTGTAGCAACCGTATTCGCTTTGTGCGCAACCGGCCTTTACCTTCAGCTCAAACCTCAGGCATCAACGGTGACCACTTCCCAATCTGAAACCGAAAGGAAACAGCAAGCAGTCCGAGAAGCGCTGTTTTCCACCAATCCCATCAAACTACAGGCGGTTAACCTTGCTGAAGAAGCGCGCCCCTTGATGTTTCCGGTTCTGGATCGCGCACGGTTGCAGGCCGTCAGCGGTATGTTCAAGCGCGCCATTGCGCTGGACGGGTCGTATTTTGGTGGCTACGCGGGGTCAGCACAAGCATTGGGTATTCTTGCGATTACCACTCCGCCCAGCGAAGAAAGGCGCACTTTGCTGGATCTGGCCAAAACGCATGCCGACAAAGCCGTCGAACTGGCACCGGATGAAGGGTGGAGCCACTCTGCCCTTGCACTTATCTCCTTTGCCCAGCGGGATTTCGACACGACCCTCGCCCAATCAAACCGCGCGGTCAGCCTTGCACCTGAAGACATCCATGTCACAAATTTTGACGCGTTGTTTGCCTTGTTTGGCGGCGACTTCGAACGCGCCATCGCGTCAGCCAGACGCGCGCAAAACGACGATACGACCAATCGGAGGTTCCCTTACCGAAGCGTTTTGGCGTCAGCGAGTTTTCATCTAGGGGACTATCAGGGCTGCGTTGACCAGTTCAACACGTCCATCAGGCTGGGTGATCCTGTCAGCGCCATATCAATCGGGTACCTCGCCGCCGCCTATCAAAAGATGGGAGAACACGACCGCGCAAGGGCAACAGTCCTTCTGTTGGAGGAGGCTTGGCCTGACTACCCTTTGCCGTCTTTGCTTCGTGCGCTGTTTGCAGATCAGCGCCACGCCGAAGACATTATCAGTGCGCTTGCCCAGATTGCGGCGCAACAAGCAGGTAAATAAAGGAACTGAATATTTTCTCAGAACAGTTCCCCGCCCCGTAAGGTTCCAATGCATTCGCAGGCAGCCATGGTCTCTGACACAACTTCATTCCCAAAGTGTCACCGGTCGGAATTTGTTATCCAGGCTGTCCGCGACTGGATTGCCGCCGTCAGCGCCAAGACGACTTACGTCGAAACTGGCAACCCTTATGAGAATGGATGACACGACGGCTTCATTGGACAGTTCAGGGGCGAGCAGCTCAGCGGACGAACCTGCCGTACTATGTCGAGCCGTTTAAACTTTTCTAAGGGCCTCAGAGCATTTGCTCTGGGCCCAATCAAAAAAGAATTTTACACCCAGATGGTCGTTATGCAGACAAGTCCATGGCTGCAACAACACTCTCGTATGGCAGACCTGCGGTATCGTTCAGTCGACGAACTTGTTCAGCACTTTCGCCATCAAACAAGCACATGCAACGACCGTCTTCCGGGGCAAAAGTTGAGCGGACATAGCTTATCTTATCCCCTTCTGCGGTCATTTTTTGTGCTGTCGCTATCGCTGCCTTCTGGGCAGCACCCAAGTCATCCATGCTTATACCCTTGAGGTTTCTTTCGACCATAAAAACAGACATCTCGCTCCCTTTCCAAACTGTCAAAACCAGTGCGTCTATTGCATCACGGGTCTGTAACGCAGGGAACTATCGATACCTTATGACTTAATAACTCCAGGTTTGGATAAATCGGTGTATTCTGCGGTATAGTTGACTATCGCCATAAGTGACGAGGTGCCTCAAAATGGAGATGTCTCAGATTAGATACGTTTTATCCGCGGCAAAACACCTGAATTTCACCAAAGCTGCCGCAGAGTGCAACGTGAGCCAACCAGCGTTGACCAAGGGCGTCAAGTCTCTGGAAGCAGAACTAGGTGCACAGGTTTTTCATCGGGAAGGTCGAAAAATTTTGGTCAGCGACTTTGGGAAGTCAATGCTGCCGCATCTACAGCACATCGTTGACGAAGCAGCAGCTACACAAGCACTGGCTCAGAATTTTCGCTTACTCGAAAAGGTGCCATTGCGCTTGGGTGTCCTATCCACAATTGGGCATGTTCGCCTGGCTCGGTTTCTGGCTCAATTCGAGAAAAACCACAGCGGCTTGGAGTTGTCAGTCAATGAAGCAAGCGCGCCTGACTTAAAGAAAAAACTCTCAGATGGCGATATCGATGTCGCTTTGATGACGCTGACTGAAGAGTTGGAAGAAGAGTTCAGGGCGAGACCACTATACGTCGAAAGATATGTGGTTGTATTCCCTCCCGAGCACCGTCTTGGACAACTCAATTCGGTTTCGCTGCAAGACTTATCGCAAGAAAACTACGTGGATCGCCTGGCCTGTGAGCTGCGTGAGATGGTGATGTCGGTCTGCCAGTCGAAGGGCGTGGAACTGTACGCTCGCTTCCGCTCTGAGCGAGAAGATTGGGTGCAAGCGATGGTCGCTGCAGGCATTGGTTTTGCCTTTATGCCTGAGTACTCGGTTAGTTTACCGGGCTTGTTACAGCGCCCGCTTGTAGAGCCGGAAGTTTCAAGAACGATTGCAGCTTTCACAGTTCCAGGTCGAAAACACTCGCCCGCACTTGAAGCCCTAATGAGGTCGTCGCAAACTTTCGCTTGGCCGGGGTAAGCACGTTGGCTTTGGTCTCGGCAGCACCGTTCTCGACTGCCTCCCGTCATAGACTATAGGCAGTCCCGAAACCGACATTCATTGAATAACCGCTCGTCGTTATCAGGCGCAACTTTGCGGCCGACAATTCTGCAAACGACTGAAAAATCGCCTCATCGGAGATATGTGTTCGACTAGTGCGTCTGGCATAGATGTAATAACCTGTTTAGCGTGATGCCCACTCTGGGAGTTCAGTCTTTGGAAAGACGTCTGGCAGCGATACTTGCCGCCGATGTGGTTGGCTATAGTCGTCTTATTCGAAATGACGAGGCGAGTGTGCTTGCAAGGGTCAAGGCCCATCGCGAGCAGATCTTTGAACCAGTTGTTGCTGCACGACATGGGCGCATCGTTAAATTGATGGGCGATGGCTTGCTCCTTGAGTTTGCAAGTGCAGTTGAGGCCGTTCGGTGTGCAGTGGACATGCAGCACTATATAGGGATCGCCAACGCGGACCTGCCTCAAGACTCACAAGTGCGATACCGGATCGGTCTCAATGTTGGCGATATCGTTGTAGATCAGGATGACATTCACGGGGATGGTGTAAATGTCGCCGCACGCATTGAAAGTCTGGCTGTTCCGGATGGCATTTACATGTCAGCCAGTATTTTCGAACAAGTCCATTCCAAGCTTGATCTCACTATCGAAGATTTGGGGAAGCGAGAGGTCAAGAACATCTCGGACCCCGTTCACGTGTACAGCCTAAAACTGGATGACAAGGCGCAAGCCATCGTTTCTCCTATCGTGCCACTTTCGAAAAGGCCAACTAATCGCCTGATCATGTTGGGTTGCGCCGTAATTTTCCTGGCGTTGTTGGTCACCGCATGGCTGCAACCTTGGTCCGCGGTGCAATTTCCGGACTCGAATGAACACGCCGTGGCCCTGTCTGGCAAACCCTCCATCGCGGTCATGGCGTTCGACAATCTCAACAACGACCCGAGCCAAGATTACCTGAGCGACGGACTTAGTGAGAACATCCTGACCGCTTTGTCCCGTTTTTCCGATTTCTTCGTGGTCGCCCGAAACTCGACGTTTTCGTACAAGGACACTCCGGCGGATATACAGAAAGTGTCAGAAGAATTAGGTGTCCGCTACATCGTTGAGGGGAGCGTCCAGATTGCTGGTGATCGCTTGCGTGTAACGTCCCAACTCATTGATGCGACGACAGGCCAGAACATCTGGGCAGACAGCTATGACCGAGACCTACAGGACATCTTTTCAGTACAGGATGAGATAACGCGAACGGTGGCTTCGCTTCTCTCTACGAACATTGATCTTGCGGAATATAGCCGCCTCAAGCATCAACCAACCGAAAGCCTTGGTGCATATGAATTGCGCAAACGCGCACAAGAGGAGTGGTTTACCTTCACGAAAGAAGGAAACATCAGGGCAGAGGAGCTCAGTGCAAAAGCGATTGCGCTCGATCCGAACTTTGCCGGGGCGTATGTCGAAAACGCTTGGGCCCACATCAACGGGTATCGTTGGGGATGGACGAACTCTTTGACACGCGAGGAGTCGCTGGACCGCGCGTTTGAGATGGCGCGGAAAGCCATTGAATTGGAACCCTTCAATTTCAAGGGTCATTGGGTCTTGGCCAATGCAACTACTCAGAGTGGAAACCTCGAGCGGGCTGCTTCGCTTTATGACAAGGCCATATCGCTGAATCCAAATTCGGCATCCGTTCTTGCAGATTCCATTGACCCACTCGTCTATGACGGCAAAGCACCTGAGGCCGTTGAGCGCATGAAACTGGCGATCCGACTGAACCCACACCACCAAGACTGGTATCTTTGGAACTTGGGTTGGGCCCAGTACTTCGCTGAAAGGTATGAAGAGGCAAAGGCTTCGATTGAACAGATGAACGAAATACCGGACGGATTGAAGCGCACCTACGCGCCAGTTCTTTTGCGTCTTGGCCTTTCCAGTGATGCGCAGATCGTTATCGATGAGTTTCTGACGGCCAATCCAGAATTCACTATCCAAGAGGCGAAAAATGCGCCATTCGAGAGCGAGGCGTATCTTAATCGATGGGTAGAAGATCTGCGAAAACTGGGTGTGCCTGAATCGAAGGAATGACTGGTTTTTGGGCTCTTCCGTGCGGGCACGCCATTGCACGCAACCTCAAGAGGTCTTCGTGACACACGATTTGCCTAATTTCGTTGTCTTGGCATGCCGGTTTTTTATGAGCGAGCGGACAATTCGTTTCCAATAATCAGAACTACTTTCTCGTATTAACAACACCAAATGCCTTTCGATATTTGGGAATGAAAAGATTTGCCCCTTCTTTTTACGAGTGATCCAGTCACCAACTGTTGCAAACAGCCAGCTATTGCCGATCATTGGACCCAAAGGCACCAGAATTGGCGCTTTTTTCCAAGGGCTGTATGGTTTCAGGTTTTCAAAGGATGAACCCTCCGACACCTTTTTCAGTGTTTTGATAAGCCATGGGTTTTGCCTAGTCGTGGCTACAATCGTCATGCCGTCTCCCACGTCGGCGATGTCGCCTGCCACAAAAACGTTCGGATAGTCGGACGGTCGCAGCCACTTATCAGTCCTGACCCTACCCCCAGATCCCGAAGTCACCCCCGGAAGGCATTGCACCAATGACGTCTGAGGCTTTGATCCGATCACCGGAAATACAAGATCAGCCGCAATCACCCGGCCGTCCGTAAGTGTCACCGATCCTTCGTAAGGCCTATCCAAATGGCGAAGGTCTTGCGCTCTTTGGCCAAGAATGACCGTGACACCAAGGCCTTCCAGCTTGCGTTTGAGTTGTGCGCCAAACTTGATTGGATACATTGGAAACAAGGTATCGTCTGACGCGATTAATGTAATGAGTTTACCTGGCTGCGCTGAGGCAATCTCGCCCGCAAGTTCCGTTCCTACGGCCCCCGCCCCGACAATAACCACTGAATTCGCCTTGGCCAAACGAGCACTGACCTCTTTGCTGGCTTGACGAAAATCAGCGATACTGTCGCCCGATGGTTTGAAAGGGGCGGCATATGACGATCCGGTGGCAATCACGATCAAGTCCGCCGGACAGGATGTGCCAGAGTCTAACGTGACCTCTGATTGACAGATTGACACTGCACGACCCCGCACAACATCGCCTGATTTCAGCAAGTTGTCGTAAGGTAAAATGATCTGATCCAGCAAGGTGGGTTCTACCAGCGCACGGATTGCTGCCGGAGGCTGCACAAAGGCTTCGCGTTGCTCGATCAGGGTAGCTGCCGTTTCAACCAGCTTCAACGCAACCTCGGGCGCATCACGCATCGCACATTGACGCGCCAACTCACCGAGTTGCAGGAGACAGGATTTGTCTTGCGGAAAGACTTTGAGACTATTCCGCCACACGTAGAATACAGCTTCTCACCACTGGGCCAAAACCTGATCCCGTTGCTGCATGAAATGCACGAGTGGGCTGCGCAGAATGCAGACAAACTACCGAACCCAAAGACCATTCCAAGTTTAGGTCAGGATCTAAACCAATAGATGACAGTTCCTGCGAGGGCGACTGTAGGAAGAAAGGAAAAACCTAGCCATCTGCTCGTCGGTCGGCCAGAAAAGATCGTTTTTGTCACAGCTCTGGTTTCCCAGCCGTCAGGCTTGCAGCGCGTTGAAAATCAATGCGTCCTGACCCTACGGCAAAAGATCAGAAATCGCGCTGAAACCAGCCAGATCATAGGTAAACGAGATAGGCTCGCCAACTCGATTGACACCTGCAATCGTCAACTGATCCCCGGCGCGCATAGCGGACATCCAGTCCGAGGACACGGGCGACCGGGCAAAACACCCTTGCGCCTCACACGTCAAAAACGCTGGCTGCGCAACTTCGGAACCATCCACGCTTGCCACCAATCCTTCGGCAAACAGCAGGCCAAACGGCAAGGATAACACAGCTTCAACCTCGTCTTTTCCAGCGGATTTTACAAAAGCGATCGAAGTCAGACGCTGATTGTTCTCGGTCAGAACAATGCTCTGCGTCATTTCGCAGACCAATTCACCATCGCTGACCAGATTGCTGCAATTGACCGACCAAAGCGGTGCTTCATTTTCCTGCGCCGCGAGCGGAAACGCCAGCCCCAGCGAGAAACCAAAAGCGCAAATCCAAGTTTTCATTCTTCTGTTCCTCATGGATTAGAATTGTACTCCAAGGCCAAGCCCAACCTGTAAGGCCTCGGTTGAATCACCGAACATATGATCGACGCTCAGATTGATAAAGCGGCTGTCATCCAAGGCAAACAATCCCAGCCGGGCCGAGATCACCCCATGGCTGTCCCCTACATAGCTGGTATTGACAAATCCGCCATCAGCCGCGCTGGCCCCCGCGAACCCAGCCGTAACCGAGACTGTATCATCTGACGACAGAATGGCACCCGCGCGCAGGCTAGCACGCAGTTTTTGGGTACCGCTCAGGATCTGCTCGGTCCCCAACTCAATTGTCGGCGTCAACGAATAGATCATGTTGCTGTCGTCTTGCAAAGTAACACCAGACAGGGTCGCCTGGCCGTTGCTTTCGGTTGCGAGACGCATTGCATCAAAAGACAGTTCGGGCCGCAGGTAAGACCGACCACCGTCAAACCGGTGGTCGTAGGCAAAGCTCAACCGCAGGTTTTGGTGGTTGGTCTTATGGGTGATCTCACTGACCCCAGTGGTGTTGACAACCGTGCCACCGGGCAGCACTCCAACAATCCCGCCTGCGCTCAGCGTATCGTAGTCTGACCAACCGGCAGACAGCTGCGCCGCGAAGGACCACGCGCCGGTGTATTTGGTCAGCGACGCACCCAGATTGAATCGATCGCCGGTTGCGTTGTAAGACGATCCGTTGCTCAGGCTCATCTGGTCGTGACCCACTGCAAAACCCGCATAAAGCTCATCACCCACGGGCATACGAACCCCGGCGGACAGGTTGGTCGCATTGATGTCCAGAGCATCGTAGACGCCAGTCTGGTTTCGGTCCAAAAAGGACCTCCCGCCTGAGAACCATGCGCAATTGCGCGGGTTATTTCCGATTTGATAATCGGTAAACCGCTCGCAATTGTGCAGCGTGTCGGCAAACACGCGGGTACCGTAATAGGCATCCACAAGATCAGAGGCATAATCAGAAGTCGACAGAGAGTTTATCGCGGCGATGACGTTGGCCTCGGATTGCATGTTCCCGATTAGGGCGAACAGCTCGCCCTGTGCAACCGAACCCTGCCCGTTGAGTACCTGGTTGATATAGTCACCAATGGCCGCTTGATTGACGTTCATTCCCTGGGTCGAGTAATCGGGCGTAACCACCAAATCGATTGAGCTGCCGTCAGACGTCGAACCATTCAGGCCAATTGAATAGTCCAGAACCACAGTGTCCCGAATTGTTGTCCCCGCATCTGCTGCGGCGCCATTCGGGTTGATGATCACCAAAGGCAAGGCCCGTTGCAGCGTGTTCAACTGCGGCGTCAACTTACCTCCAATTGTTGCGTTTCCGGTCACGTTGATCAGATCGCTGTTGCCGCCTGACGCGCCTGAGGTCAGGAAATACACATCGAAGGTCGACGTTGCAGTGTTGCCGAAGGCCAGGCTGCCGATCAGGTCCAGCGTTTGGCTGACATTTCCATAAAAGGCAAAGTTGCTGGCTTGCACGGACGAAGTGAAGGCTGTGTTCAGCCCCCAGTTGGCACCCAGAACGAAATCGCCGTTCACTTGCATGAAACCAGCGGAACCCAGATCGATTACATCCAGCGCATAAAGCGCACCCCCATTTGCAAGGGTTAGTCCATTAGAGCCTGCGCCAAGGTTTAGGTTGCCAAGGGCCGCGCCCGAGAGCGTGACCTGATCGTTCCCATCACCCCCATTCAGCAACTGGTTGTTCCCGGCCAACAGGACGCTGTTCGCCGACAGTGACAGCGTGTTGTTCGTTCCGCCATCTACAATGATCGAAGCAACAGAATCCGCCTGCCCAGTGCCACCCATGACCACACCATCCAAGCCGAGGGTAATGGCACCTGCACCATCCCGCCCGTCGGATTGCGCCAGAACACCGATACCGCCTGCGCCAACCGACATGATATTGCCGCTCAACGCCATGTTGATAGCCCCACCGGAACCTGCACCGCCTGCGGCACCACGGAAGACCGAGTCCACCATGCCGCCACCGCCGCCCAGAGACTGAGCAAGCACACCAATCGCGTCTTGACCGGTGGTCACGATGCTCCCGGTTTGCGTGAAATCGACATCGCCGCCAATACCGCCATTGTTAGTCGACAAACCCACGGTGATCCGGCTTTGCGCCATGTTGGTCGAGACAATACCGCCGCCGCCGCCAATGCTCTGAATGACGAAGCCATGAGAGCCTTGGCCGCTTGTGGTCATATCGCCGATATTGGTGAAATCGACATTGCCGCCATCCCCGGTTGAACCATCCTGCGCGCCCAAGGTCACATCGGTGGCACCAAGCCCCGAGATCACAACCTCGCCACCGCCCGCACCGATGCTTTGTACCGTTTGACCAAACGCGCGGTCTCCGCTGGTAAAGACATCACCGTCCAGCGACAGGCTGATCGCGCCACCATCGTTGTTGAAGCTGGGATCCGCGCCCAGGATTACCGAAGCGGCCCTCTCGGTGCCTGCCACACCGCTGCCGTTGCTGTTCAGCACCAGTTTACCACCGCCCCCGCCGATGGATTGTACTGTGCCCGCCGACGAGAATGCCCCACCGGTGCCAACATCGCCGGTTCTGCTGCCGGTCACATCACCGCCACTCGCATCATTAGTGTTTATCGCACCCAGACGTGCCGAGATGTCAATGGCGTCGTCGTCTTCGACATCCACATTGGTTGCTGCGGCTCCGCCACCGCCACCAACGCTCTGCAGTATCAAGGCCGTCGATCTGTCACGCGTCGTGGCGATGTTGCCGTCGTGCGTCTGCGCAACCTGATTGCCTGACGTGCCCGACACATCGTCACCACCAAGAGCGATATCGCTATGCACGACCGAGCCAGTCGCGCCCGATGTCCGCGCTGTAAAATCGACCGTAGTGTTGGCATTGCCTCCGCCACCGTTCACCGACTGGGCAAACACCGCCTGCGCGCCTTCACCGTTAACTAGAATATCTCCGGTTGAATTTACCGTTACAGCGCCGACAGAACCGGCCGTTCCCGTGCGGGCACCCAGCACCTGCGAGATGGTGTAATCCAGTGCTGAAATCAGTGGGGAGGAAATCGAATAGCCTGCATTGCCGCCACCACCGCCAACGGATTGCGCATTGATGCCAAACCCGTTTTGGGCGTTCACCACAATGTTGCCGGTATGCTTGACCGTGACATCTCCTCCATCGGCGCCCGATCCGCCTGAGCCACCAATGGCAATCTTGGAATAAGACTTGCCGGTCATAGTGTTCTTGAGGTCATTCACATCTATGGAAACGGCCAGCCCTCCGCTGCCGCCACCGCCGCCGACGGATTGCGCCATGACACCATAAGCCCCTGCGCCATCGACCTGAATGTCATCGCTGTTGCTGACGATCACATTGCCCGCAGCATTCCCGCTGCCACCGGAACCGCCAATATTCAGCTGTGCTGTCGACGAGCTGTTATCGCCGGTTTTCAACCGCAGTGTTCCGGTGATGGAGCTGCCACCGTTACCGCCGCCGCCGCCAATGGACTGTGCAAAAATTCCGTGTGCGCCCGCACCCTTGGTCAAAATTGTACCCGCATTGGTTACCGAAACGGTGCTGCCAATGCCGCCCGTGCCACCTGATCCGCCCAGGCCGAATTGCAGTGCCCTTCGTGTGCTGGCCTCGGCACCGCCATAGCGGCCGTCAACCGAAATGGTCGAACCGCCCGTGCCGCCGCCGCCGCCAACGGATTGAGCGAATATTCCGTGGCTTTCAGCGCCGTCAGTCAGGATCGTACCATCGACTGTATTCACAACCGTTACTGTACTGCCAGCGCGCCCAGTACCGCCTGTGCCACCAATCAGAATGGCATTCGTCGTTGCCCCATCCGAGGATCGGCCCAATATGATGTTGCGGATCTGTTGCGCGTCTCCTCCGCCACCGCCGACCGACTGTGCATAGACACCAACGGATTTGTCACCAACGGTTTGGATCAGGTCCCGGTTCGTGATCGCAACCGCCGCCGAGGTCGCGCCAGTACCGCCATTGCCGCCAATTGACAGCGTTGCCGTGTTGCCGATGTCTTTGCGCAGGCTGATGATGCGGTTCTCGACAACACCCCCCATACCGCCGCCGCCGCCAACGGATTGCGCAAATATGCCGTGAGACATTATGCCTTGGGTCGTGATGATCCCATCGCTGTCCACAGTTACAGTGTCCGAGGTCATACCGTCCCCGCCGGTGCCGCCGACATTGATCGAAGCGGTTGTGCCAACCGTCGACGGGTTGACCACAGCCTTGATGGTGTCGAGGTTCGACTGCCCTGCCTGAACCATACCGCCGGTGCCGCCCGCGCCGCCAATGGATTGCGCCAACAGCCCGTTCGACCGGTCGCCGAAGGTCAAGATCCGCGCGGTATTGGTAAGGTCAACCTTGCCACCCAGGCCACCCGTGCCGCCGCTGCCGCCGATGGACAGGGCAATCGATGTGCCCTTGCCAGCCGAGTTGCTGGCCTTGCCGCCGGTGCCGCCTCCGCCACCAACGGCTTGGGCAAACACCGCATGGGCATCCGTACCTTGGGTTGAGACCGTACCGGCCACAACAGCCGTGACATCGCCCGCTTCACCTCCGGTGCCGCCTTCAAGCCCGACAGACAAGCTGGCCTTGTTGCCTTTGCTGTCGCCGGTTTTGGGCGTACCGATGCTGACCGAGGTCGAGGTCGAGTTTCCGCCCCCATTACCGATCGATTGTGCAAAGAAGCCATAAGAGCTGTTGCCCTGCGTAGCGATGATTCCGTTCGAGCTGGCATAGACGTTGCCGCCCATTCCACCCGTGCCGCCAACGCGACCGATCTGGATGTTGACGTTGCCTCCGTCCACCGAGGTAGAGGCAGAGTTGTATCCGGCGTTGCCGCCCCCACCACCAACTGATTGGGCGAACAGACCGTGGGAATTTGCCCCTTGTGTTGTGATGTCACCGGTATGGCGCAGATCAACCGTGCCGCCGTCGCCACCGTTGCCGACCCCGCCGCCAATCGCTAGCCCAAAGCCCTTGTTGGTCGCGTCCGAGGCCAACTCGTAGGTCATCCCCAGGTTCAGGGCTGCGTTACCGCCCCCGCCACCGATGGATTGCCCAAAAATCCCGTGGCTGCCGTCCTGCTTGGTCAGGACATTGCCGTAATGGTCCACATCAATCGTGCCACCATCGCCCGCAGTTCCGGCAGACCCGCCAATGGCCACCACAGCCGACACACCCGTCTTATTACCCGAGGAATCCGCCGGGTTCACCTTTCCCTCAAGCTCATCAAGTACCGCATTGTAGTTTGCGATGACTGAGTCATCGACACCTGTGTTCGTGGGCGTTTTACGGCCACTTGAATCACCCGTGCCGCCGTTGCTCTGACTGCCGGTAGTCTTGCTGATACCAACAACCGCGTTGATCCCGGCGTCACCGCCGCCGCCACCGATGCTGGACGCCTCGATCCCGTGCGATCCGGCCCCATCGGTTGTGATGGTACCCGCTGCCGCTGTCGACGTTCCGCGCGCTACGGTGACATTGCCCGCGTCACCGCCGCCGCCACCAAAACCACCAATGCCCATCGCGATTGGCGAGCTATCCTTGGTGCCCACGAACGTCGCGTTGATCCCGCCGGTTCCGCCACCGCCGCCAATGCTTTGCGCAAAAAGGCCACGTGCGTGATACCCGTTTGTCGAGATATTGCCGGTTTGCGTGACAGTTACGTCGCCCGCATCTGCGCCGGTGCCACCGTGGCCGCCAAGGCCGCCAACGATGCTGAGATCGGTCTTGCCGCTGGAATTGTTGGAATCGCCATAGTTCAACTGCCCGGTCACGTTCAGCGCGCCGTTACCGCCGCCGCCCGCAATGGATTGCGCCAGAACACCGTGCTTCCAGTTGCCCGCAACCGAAACCGCGCCCGCATGATCCACCGCTACATTGCCAGAGATATTGCCGTTGCCGCCAAAGCCGCCAACCCCGAATGTGACCGAGGGGATCTTGCCGTCTTTGCTCAGCGCGATACCGCCCGAGACGTTCAAGCCGCCATTGCCACCGCCGCCACCAATGGATTGCGCCAGCAGACCAGCCGACCCGTCTGTATCCTGCTTTTCTTCATTGAAGACACCCATGTCGATAAACAGACGCTCAAGCCCGAAAGTCGAGGTCAGTTCCTGAGTTTGATCGACAATAGTGTTGCCCAGGAAATCGCGCAGCTTGTCCTCGAACGTCGTTGTGTTGGGGATCGAGATGTCATCAGGGTTTGTCGTGACCGTGATGTTTGCCTGCGACGTGACAGTGACGTCACCCGCTTTGCCGCCATTGCCCGCGAACCCGCCGACACCCACGATCAGGGAACTGTCTGATACGATCCCACCCGAAACGTTCATGCCATCATTGCCGCCACCGCCGCCAACGGATTGTGCCAGCAGACCGGACTGCCCCGTACCATGCGCCCGGATCGTGCTGCCGGCGCCAATATCAATCGAGACGCCCCCAGCGTCGCCGCCGCCACCGCCAAAACCGCCAACCCCAACAACAGCAGCGTAGGACTTGCTTTGATCGGTCAGACCCGCGCCGGGTTTGCCGCTAATCGCCAAACCGCCGGATACATTTATCCCGCCATCGCCGCCGCTGCCGCCAAGCGATTGCGCAATGATGCCACTGGCTCCTTTGCTTTGATCAACAGTCGAAGTGCCGTTGGATATGACCATTGGCACCGCCTGAACATTGCCGGTGTAATCCAGATCGACAGATTGTGCGTTGCCGCCCGCGCCACCAAAACCACCAACACCCGCCGCGACCGAAAAGATCGTGCTGGAACCCGAAGGTTTGGTCAGCGACAGCGTCCCCGAGACATTCGTGCCACCGGTTCCGCCACCACCGCCAACGCTTTGCGCAAACAGACCATGCGAGCCGTCTCCGGCCGTGACGACGTCGCTTTGCACGTCCAGTTTAACGGTGCCTGCGTCTCCGCCGCCGCCGCCGAAACCGCCGAGGCCCAGACCCACGGCCGCGCCGGATTTGCCTGACAAGCTTACCGCGCCGGAAACATTCAGACCGCCGTTGCCGCCGCCTCCACCAACGGATTGCGCAATAACCCCGATACTATCCGCACCAGTTGTGACAATCGAACTGGTTCCGCCAGCGTTTGTGCTGGACCGCAGGGTGCTGATCACATCTCCGGCATTCCCAGCACCACCGCCAAAGCCACCAACGCCAAGGCTGATCCCGCCTCCGTTCTGCTGGCTAATGCTCACGGATGCCGAAACATTGGTGCCGCCATTGCCACCACCACCGCCAAGGCTTTGGGTCAAAACACCAGTGCTACGGTCGCCGTCAGTGCGCACGCCGCCCGTCACAGTCGATTGAGTCAATACCCCTGCGTCTGCTCCGCCGCCGCCGAAGCCGCCCACCCCGATACCCACGGCCGCGTTGGTCGACCGGGACAGGGACAGCGCGGATGATATGTTCACACCGCCATTGCCACCGCCGCCGCCAAGGCTCTGCGTCAGGATACCAACTGAATCATCCCCAGCAGTTGTCACATTGCCCGTGACCTGCTGCGTGACATTGTCCGCCGCACCGCCGTTGCCGCCAAATCCGCCAACGCCAACACCGAGGCCGCCCGAATAGTTGCTGGCCACTGAAATCGCACCAGAAACGTTGGTTGCGCCGTTGCCGCCGCCGCCGCCAAGGCTCTGGGCGATGACACCCGCAGACCGTGTGCCAGAGGTGCTGATGTTTCCCGCAACCGTGCTGTTAACTGTGCCACTTGTTCCGCCGCTGCCCCCAAAGCCGCCAACGCCGATGCCTGCAGCACCAGAACCTGTACGCGCAATGCTAAGCGCGCCCGAGATATTGACGCCACCGTTGCCGCCTCCACCGCCAACGGATTGCACCAAAACGCCGGTCGACGTGTCGCCCGTCGTTGTCACATCGCCCGTGACCGTACCGGTTGCAGCATTGGCATTTCCGCCACTGCCACCGGACCCGCCAATGCCGACGCCAACAGCGCCGCCGCCTGTGCCCGAGAGGTTGACAGCCGCAGAGACGTTCAGCCCGCCGTTGCCGCCTCCACCAGCAGCAGATTGCACCAGAACACCGCCCGAGTTGTTGCCCGCCGTATTCACGTTGCCCACAACAGTGCCCGTAGCAGTGTTGGCATCACCACCGCTTCCACCGCTGCCGCCAAGCCCTACGGATGCACCCCCGCTTCCTTTTCCGGCGACAGTCACTGTCGCTGAGACGTTCATGCCGCCATTGCCACCGCCGCCGCCAAGGCTTTGCGCAATGAACCCTCCGGATTCATTGCCTTGGGTCGAGACGTCGCCTGTCAGCGTTGCCTGTACCGTTCCGCCATCGCCGCCAGTGCCGGACGCACCGCCCAGACCGACAGATGCACCACCCGAACCCGTTCCAGCCGCAGCCACCGCGACCGAGATATTCATGCCGCCATTGCCGCCACCGCCGCCAACGGATTGAGCCAATAACCCGGAAGAGGTTTCGCCTAAGGTAACAAGGTTACCAGTGACGTTCGCCGTGACCGATGAAGCATTGCCGCCACCGGTTCCGCGACCACCCAAGCCCACTGCAGCCGCGCCAGAACCGGTACCTGCGCCACCTACAGAAGCTGAAACATTGAAACCGCCGTTGCCACCGCCGCCACCTATGGATTGGGCGACAACCGCGCTGGATTGGTTGCCTTCGGTGCGGACACTGTTGGCAACTGTAAGCCCGACTACCCCACCGGTGCCGCCGCTGCCGCCGGATCCGCCCAATCCAACGGTGATCGCACCTGCGCCTGTGCCTGCTCCGGCCAGTGCTGGTGAGACGTTAAAGCCGCCATTGCCACCGCCGCCACCGACGGATTGTGCAAGGATACCTACCGAAGCAGCACCCATGGTCACCACGTTTTCAGTGGAACTGGCCGTGACAGTGCTACCGTCACCACCACCCGCGCCAGAGCCCCCAAGACCGACCGAAACCGACCCCGCGCCGGTGCCAGCGCCTGAGGCGGTTGGAGAAACGTTAAAACCACCATTGCCGCCGCCGCCTCCAAGCGATTGCGCAACAAACCCGCTGGACGCGAAACCTTTGGTCAAAATGGTGCCGTTGGACGTCAAAGTGACAGCACCACCATTGCCGCCGGTATCACCCGATCCACCCAGACCGACGCTGACCGCGCCACTGGCGGTACCCGCACCCGAGAGAACAGGAGCCACGTTGAACCCGCCGTTGCCGCCACCGCCACCGATGGATTGCGCGACGACACCCGAAGATTGATCTCCGCGCGTCTCAACAGCGTTGTTTGACGTGGCTTTGACGGTGCTGCCGTCGCCTCCACCACCACCATTTCCACCCAAGCCGACAGACACTCCGCCGCCAGCGGTGCCCGATCCCTGGACTGACGCACTGACGTTGAAGCCGCCATTGCCGCCGCCACCGCCGATAGACTGCGCCAGAATGGCCGTTGATCCGTTGCCCCGCGTCAATACCGTGCCGCCAGAAGTCAAAGTAACTGCGCCACCGTTGCCACCGCCACTGCCGGTACCACCCAAGCCAACGCTCACCGCGCCTGACCCGACGCCCGCACCAGCCCCGGTGCCCGAAACGTTGAAGCCGCCATTGCCGCCGCCGCCGCCGATCGATTGCGCGACCACGCCCGAGGAACGATCCCCAGCCGTTTCTATTGAATTGGTTGTGGTCAGGGTGACAGTGCCACCGATCGCACCAGTGCCACCATCACCGCCCAAACCAACGCTTACAGCACCGCTGCCCACACCTGCACCTGCCAGGGACGCGCTGACGTTGAAACCACCGTTGCCTCCGCCGCCACCGACCGATTGCGCCAGAACCGCAGTAGAATCCTCGCCGCTTGTGCGGACTGTACCCGTAACTTGCCCGGTCACGGTTTTACCGACACCGCCGCCTGCGCCGCCGCCGCCCAAGCCAACGGAAACGGCACCGCCACCCGCACCAGCACCCGCTATTCCGGCTGTGACGTTGAAACCCCCATTACCGCCACCGCCGCCGATGGACTGAAACACCACACCACTTGACGCATCAGCCAGTGTTGTAACGTTTCCAGCAACCTGGCCTTCTACGATACCGCCATCACCGCCCGAGGCACCATTGCCCCCCAGCCCGACTCCAATCGTACCGGCTCCGGCCCCCGCCGCGGCGACACCTGCGGTGACGTTGAAACCACCGTTACCACCACCGCCGCCGATGGATTGCACCACCACACCCGTCGAACGCAGACCCTCGGTTCGGACATCTCCATTGACACGGATACCTGAAACAGTGCCACCGTTGCCCCCGTTGCCACCCGAGCCTCCCAGCCCGACGTTGACTGTTCCAGCACCCGCACCACCAGCCGCCAAACCTGCCGCGACGCTGAACCCACCGTTGCCGCCACCGCCACCGATGGACTGAACGACAACCGCCCCGGAATCGTTTCTACGCGTTGTAACATTTGCACCGACCTGCGCGGTCACGGTGCCGCCGATGCCGCCACCGCCGGATTTGCCACCCAGGCCGACGTTCACGGACCCGGCAGCTGCGCCGCCGATATTGGCGCTGGCCCCGATGCTGTAACCGCCATTACCACCGCCGCCACCGACGGATTGCGCAACAACACCGCTGGAAAACGCGCCGTTGGTCTCGATGTATGAGCCACCCGCGACCAAAGTGACCTTGCCCCCGGTCCCGGCCCCGCCTCCATTTCCACCAACGCTGACTTTGACCCCAGCGGATGCTCCGCCGCTGGCACTGATCCCGGCCGCGATGCTACCGCCACCGTTACCACCGCCGCCACCGACGGATTGCGCAATAATCGCGCTTGAGTTTGTGCCGGTCGTGGTCACATCCGCACTGGTCGAGACCTGTACGATCCCGCCATTCCCAGCACTGCCAGCCTGGCCACCAATTCCGACCGAGACATTGCCGGAAAACAGCGCTGACGCACCGCCGGTTGCCGCAACAGCCAAACCGCCATTGCCTCCACCACCGCCAACAGACTGGAACAGCATGCCGGTTGACCGGTTCCCTGTTGTGACAACCGTACCTTCGAAACCCGCGGCAACGGCTGCGCCACTGCTGTCAAACTGACCAACCGTGACGTTACCGCCTTTGCCACCTGTACTGCCGTCACCTCCAACGCCAACTGCCAGAGAGCCAGAAACCGGACCGCCGGATACCGCAACCGAAACCGCGTATCCGCCATTACCGCCACCACCGCCGACAGACTGTAACATGATGCCGGTTGAATCGTCTCCTCCGGTTTGCACCGAAGCCGAACCGCCGCCAGCAAGCGTTACATTGCCGCCGTCCCCACCACTGCCCGCCGATCCGCCGACGGAAACTGAGGCAGCGCCAAAAGCGCCTACAGCAACCGAAACGGCCCCGCCGCCGTTGCCGCCACCGCCACCAACAGATTGCGCAAAAACACCTGTGGATCGCGCGCCCGACGTCTGGATCGCCGAAGGCTGGCTGCCGTCTGTGTTGGAAAGGGTGACGTTGACGTCACCACCTTTGCCACCAGCTCCGCCATCGCCACCGATGGCGACGCCTACAAAGGCCCCAACGGACCCGGACGAACCGCCATTACCGCCGCCGCCGCCGATAGACTGGGCCAAGATGCCCATCGCATCGTCGCCACCCGTGGTGATGATTCCATCGTTTACAATGGTCACGGTCGAACCGCTGCCGCCGCCGCTGCCGTTGCCGCCAACAGACACCATGCCGCCGGACGATCCCCCGTCACCGCCACCGCCGCCAATGGATTGAGCGATGATGCCACGCGCGCCATCCCCTTGGGTGACGATGCGCCCGAAGTTGCTGACGCTGACAGCCGCACCTGTACCGCCGCGAGACCCAGTGCCGCCGATCGCCACCAAACCGTAAGAATTTGCACCGGTACCACCGCTGCCGCCAATCGACTGTGCCATCACCCCGTCAGCTCCGGCACCAAGTGTCAGTATGCTGCCCGAACCCAGCACCGACACGCTGACGGCGCTACCGCTGCCCCCATTTGATCCGACACCACCCAGCGACAGGGACACAAGGCCCCCTGCTGTTCCACCGGAACCGCCACCGCCACCGATGGACTGGGCAACGATCCCACGAGAGAAATTGCCCCGTGTTTCAAGGGCCCCTCCATGCGAGACCGACACCTGCCCGCCGTTGCCGCCGTTGTCCGCGCCACCAATCAACGAGACCAAAAGGTTGCCATTTGTCCCGGCAGAGCCGCCAGAACCACCGACTGATTGCGCCAGAATACCATTAGCGAAGTTGCCCGTGGTCAGGATGCTACCCGTGGAAGTCGTTTTAACCACCACGTTGCCACCACTGCCGCCGTAACCGCCGCTGCCAGAGGATCCAACCAATCCCCATTGCGAACCGCCATTGCCGCCATTGTTCGACACACTCAGCGCATAGATACCGTCGGCAAAGTCTCCGCTGGTCGAAATCGACCCGCTTTGGGTGAGTGTCACATTTCCGCCATCGGCCGAGTGCCCTCCAGTGCCGCCACCGGGCGCTGCAAAGCCGCTTCCGCCATTACCGGCCTGACCGCTGCGGCTGAACGCAAAAATACCTTCATTGCCAACACCTGACGTCTGGATCGTGCTGCTCGAGGTTTGCGTGGCATTAACCGTCCCACCCTTTCCACCGTCACCACCATCACGGCCATCCCAGAAGCTCAGGTAGGAATCTCCACCGTCTCCGCCATCTCCTCCAACGCTTCCGATTTCCCACCCGATATTGCTGGTGGCGTTGACATCGCTACTTAAGGATTGAGACTGAAGCGGGCCATCCTTGCCATCGCCTCCGGAGCTTGGTGGAACCACCAATGCGCCGTCGCGCCCATTGCTGCCATTCTGGCCATAAACAACTTGGCTCACTCCGTTGGGGCCAGAGACATTCACGGGTGGCGTAACGGTGCCTGCTGTGCCGGTACTGTTGAATTTGCTGTTGTACTGCGACAACGTCAGTTGGGTTGAAAGACTTGCCGTTCCTGTTGCCCCGCCACCGCTGATTTGAGCAGTCGTTCCGCTTATAGAAACAATGCTAAAAGCAAGCGGAGGATTGTCCGAATTGTAAATCGTGTCACCGGCGCTTTTGACTAAAAAACGTAGCCGTCCGCCGTTTCAACAAAAGCGGTTGTGCCCGCTGTTGGTGTGGATGCAGGGTCCACGATCAGTGCACTTACGGTTGTATCTTTACCCGTCACAGGGTTTGCGACTGTGTCACCAACTTTTGATGATGCTGTCGGTGCAGCAAACAAAGGATTTGAAATCAATGCTAAAAACGAAACGGCAACCAGCAAATTCGATTTCTTAGTCACCCTGGAGCCTCACAACCATCGCAATCAATTAACACGGCGACCAAGTGCGTTCCCGAAATACAGACACCTGCAAATCGAGCGCTCCCCATCACCATTTCGTGAAGAATATCTACAATTTAAAGGTGATTAATGTGAATTAGTTCACGCATATACATTTTGTTAATACAATTGCGAAATTACAACATCTTTAATGTCAAATTGATATTTTCCGATTTCTCAGAGCTTTGGGGCCCGAGCGCTAAGCGATGCTTTAACCTCAACTACTTTCTGTCCACAACCACAGATTGACTTTGCCTCCGGGGCTGGATGACAATTGGTTTAGACTTAGAACTCAGTGCCAACTTCGAGAATTGCGGGTTGTCTGGTTCAAACCGGATCTTCGCTTGCAAGGCAATCTTGCTGTCACAGCTATGCCGCTTCTTGAGCAGCCATGATGGCCAACCCTTCCGCAACGGCGGTAAAAACTGAGGCAAAGGAATGCTCAGCCGCAGGGAAAATGTTTCGCATCGTTTCCGGCACGACCCCCATCAGACTGGAGCCGCCGACATAGACCACCCGATCAATTTGGGCGGCGGTCGCTCCAGCTTGAAGCAGCACTGCATGCGCACCAGACGCCAGCCGCCGTGCATGATCTGAAAGGCTTTCGGCCACCAAAGCATCCCTGAGCCGAGCCGCCAATCCGGCCTCCAGCATATCAAGTTTGATTGCAGGATCCTGCGCCCCTGCGTTCACCGCGATTTTGCCACGCTCGACCGCAAAAGCCAGTTCATGCCCCAGCTCGTGCTGAAGCACTGTGGCGAGCCGGGCCAACCGTTCAGGGGACTCGGCCAGTTTTAGCATATCTTCGACCATGCGTCGGTTTTGCGCCGTGTACAGAAACGGGATCACCTCCCAAGTTGCACGGTCGTTGAAAATAGCATTGGGGGCTTGTGAACTCCCACTTCCAAAAACATCCCGGATCATCGAGCCTTTGCCCAATAGGGGCATCACGTGGTCTATGCTGATCGCACGGTCAAAATCGGTGCCTCCAATTCGCACGCCATGATTGGCGAGAATCTCAATCCCCGCAGTGCTGCTGTGAAACACCGAAAAGTCGGATGTTCCGCCACCAATATCAACAACCAAGCCAGTGAAAGCCCCATGCCCTGCCACACCAGTTGCGATGGCCGCCGCAGCGGGTTCCGGGCAGAAACGAACCTCTGTGAACCCAGCGGCATCGTAGCAGGCTCGCAGGTCGGCTTCGGCTTGCTCCTCGCGCGGATCGTTCTGCCCGTGAAAGACCACGGGACGCCCAGAGACGACGCGGGTACATGGCACGCCAAGCTCGGCCTCGGCCCGTTCCTTAAGCTTGCGCAGAAATGACCCAATAATTTCAACAAATGTCAGGCGCTCATTCAGAATTTGTCGCTTTTCATGCATCAGCGTGGTGCCCAATACCCGTTTGAGCGCCCGCATGAAACGCCCCTCGAGACCATCCAGAAGCGCCCTGTTGGCGGGTTCGCCAATCAGGCTTTCGCGCGTTTCGAAATCAAAAAAGAAAGTGGTTGGAAGTGTTTGCGCCTTGGCATCGAAATGCACCAGACGGGGCACATCTGAGACAACGTAAGCAACGGCTGAATTTGACGTACCAAAGTCAATGCCAATCCACGGGCGGAAAGGTGCCATGGCGCTTATCTCCGAATTGTCTGAGCAAAGGACGCCGGGCGTAAAGTGTTCTTAAGCCATGGTCAACCCGATGTGCCAGGGGCGCCCTCTTGATGCGCCTCATAACTGGCTTCCAGTTCGTTCTTCAGAAAATCGCCAAAGTTCAAAGCCGAGAAGTTGGGCGCACCGGTCCCGGCGAGTGGTGCGATATTAGCGGAGACATGCGGGTCAAAAAAGAATGGAATCGAATAGCGCTCTTGCCCGCTGGAATTGATTACTCGGTGCGGCGTAGACAAGAGCTTGCCATTGGATAACCGGTGCAACATGTCTCCGACATTGACCACAAACGCGTCTTCCATCGGCGGCGCGTCGACCCAATGGCCCGCCGGAGTCTGAACCTGCAAGCCACCAACATCATCCTGCGCCAGCAACGTCAGCACCCCAAAGTCCTTATGAGGCGCCGATCCGAAAAGATCCTCCGGAGCGTGCGCAGACTGCGGCGGATAGTGCAAAAGCCGCAACCAAATCGTTGGCTCTTCAAACGCGGCCATGATCGAACGATCTGCGGACCCAATTGAAGCCAGCGCCAATCCCAGCAGCTTGTGACCCAACTCAGTCATAGCCCGCGCGTAGGCTTCACAGGTTTCGCGAAACCCTTCCAGATCGGGCCACTGGTTTGGCCCCGATAGGTAGACATCGGGGTCAACCTCTGCATCCTCGCGCATCATCATGAATGATGCCGACTGGTTAGGCTTTGTGACCTCGGCCAGATCGGAATTCACATCTGTTGACGTGTTGATCGCAATATAACCGCGATGGTTTTTGTCCAGTGCGATCGACTGTTTCGCATCCACTGGTAAAGCATGAAAACGCTTTGACGCATCAAAGATGGCGGCGCGCAAACTGGGATCCACGCCGTGATTAATCACATAGCCAAACCCGGTCTGACCATAGGCCTCAAGGAATGCCTGCGCCAGTTGGGTTGTGTCTTTGCCACGGATCAGCGGTGCCAGATCAAGCACCGGTATTTCTGTAAATTCGGTCATCTCAGGTTTTTGGTCCTTCGACCCGTACAAGATTCACATCGCCAGAATGGGCTGCATGGCCTCGGTGAACTCGGCCTTTTCCGCTTCGGTCAGCGGCCCCAGCGGCGCACGGCATTGCCCCACATCCAACCCCTGCAATTCGGCCCCAAACTTGATTTTCTGTACGAACTTGCCGCTTTCAAGAATGTTCATGGCCCGGTATAGCTTTTTCATCAGGTCTCTGGCCGCCACAAGCTCGCCTGCTTTGTACAGACGGTCTAACTCGCAGCAAGCCTTGGCCATGCAATTAGATGGGCCGCAAATCCAACTGTCGGCACCCCAGAACATGAAATCCAGCGCAATGTCGTCTGAGCCCGAGATCAATTGGATCTTGCCTTCATACCGCGACACGATGTCAATAGCCCGCTGCAAAACACCAGAGCTTTCCTTGATGCCGATGACACGCGGGTTGTCAGCGAAATGGTCCATCAGATCGAAAGAAATATCCGCCCCATCCTTCAACGGATAGCTATAAAGCACAATGTTGACATCTACCTCGGCCAAGACTGTTTCATAATGATCGATCAGTTCGTCCTGAGTAGGTCTTGTGTAGAACGGTGGCGCCAGCAAAACGATGTCATAGCCAATATCCTTGGCAATCGCCGTCTGCTCAATCACTTCGCGGGTGGCCGGGGCGTTGGTGCCCGCGATCAAAATCTCATCTGCGTTCGCGAAATCCTTCACAAATTGCAGCACCTGACGACGTTCTTGTGTCGATTGGCTGAAATACTCGCCGGTCGAGCCGTTCGGAACCCAACCCGCGACACCCGCATCGCGAAAATGAGACAGCAGGTTTTCGAAAGCAACAAAATCGATCCCGCCATCTGCCCCAAAGGGGGTGACCAACGCTGGCATAACGCCAGACAGTTTGACGTTAAAGCTCATGTACGCCTCCTTCATTCCTTGTATTTCAGATCATCCAACCTGGGATTTGCGCATTTTCCTACCGCTCACAGTTTGATTGGTAAGCTCAAGCGGATCAGGGCTCAAGCCACAGATGTAGCTGGAACAAGCCAACTGGCTGACACTGAAACGACCAGTCAGGACCCCGCAAACAATACGGAAGCAATTCGGCCAGAGTTAAAGAGGAAGAAGCAATAGAACGTTAGCGCAGCACTCGCCCACCTGTAGAACCGATTGAAAGCGCTGAAATCGGAATGGTCATGGTCGCTCTCGCTACTCGAATACGGGGGCATCCGCATTGACGTTAAAGCTCGGCATGCTGATCGTAACCAACTAAAGAAAATCGCTGGATGAGTTGCATCCACCCGCATCGAACTTGCGATGCTTATAGCGCGAGATAAATCGATTTGGCCCTGCTGACCAGACCCGGCACAGCAGTTGAACGTAGTTGCGTCTGTTTTGAGTGCGAGAGCCGTTTCAATCTGCGGGATCAAACCATCGAATGTTGCCATTGCCGATCCATTTGTAGCTGTCGATTGAACGCAATTTGACCGACCCTTATTTGAAGAGGCAGGTACGTTTTTGACATTGCTCGCAAGACAGGCAACAAACGCCTGCACATCCGTTTGAGGGATAACTGTCAAACTCAAATGGGTCAGCGACCGACTCAAAGAGACAACCTGTTTTGCTAAGCGGTTAAAGGTTCGATCTTGTTCGGCGGCTCTGTTCCTACCACTCCACGCGTTCATACGTGTCTGTACTGATTTGCAGAACGTCGGAACTCTCTTGAACCAGCACCGGTTCCGCCATGACGTCCGTTTGCGATCCATCCAGAGCTTTTTGAACTGCCGCGTCGGTGTCGTCCAATGCGACATCCCAAGCAATCTCTGAACCGACATGAGACGCAGCGACACCCGTGTCTGGCAAAGTTTCGGTTTCACCTGAAACGTCGGCCTCTGGGTTGGATTGCATGTCTCCAACCGCAATTGCGAAGTTTGATGTGGACGTAACAGGAGCACCGTTAAAAGCTGCAGAATCAATCGTGATTTCGCCGCCTATCACTCCGGCAAAACCGGGGGGTGGAGAGATTTCCAGCGCATCCAGATTCCAGCCGGACAGATCAGCAGGCCCCCCATCTGTAACCATGGCATCCTCTCCGCTGCTTAGTATTGTGGCAGCTGGTAAGCCTTCAACGCTAACCGTCGTGTCTTCGCTGGAGGGGCCAATATCGATTGCAACCCAAGCTGTTTCGTTCACATCAACCGCGATCTCTTGATCTGCCCGAACAGGTTGGCGACCATCTAGACCTGGACCGTCCCATTCCAGCTTTAGTCCAGCGCGACCGTAATTCTCAAAATATCGCAATTCGATGTCATGTGTGCCGGGCTCCAATGCGACCTGGCCAGATTCGGTCCGATAGCCGTGGTTTCCGTCGTCTTTGACAACTTCATGCCCATTGACATAAAGCACGACACCGTCGTCCGCAGACGTGAAAAAGGTATAGGTACCCTCCTCTTCAACCGACACTTTCCCTTGAAAGCGGGCCGCAAACGTGTCGGTTGAACCCTCTTCCCAGAAAGACCCGTGCCCATTATCGTAGTCGATGTTCGGCGTGACCTCGTAATGGGTCGGATCGGCGTCCCAGTTCACATCATCCAGTTTCCCGATCCGATGGTCTGTGTCGAAAAACTCTGCGTGGAATCCCCCTTTCAAAGCCGCGCTAGGCTCGGCAATCTGCGCCGCATCCACATTGAAACTGACAGGTTGACTGATTTCGGTCAGTCCATCGCCCGACATGACAATGAGAACGTCAATTTGACCAACAAAATTGAAAGGTGGAGTGATGGAAAGCGTTTCTGCGCCAAACCCTGTGATTTCGGCGTGTCCATTGTCACCCACCACCACGCTCTGATGACCAGATGCCACGACAGAACCTTCAGGCAACCCTTTCAAAGCAAGCGTTGAAACCGCATGCTGATCAGCAGCAGGGTGGGCAACATTTATCGCAATGGGCATGCCTGAAACCGTTTGAGCCGAAACCATATCCGGAGGTGCTACAAGCTCCGGGCCATTCATGCCTGGACCGTCCCATTCCAGCTTCAGCCCAGCGCGGCCGTAGTTTTCGAAATACCGCACCTCGATGTGATGCGCCCCTGCATCCAAGTGAACTTCACCTGATTTGGTCTGATAGGCATGTAATCCATCGTTTTCGACCACAACCTTCCCATTGACCACCAGTTGCGCTCCATCGTCTCCGCTTAGGTCGAATCGATACGTTCCGCTTTGCTCAACCTGAACCGCGCCGCTGACCTGGACACCAAAAGTGTCTCGGGAACCGTCCTCCCAAAATGAATGACTGCTGTTTTTGTAGTCAATTTCAGCAACCAGTTCCTGATGCGTAGGTTCCGACGCCCAATCGATATCTTCCAGTGAAGACAATCGATGATCCACGTCGAAATACTGCGCCTGAAATCCGGTCGAAATGAGCAACTCAGGCGTGTCCACCAAGTTCACTTCAAGAGTTTCGGACGTGGAAGAGCCGCCTGCATCCGTTACGGTCACTGTGACCTCCACAGTGCTGTCGTCTTCGTAGGACAATGCCGCGCTGTCTTTAAGGCGCAAGACACCATCGACAACTTCAAACCGATCGTCGGACACTGTATAGGTGTGGATGTCATTCACGTCCGGATCATTGAAGCGCAACTCACCCACGATTACACTGCTGGTATTCTCGGCAATGGTATTTGGTGTTGCAGTCAGGGTAATGTTGTCGACCAACGCTCCGTATGTATCATTCTCGTCAGCTGCCTCTCGCAGCTCCAACTGGTCTTCGCCGGTACCAATCACCTGCATGTCAAACGAGGTCCAGTCCGTGGTATCCGGATTAAGCTCGGCCACTAGAACGTCGTTCCAGTAGACTTCTACTGTATCCGTCCCGTTGGCCAGACGTTCCCTTAGATCAAGCCCCAGGTCATAGACCTGACCTTTACTGGTCTGGATCGTCTGGCTGAAGCTGTCGACGCCGCGGCCTGCGTCCATCTCCAGAAGCTGTTGACCGTCCGAAGCCTTGGTCCCTGCCAGATTATCCCAAATTTCCATTCCAGCCTGGCTGTCCCAGGGACCTGAACCGTTATTACTGAAGGTGCTCCATCGACCTGGATCAAGGTCAAACTCATCGAAGCTGCCGTCTTGAACTAGGTTGTCAGTGATTATGTTCAGTCTCAGACCAGTTGGCGCTTCGTTCTGATCACTTGCGTCGATGGTCAATTCTTCAGTATGCGAAGCTCCACCGGAATCGGTGACGGTGACCAGAACATCGACCTGCGTTTCGGCTTCATGATCCAGCGCGATCCCGTCTTTCAGTTTCAATGTGCCATCGACAACTTCGAACCGTTCATCGGAAACGGAATAGATGTGGCTGTCCCCTTCATCCTGATCCTGCGGTGATAAAGTGCCTACGACGGCCCCCTTGACGGCTTCATCAACTGAAGCGTCTGAAAGGGTCACGCCGCTGACCGCATCATTGGTGTCTGTGACTTGGACCGTGAAATTTTCCGTACGCGAAAAACCTGCCTTGTCGGTGACGGTGATCTCTATGCCAATCTGCGCTTCGACTTCGTAATCCAGCGAAATACCATCCTTAAGCTTCAATTCACCATCAACAACCTCGAACCGGTTATCAGAGACAGACAAGCTGTGGTGATCCCCTATATCTGATAAGGACAGAACGCCCACCACTGCGCCATCAGCATTTTCAGCGACAACATTGCCGCCAAGAGAAATTCCGGGGGTAGTAGTATCGGATGGCTTGATCTCCGCTAAAGGTTCTTCGGCGCCTTCGTGGCTCTCCAGTTCAACCGGCTTCGCGCGCTGAGCGGGCGTGCTGCGGGCTGACTCTGACGCATCGATTGAAAACCTATCCTTCTGCTCAAGACCAGATATGTCACCATCCTTTTGTCGGAGAACGGTATTTGTGGCTTTTGGACTTTCGACGTGAGCGTCCTGAAGCGCGTCCGGCACCAATGCCTCGGGCAATAAATCAGTCTTTGGGTTTTCCGTCGCATTCTGGCTTTCGCGCACCTGGGTACTGCCATGATCCGTCGATTGCGACTGAGCCCCTTTGGTAGCTCCGCGTGCTGGCAGGCTGCCCTCTTGGTGGTCGCCGGTATGCAGTGTGCTTCGGCTTTGATCTTGGGGTGTGATCTGTCCGGTTTTGGCAACTTCGGAAGCAAATGCCTCCTTGTCGCTCGGGTCCTTTGACATGGCAGAAGTCAGCCCCGCTCCACTGTTGGTTGCTTTACCCATTTCAGGCCCCCGTTTCCAATCCACTGGAGCGGAACAGTAGTGGGTAAGTGTTAATCCACCCTTTCGCCAATCGCGCGAATTTTAGTCGATTCCTTTCTATGAACAGCCCTCAACTTTATGAAACAGAAAGGTTTTCCACGCCTCTTGTTCCAAGCAATCAAACGGAGCTGAGATGAAAGACAAGGTATTCAGAGGGCGCGACAGTTCTCTCGCAACCAAAGTGCCTATTCTCGCCGCTTCACTGTCGCTGAACACTGTGGCGCTGATCATGCCTATCACAATATTGCTGATCTTTGACCGGGTCATTCCGTTTAAGTCGGTCGAGACGTTGCGCATGCTGACACTTATTCTGTTGGTGTCAGTGTCAATAGAACTGGCGCTGCGCTGGAGCAGGGCAACTCTGCTGAACATCACGTCACAAAGTGCAGCAGTCTCAAACTACCGTCGTTTCATAAACCAAATACTACATGCCAATCCGGTTGTGTTTTCACGTCAGGCAAATTCGAACTATCTCGACCGCTTTTCCGCGATCGCACAATTGCGAGATCACAACGCAGGGCAAAACTACGCGCTGCTGATCGATCTACCATTTACCTTAGTTTTCGCAGTGATGGTCGCATTGATCGGTGGCTGGCTGGTTTTGGTTCCGATCATTGGGCTGATAGCTGTCACCGTGTTCTCCTTGATGATCAAACGTGCGCAGTGGGCGCTGTTTGACAGACGCAAAACGCTGGACAATCGCAGGTATGCATTTTTGTCCGAAGTGCTTTCCGGAGGCCAGACGGTCAAGGCCAACCGGATGGAACGGCAGATGACCCGCCGGTTCGAAATGCTCGAAGACCAAACAGTGGACGTAAGTCACCAATTGATCCGTTTCTCTGGGCTCGCGCAGAGCTTTGGGGCAGTTTTTGGTCAAGTTTCAGTGGCTGCCATGGGGTTGCTGGGTGCCTATCTGGTGATCAAACAACAGATCGGGATAGCCGAGATGGCTGCTTGCATGTTGCTTAACGGACGGATCGTACAGCCGCTGACCAAACTTTTGACACTGTGGGTCCAGTCAGAAAACGTTGCCTTTTCCTGGCGGAAATTGCGCGAAATTGATGCACTTGAGACAGTTCCGGCAGTGACCAAAACGCCGACCCCGACCGAAGGCAGGATCACGATTAAAGGCCTTAAACCGGATCAAGAGGGGGCTAAAACTATGGCGTTGGACACTCTGACGATATTGCCTGGTCAAGTTGCATTGGTGACCGGCCCAACGCGCCGACAGATCAGCGCGTTCTATGACTCAGTGACTGGTCGAACCACACTACATTCCGAAGAAGCCTATGTTGACGAGATCCACAGCAGATCCCTGATCTCCTGGCGTGGGCATGATGCCATTGTCGTTCTGGAAGAGAACCCAGCCATTCTTTCGGGTACATTGTTGCAAAACCTAAGCGCCTTTGGCGACGAAAAACAAATCGCGCGCGCCAAGGACCTCGTCTGTCAGTTGGGTCTGGACCTTCGGATCAATCGCCTGCCAACGGGCTACAACACCGTCTTGGGGTCAGGCAGTAGCTTCGAGGATGACCCCATAAACCGCCAACTCATAGCATTGGTGCGCGTTTTGGCACTCCGCCCGAAAATCCTGATCATGAGCGAACCGACATCTGTTCTCGACACTACAGAACGTGATGCTTTTGCCGCCTGCCTTGCCAAACTGCCTGACAGGCCAACCATCCTTATGGACAGCCCAGATCCGCGCATGCAGCGACTGGCAGATTTGAGGATTCAGCTTGCCCCTCAGGCAGGAGATAACGTTGCAGATTGGGTTTCAGACGCACAGGCCGACCAAATCGCCACCCAGCACAGAAAGGATGTGGCATGAACATGGTCCACACGCGCGACGCGTCAGCTTTACTGGAGCAACTGTTGTTGGTTGGCGGCTGGCAGAACAATTCAGATGCAATCGCCGAGGCTTTCCCGCATCTGTCCGAGGAACTGGACCCAGCGGATTTAGTCCAGACACTTGAAAACCTGAACGTTCCGTATGTTCAGGCAACCTGCCGTGAGAGCGATATTACAAAGGCAGAATGCCCCGCACTCGTGATCCCCGCGCACGGAGATTGTTATGTGGCTCTCGGCCTTAACGGCGACAAGCTGCAAACTGCCGACCTGAACACCGGCTCTATGCGCCAGCACCTCCGACGACGCGTACCCTGTACGCTGATCCATATCGAGAAGTACAAGTACCAGGACACGCAACCCGCTTTCAGAACTGTTGCGGCCGCATTCGGCGCATTGCGCGAAATGCTGCCTGGTCTGTTGCTCGCAGCATTTCTAACCAACCTGCTGGGCTTGTTTGCACCGCTTCTGATCATGGCAGTTTACGATCGGGTGATCCCCTCAGGCTCGGTGGATCTTTTGTTCGCGTTGGCCGTTGGCGTTGGTATCCTTGCAATCTCGGATTTCATGTTCCGGCACATTCGAACAAGAGCTCTGGCTCATGTCGGCCAAAACGGAGAACGCGCACTCGCTGTTGGGCTATTTACCAAACTGATGCGCCTTCCACTGTCACAGCTGCGAAAGTCCGGCGTAAACCAACAGATCGCCCGCTTTCGCCAGCTCGAATCCCTGCGCGAACTTTTCACCGGTCAACTCATGATCGTTCTGATCGACTTGCCGTTTGCGCTGCTTTTCTTTGCCGTGCTTGCATATCTTGCCCCACCCGTAGGGGTACTTACATTGGGGCTTGCTGTTGCTCTTCTGATGATTGGCTTTGTGTCACTTCCTGTTCAGCAGAAGTTGGACAAAACAGCCGCCGACGCAGTTCGGGCCAGCACGTCCTGCATTGAGGACGCCGTCGCACATCAAAGTGCACTGGTCAATCTTGGGATGCAGGACCAATGGTTGGAGAGGTGCATGCCGCTGGCCGAAAAAGCCGAAGACGCGACAGCTCGTGCGCGTCAATTGCGCAATTTTATACAGGCCCTTTCACAATCAACTGTCACGCTTGGTTCTGCCGGTGCGATCCTCAGCGCCCACGGCGCTGTTGAGGGCAGCATGAGTTTCGGCGCCTTGATCGCTTCGATTGCGCTGGTGTCGAAAGTGCTGGCTCCAGTGCAAGCGTTTCAATCCTCGCTTGGACAATTGAGCGGACATTTGAAAAGCCAAAAACAGGCGGACCAGGTTTTGGCCTTACCAGAAGAACTCGAACTTGGTCTGGGCCGGTCTCATCAGAAAACAATGACCGGAGCAATCAGTTTTCAGGGCGTAAGCCATCGCCCCGACCCTTTGAACCCGGCGCTGTTGACGGCGGCTGGCTTCCACTGCGAACCAGGTGAACTTGTTGTCGTCATGAGCCGGGGTGTAGCAAACCGGACCGCTGTACTTGACCTAATCTGCGGTTTGGCAACGCCTGTGGCAGGCGTAATCGAGCATGATGGCATCGATATCCGTCAAATCGCGCGCGACGAGCTCCGCAAGTCCGTAACCTATGCGACCTATGACACATGCCTGTTTCACGGCACCGTAACACAAAATTTTTGCCTTGCTGCCCCGACCCTCAGCGAAAGTGACATTGCGCAAGCGCTCGACACCTTGGGTATTCGTGATGAGATCAAGGCTTTGCCGGACGGGTACCGCACGCGACTGAATGTTCAGCAAATGTTTGGCATGTCCGGCGAGTTGCTCAAATCTCTGGCTTTAGCCCGCAGCATGGCGCGGTCATCCTCTGTTTATCTATTCTCTGAACCTACCAACGGACTGTCGCAACCGTGTCGTGACAGGTTCAAAACTTGGCTCAAGGATCAAAAAGCTGACAAAACCGTTTGGGTCGCCACCGCCGATCGCTCTTTGATGCAGATGGCTGACCGGCTGATTTATCTAAATGGGGACCGCGTTGTTGTGAACGACACCGGTCAAGCGGCTCGTAAAAAGGTACAGGCGGTCATGAAAGCAATGGAAAGCTGAACAATGCGTATAACGTTGAACAAGAACCGGGCAGAAGGACCGCTCGCCAAATCAAAGCAGAAGTCTCAGCAGCGGCCTGCGCGGTTTGCTGCGCTGACTGCAGTGGTTTTCTCTGGTATGGTCGCCGCGTTGATTGGACTGGCTGGGTGGGCAACTGTTCCCCAGGTCACGCGCGCACCCGGTGCCATCGTCCCAACGGGCGACTACACCCAGATCGAAGTTATGGACGGCGGCATCGTTGATCGTGTTCACGTACAGGACGGGGACCAAGTCCATGCCGGCCATGTGCTGGTTGAATTGAGGCACCCGGATCTAAGCAAAGAGCAACAAAGACTAAAGGAACAGATCGCGACCCTGGACCGCAAACTGACGTATGGGCGCACAATTCTAGAAACGCTCGGGAATGATGATGCGCTCACTGTAGCAGAATTGGCCGCGCTGCGACGTCAGAACCATCACCGCGCGGCTGCGACCTTGGAAATCTACGCTGAAAGCCAGCGCATGAAACGCGTATCGATTTTGCAGCAGCAGGAGACTCTAGAAATCCTCAAAGCGTCGCACAGGTTTACCTTGGAACGAGTCGCGCGAAAAAAAGCCGAACTGGACCGTGCACACCGTTTGCACAATCAAGGGCTGACGACGGCCCGCGACCTGGCTCGGGACGCTGATCAGTTGGACGCGCTGCGGACTGCGGCCTCTGAGGGCGAAGTCCGCCTGGCACAGGCGCGCAATGCTCTCACGATAGCTAAGGCTGATCTTGCAGAACAGACCCTGACCTTGCGTGAAGAAACCCTCAACAAAGTCGAAGAGTTCCGCGACTTGCGCAGTGAATTGGACGTTTCACTGCGGATTGTGAACCAAAAGCTCGACGGCTTGCGCATTGTCGCCCCCAAAGCGGGGATTGTGCAATCGGTCGCTTTCCCCAATGCAGGCGAAGTCATAGCGCCTAGGGAAACTGTTTTCGAACTGCTGCCGTCCCAACTGGACCTGATGGTTGAAGCACGTATCCCAAACAGAGAGATTGGACATGTTACCTTGGACCAACCGGTGAGCGTAACGGTGGATACCTATGATGCGCGGCGTTTCGGGAAAGCTAAGGGTCGCGTGACCGCCGTGTCTCCGGTTCCGCTGATAGATGATCAAACCGGCGACACCTATTTTCGCGCTTCAATCCAACTCAACGATCAATTTGTTGGAACCGGTGCTTACAAGCGCCCAATTTTGGCTGGAATGACGGTGGTGGCGGAAATGAATACTGGTGAAAACACTCTGCTCGCATACATGTTGAAACCCATTCATCAGACGATGCGCAACGCCTTTTCCGAGCGTTAATAGAATAGCCTACTCACGTCTAAAGCCTTTGACATCAGGACACCTGAGCGGGAACTCTGAAAACTTCAATGTCTTCGCTCAATCCCCGGATAGCGTGGTAACCGACGGATTGACCCCTGTTTTTCAGGTGCTTTGTGACACGTGTGGTCAGCAACGTCCTTTCGCCCAGTTGCTTGCATAAGTCCTGAACGCGACTGGCCACGTTGACGGTCTGCCCCACGACCGTGAAATCCAACCGGTCAGGGCTGCCGATATTGCCAAATGTGACCTGCCCGAAATCGATACCTATGACAAATTCAATTTCCTTACGGCCGCTGCCACCTGCGGTTTTGTTAAAGGCATCAAGATTGACCAATGCCTGACTTGCGGCTGCGACGACGGATTGGCATGCCGCCTCGTCGCCGTTATCAGCCTCAAAAACTGCAAGAATACCGTCGCCCATGAACTTAAGCACATCGCCCCCTTCATCCTGAATTGGTGCAACCACCATTTCAAAATAGTTGCCCATCATGTCCAGCAATTGATCTTCGGGCCAGGCTTGGGCTTTTTCTGTAAACCCTCTGAGATCCGCAAACAGGATCGCTGCAAAAACGGTTCTGTGTTCCCCGCGCTTTATGTGCCCTTGTCCGATCTCTTCAGCGGGACCATGGCCCAGATAGGTTTGCAGCAGGCTTTTTTGTGACTGACGCATTGCGATGGGTTCCAAGGCCGCCGCCAAGGCATACCGAGAGTCTTCAATGTATCGGATATGCGCATCAGAAAACCCTGTTTCTGCATTCGAGGTAAAACTAGTGCCTTGAACCGAACCATTTCCGTGTTCCAGTGGAATGGCCAAAAAATCGGTGGCACCCGCCTCGGCAAGCTCGGAGTAGATCGGGTGCTCAGTCGCAAGGTTGAGATCCGATAACCGTTTACGCAACGGACAACGATGGGTGACGATGTATTCAAAAGGGCTGCCATGCCATGCGCTTGTCGACAGCACGGTGGTGGGTACCGTGTAACGGCGGGTTTTGTCCGGTGTCCAGATTATACCCCAAGCGCTGAGCAATGGGTTCGAGTAGTTCTGCGCAATACGCGCCCTTGCCAGCGGCACACCAAGCCGGACAAGCCCTTCGCAATATCCTTTGACGATTGCGGTTTCATCCCCCAACAGCCGCCCTTAGGAAATCAGCCAATGATTCAGTGGGTCAATCTCGGACACGGTCCCCTCTGGCAAGTATGGACGTGCAGGCAGTTTACATGTCTTTCGTCGGGAAAGAACCCGCACTGACGCTCATAAAGACGATCAGCAAATTCAACGCGGGTTGCAGGACCCGAATGGGATTGCTGGGTACATGATCAACTGACGGCCGCAGCTTTGATCGGATCATCCTCAAGCTGTTCCAACAGGTGTGCCTGTTTGACTTTTGGGTCCAGGTCCGAGTCAGTCAGATGGGCCAACATATCCGGTACGGTCGCTTCAATCTGGTCCTGGGTGGCCAAAGCCATTCCATGGGCAACAAACGGGCGCAGATACGTCATACCCGCAAGGTTCGCAGTCTGCTGGTAAGGTTTAAGAAACTCGGCCATCGAATAGTTGTTGTAACCGCCTGCGTGATAGCTGTGCTCGGGGCCACCCGTAGAAACCAGGATCAGAATCTCACGCCCTTTCAATCGATTACCGCCGGGTCCGTAGGCGAAGCCATAGCTCAGAACCTGATCCATCCATGCTTTCAAGACAGGAGGTGCAGAATACCAGTAGAACGGGAACTGAAACACGATCCGGTCATGCGAAAGTAGCAAAGCTTGTTCCGTTTCAATGTCAAAACGCATCTCTGCACCACCGATGGCTGTCAAATCACGTGCGGTTACGTCGCTCGCGTCCGAAAGTGCGTCGAACCAGGCGCGGTTTATGCGGGATGTGTTCAGGTCCGGATGTGCTGTGAGGACAAGGATTTTCATGTGATTGTCTCTTGCAGAAGTTTCGCTGAATAAGATGTGATAAACGGGCGACCGTTTGGCCGCACATCAAACCGCCAGTTTTCCTGAACGCGTGCTTCGATGGCCTCACCTGCAATGGTTTGGGCACGAAACAAAACTTCGAACTGTGCCGCGTCTGGCGTGATCTCAATATTGCTCACGTGGTGTTCGGTCGGGCTTTGCAGGGTTGCAAGCACTTTTGCGTACCAAGCGCGAACCCGTTCATGGCCTATAAGGGCAGCGTCAATATCCGGCATGTCCCAATCCACGTCAGGATGCAGGTCTTGCAAAAACGCATCAATCGGATCAAGCCGGTCAAACCCCGCGAACCAATCTGTTATAAACGATCGAATTTCAGGATAGTCGTTCATGAGCGTCGCCATTTCATGGGTTACTTAGCCAACCGATCCGGCAACGGTGCTAGATTATACTGCGACCAGAAGAACGTGTTGGCTGAATCCTGATCGGCGGAAAGGTTGGTCGCTTCGACGATCTTGCCATCCTCGATACGGTAGACCAGCGCCCAGGTCGTATCGACATTTGGCTTGACGTCTGCATTTGACCAACCCCGGTGAATATCGACCACATGTGTTTCATCCGCTCCGAAATAAATGGGCTCGGCCTGAAACCCGGCTGCGCCCAACTGCGCGAAGAAAGCAAGCACCTCATCACGCCCAGATTTAGTGCCGGACAACGGATGACGGCCGGGAATGTGCCATTTGACCTCTTCATCCATTACGGCGGCGATGCCATCCAGATCATTTGCCCCATAGGCGGCAAAGAAATCTTGCACCACTTTGATGTTCTCTTCCGGCGAGGCGGCCATGGCGTTACCTCCAGCTATGATTGCGATGGTGAGTGCTACTGTTTTGGTCAGGGTTTTCATTTTCGTCCTCTCTGGCGCTCGGGCGTTTGGCGACAGCACTGCTTTCTACGGGTCCATGCCGTGATGACGAGAATTTAACTATTCCGTTCTTGAAAGATAATTCCCTCAACTTTCACTTCTTTCATGTATTATTTCGAATAATATTCTGGAACGGAGATCCCATGCGCTTACCGCTCGCGACGCTCGAAGTCTTCACTGCCATAGCCCAACAGGGGTCGCAGCGAGCTGCAGCCGAAGCGCTTGGCGTCAAACCGTCGACAGTGAGCCATCAGTTGAAGTCACTGGAGGATCAGCTCGGCACCGCACTATTCATCCGAACGACACGCTCGATCAGCCTGACCGAAGCCGGACGTGCGCTTATACGCGGCGCAGGCCCGGCCTTTGACCAATTGTCCGAGGCCGTTGAAAGCGCGCGCAGGACGGGTCATGCCGCGCGTGGCACCCTTAAGCTGGCAATGCCAGAATTTGCCTACCATCTGTACGTGAGCCCGATCTTGAACAGCTTTTGCGCCAAGTTCCCCGAGATCGAGTTGGAACTGTCTTTGACGGATGCGCTTTCGGACATTCTGGGCGAAGAACTGCATGCCGGTTTCCGTCTAGGGGACCGTGTTGCACCAGACATGGTTGCGGTTCGGCTTACTCGACCATTGCCCGTTGCCGTTACAGCCAGCCCTGCGTACCTCACCGCCCACGGCACGCCCAAAGAACCGCGCGATCTTCTTGAACACAACTGTGTCCGATACAGGTTTCACTCCTCCGGCCAGATTGCGCCTTGGAGTTTTAACTCGAAAGACGGCTCGTATTCCGTCCAAGTACAAGGAAATCTGATTACAAACACCTTACCTGCCTCGGTCGATATGGCAAAGCTAGGGTTGGGGCTGGTGTACACATTCAGGGCCTATGTGGCGGCCGAAATCGATGCTGGCCTCTTGAAACCTGTTCTGGAAGACCATCTTGGCCTAACACCCGGGATTTTCTTGTATTTTCCTCGGGAGTACAGATCAATGATGCCTTTGAAACTGTTCATCGAACATATAAAACAGCAAGAAACGCTTTAGACTTCGGTTGAGGCTTAGTTTCAGCACGGCCTTTATGACCAAGGCTGTTGTCCACGAAGCAGTTGTCCGTCGATGCTTCGGCTTAAAGCCTCGGCCAACAACTAAGAACCCGCTGGAGCAACAGCAGAGTGGGGCTGAACCGGCATAGCTTTCGAGAGGTCCGGCGCGATCCGTATCAATTCGGAAAGCGAGGGCTTTTGCCCATATGATCCCTTATGAATCAATTTGGACGGCACACGGGTTGCTGCCGTCAACGCTTGTGACAAAGGCATACCCAGCTTTGTTGTAAGGTTTCGAATGGCCGTGGTCAGGTCCAGATCGGCTCCAGCCAAAGTGCCGTCTTGCAATGTCAGCTTGCCCTTTTCGCGCCGGATAAGCCGCCCTTCCAGGTAAAACTCTTTCAGATCCGTTCCGGCCACTGCCATCGCATCGCTCACCAGAAAAATCTCTCCTGGCCCGCGTTTGGCCTTAAAAGCGGCTCGCATCGTTTCCGGATGCACATGTACAGCATCCGCAATCAACCCGGCAGACAGGTTCCCAGTCGAAAGCACTGCGCCCACCAAACCGGGTTCGCGGCTGCCAAACTGGCTCATTGCGTTGAACAGATGCGTTGCGCAACTTGCGCCGGCTTTCGCGTAAGCCACACATGTGTCGTACGGGGCGTCGGTGTGACCCAGCGAGACGATAACCCCTGCCTTGGTCAAAGCTTCGACCTGATCAATCGCGACATTTTCAGGAGCCAATGTGACCATCAGCGCAGGTAAGTCGCGGGCAGCTGTCAACAATTGGTCCAGATCGGCACTCTCCATCGGGCGGATTAGTGCGCCATCATGGGCACCCTTGCGGCGTATTGACAAATGCGGGCCTTCCAAGTGCAGCCCAGCGATGCCCGGAACCCGGCTGCGTACAGCTTGTATCGCGGCTCGAATGGCAGCTGTGGTTTTTTCCGGCGTGCCTGTGATCAGGGTCGGCAGAATAGAAACCGTACCCAACCCGCGATGCGCCCGAGCGATCCGCCGCAACGTCTCGACCGATGGGTCGTCGTTGAACATCACGCCGCCGCCGCCATTCACCTGTAGATCCACATAACCGGGGCTAAGAATGTCACCGGCCAGATCCTCGGTCCGGGTTTCCGATGGCAGATCATCTGTAGGTACGATCGCGTCAAGCGTTCCATCTACAAACCGGGCGGCGTGGTTTGAAAACAGCGTCCTTCCGTCAAAGATCGGTCCGCCCACAAAGGTGATGATCGAGCCACTCATACCGTTTCAGTCACTTTCCGAAGATGGCGAGGTGTGTCGGGATTGATACCACGGCGGGTGGCAACGATTTCAACCATACTATAAAAAGATGCGATAGAGGCGACAGGATCGGTCATCCAATGCGCGGTCCGAACATGTGGCAGCGACACCGCATCCTTCACGCGATCCGTTGTTGCAAATACCTTTGCGCCCTTGGCTGCCAAAGCATCGGCAACTTCGGCTAAATTGTCCTCAGCTGCGTCGCCGGATGAAAAGGCAAGCACCGGAAAGCCTTGATCCACAATGGAAACCGGGCCGTGAAGCACCTCTGCAGAGGAGTAGCTTTCGGCATGGATCTGGCAGGTTTCCTTGAATTTCAACGCAGCTTCGTTCGAGATCGCCCAAGTCGTTCCGCGCCCCAAAGTGAACAGCGATTGACCATTGATCGCGTCGATCACCGTTCCCCAATCACAGGTTATGGCTCGTTCCAGGTCTTTTGGCAGATTTCGGATCGCGGACAACAATGCGGCGTCGTCCTTAATCTCAGCCAGCAACCAAAGCCCGGCAACCAGTGAAGTCACAAATGTTTTGGTCGCGGCAACGCTCAGTTCCGGCCCTGCATGAATGTGCAACGCGGCTGAAGCAACATTCGCCAAGGCCGAGCCGGTGTCGTTGGTGATTGCAACCGAATAGGCACCGCCCTGGGTCAGTGATTGTGTAAGGCGTACGATGTCGGGGCTCTGACCGGATTGGGAAACCGAGACACACAGCGCATCGGGACAGCGCATATCCACACCGTAGATCGATTTGACGCTTGGACCCACCGAGGCCATAGGTAGGCCCAGCAGCAGTTCAGAAGTGTATTTCAGAAAACTGCAGGCATGATCGGACGAACCGCGCGCGACGGAAATCAAAAAGCGCGGATCGCGCGACCGCACTTCAAGTGCGGCTGCTTTGATCGCCTCGGAACCGTCAGTCAGCAGACGGTCAACGGCGGTGGGAATTTCGTTGATTTCCTGTCGCATGAGTGTGAGTTGGTTGGACATCAGGTCCGGCCTTTCAGTTTGACAAGCGCAGTTCGGCCACGAAGTCGTAGGCATCGCCGCGATAAATGGATCGGGTAAGTTCTGCGACACGCCCGCTTTCCAGATATGACGTGCGCTGGATGCGTAGCCCGGCGGTTCCTTCGGCAACGTCCAGCAAACGCGCTTCGGCTGCTTCAAGATTGATGGCCGAGATCTTTTGGATCGCACGCACCGGGCGATGGCCCGATCGTTCCAGAACGGCATAAAGCGACCCGGTCACCTCGGTCGGATTGGGCAGGATATCCAAAGGAAGCGCCGCGCGCTCCAGAGCCATCGGGCGTCCTCCGGCGGCTCGAAGACGGTGAATTCGCGCAACTTGATCATTGGCCGATAGACCCAGTGCCAGCATCTCGTCCGGTGCTGGCAGGAAAATTCCGCGTTCCAGCCAGGTTGAGGTCGTCTCAAAACCACGCCGCTCCATGTCCTCGGTAAATGAAGTCAGGTGTGACAAAGACTGCTCGACCCGGGCGACTGGTTCACGCACGAATGAGCCTGAACCCTGCCGCTGTTCTATCGTCCCTTTGCGCACCAGTTCCTGAATGGCCTTGCGCACAGTGACACGCGACAGGTCGGTCAACTCTGCAATCTCACGTTCGGGCGGCAGAGAGCTGTTGGGCGGCAGGATACCTTCTTCGATGCCTTGCTCAAGCCGCTGGCGCAGCTGCACATAACGTGGCCCGGCGGTCTGCCCCAGCCATCCCTCGGGCCTTAGGAAATCAACAACGCTCATGTTCGATCTCCTCTTTGAAAGCCTGCGCCAAAGCGATCGCGCCTGACAGTGGATCACCTGATGGCTGCACCAAGGCTTGCTGCATGTCCTCAGGCAGAAACGTGGAATAGTACGGGCCAATTCCGCCCGTCAGGCAAATTGCAGCACCAGGGCTCCAACCCATCTTCACAAGCCTATCCGCCAGATAGTCGGCGCCCGCCTGCATAATCGATTGTGCACCTGTATCCCCCTGCCCTGCAAACTGCGTGACGACAGGTGCCAAAGCGCCAAACTCAGTGGGTGTCATCATAGATGCGGCTTTTACGACACCAGAGGTCCCATTGAATTGGCGCAGCAAGTGTTCGGACATTTCAGACGCCGCACGCATGCCATCAGCGCACTCCAACACCTCCGACAAAACGCGCTTGCCGACCCACTGGGCCGAGGCTTGGTCACCCAAGACCGGCCCCCATCCTCCGACAAAGGCGGTCGCTCCACTTCGCTGCGCAGCTATAAAAGATCCGGTGCCACAATGCGCGACAAACCCGTCACGCGGCCCCAGCGCGCCACGCAGAGCAGATGGGCGATCATCTTCTATGCGCACGCGCGCAAATGGCAGGGCTGCGGCCAAACGGTCAGCAATGGCTTGTCCGGTGACGCCCGCCAAGCCCACGTATGCTGGCGCTCGTGCAATCTCTGCAAGTTCAATACCAGCCTGTTTGCAAAGGACAGCCAGTCCACTCACAAGCTCCGCACAGGACGTTTCGAAATCGGTCGATACGTTTGCCGATCCAACCTCAACCCGCCAAGTTTGAACGCCATCGAACAGGGCCAGGCGGCACCGCGTGCCACCACCATCTATTGCCAGAATCAGATTGTCAGAGCCGCTAGTCATGAAGAGACCTTTATAATACCTTTTTTAAATTTAGAAGGCCAAAACGTGACCTGATATCGAAAAATTGGTATTTTCTAATGCCGTAAACAAAGTGGTAGACTAATGGTATCTAAAAGGTATGATGCCGATAGACCGGGGGAGAATCACTTGAACACGCCTGTGACAGAGCAGTTGCACCCAAACGCGATCGGGCTGGACGCGCGACCGCTGTCGGATGTCGCCGCCCTTCTTGCACAGTCGCAAGCAAAGGCTGCATCGGCGCCGCTGGACACAGTTGACCCGATCTGCGAAGGGGCTGTGACCATGGCCGCAACGATCCGGGCAGAAGGCGTTCTGCGTTATCTAGCTGCTGGCTCTTCCGGGTTGATGGCTGCGGCAGACGCGCTTGAACTTGGGGGCACTTTTTCAATCCCGGCACATCAGGTTCGCATCCACATGGCGGGTGGCTTACCTTCCAACGCGGAAATGCCTGGCGACGTCGAAGATATCTCGACCACTCTCACAGATGAACTTGCCGACCTGACCGTCCGGGATACTCTGATCGCTGTATCGGCAAGCGGAACAACACCATACACGGTCGCGGCAGCGCGTATCGCACGCGATAAGGGCGCCAAAGTTATAGGTATCGCCAACAACGCAGGCACCGAGCTGTTGCAATTGGCACATCACGCGATCCTTCTGCCTACACCACCCGAACTGGTTTCCGGCTCAACCCGAATGGGCGCGGGAACGGCGCAAAAAATAGCGTTGAACATGTTATCGACTCTGATGGCCATGGAGTTGGGGCATATTCAGGACGGCATGATGATCAACCTGCGTGCCGACAATGACAAACTGCGCGCCCGCGCCAATGGAATCGTGCGTCAGCTGACAGGTGTTACCGCGGAACAAGCCGCATCGGCGCTGACCGCCGCTGACGGCAACCTCAAAATCGGCGCGCTTGTTGCAGCTGGAGCCAGGTCTGCCGAGGCTGCACACGCGTTGCTGAATGAAGAAAACGGCCATCTGCGTCGCGCAATGAATCGACTGAAACACAAAAACGATAACATCAACCTGGGAGAAACCAAATGAAACGCAAAGTTTTAAGCTTGGCACTAATGACCACAGCGCTGGTCACAAGCGCCTATGCGCAAGAGGCTACGCTGACAATCGAAAGCTGGCGCAACGACGACCTGGCCCTTTGGCAGGAAAAGATCATTCCAGCGTTCGAAGCAGAGCACCCGGGGATCAAGGTTATCTTCTCACCCTCCGCGCCTGCCGAGTACAACGCGGTTCTGAACTCGAAACTTGAGGCCGGATCGGCCGGCGACCTGATCACCTGCCGCCCGTTTGATGCTTCGCTGGCGCTGTACGAAAGCGGGCATCTCACCGACCTGTCCGACCTCGAGGCCATGGGCAATTTCTCAGATGTTGCGAAATCCGCATGGCAGACCGATGACGCATCCGCCAGCTTCTGCGTGCCGATGGCGTCGGTGATCCACGGCTTCATTTACAACAAAGACGCCTTCAACGAGTTGGGCCTTGAAGTCCCCACCACAGAGGCCGAGTTCTTTGCTGCTTTGGACAAGATCAAGGAAGACGGCACCTATATCCCGATGGCGATGGGCACCAACGACCAGTGGGAAGCCGCGACGATGGGCTACAACAACATCGGCCCGAACTATTGGAAAGGTGAGGAAGGCCGTCAGGCGCTGATCAAAGGCGAGCAGAAACTGACCGACCCGCAATGGGTTGCACCCTATGCAACACTTGCTAAATGGGCGGACTATCTGGGGGACGGTTATGAGGCACAGACCTATCCTGACAGTCAGAACCTGTTCACCCTCGGTCGCGCCGCGATTTATCCGGCAGGCAGTTGGGAAATCGCTGGCTTTAACACGCAGGCCGATTTCGAAATGGGTGCCTTCAAGCCTCCGGTCCAGAATGCAGGTGACACCTGCTATATCTCGGACCACACCGATATTGGCATCGGCCTGAATGCCGCCAGTGAAAACCAAGAGGCCGCGCGGACATTCCTGTCCTGGGTCGCCAGCCCGGAATTCGCCAGCATCTTTGGCAACGCGGTTCCTGGGTTCTTCCCCTTATCCAACACTCCGGTCGAACTGGAAGACCCGTTGGCAAAAGAAATCGTGGGCTGGCGAGATGAGTGCGAAAGCACGATCCGTTCGACCTACCAGATCCTGTCGCGCGGCACACCGAATCTAGAAAATGAAACCTGGGGCGCATCTGTTGCTGCTATAAAAGGCACCGAAACCCCCGAGGCTCTGGGCCAGCAACTGCAGGACGGTCTGGCCAGTTGGTACGCGCCGCATCAGTAAAACCTGACAGCTAACCATCACCGGACGCGGGATTTCGCGTCCGGTCCTTTTCCCGGAGACCAACATGCAGACCCGCCGCATACGCTGGCATATCGTCGTTTTCCTTGCCCCTGCGGTTCTGGTCTACACGGGGGTGATGATCTTCCCTTTGTTCAACACGCTCCGCCTCGCACTGTTCACCGAGGTCGATCAGACGCGCGTTTATGTGGGCATACAGAATTTCCGCACGCTGTTTTTCGACCCTATCTGGTCCGAACAGTTTTGGAACGCGTTGGGAAATAACTTCTGGTTTTTCCTGATCCACATGCTCGTGCAGAACCCCATCGGCATCGCCTTGGCAGCAATCTTGTCACATCCGCGTCTGAGGTTCGCCGCGCTTTACCGTTCGGCCATTTTCATCCCCACGATCCTAAGCTTTGTGATCGTTGGGTTTGCCTGGAAACTGATCTTGTCACCACTCTGGGGCATTGCTCCGTCGATGCTGGACGCCATTGGTTTGAAATCACTGTTTGCACCGTGGCTGGGTAAAGAAGAATACGCACTGACAACGCTGGCGCTGGTGTCGGTCTGGCAGTTCGTCGGCATCCCGATGATGTTGATCTATGCCGCCTTGCTGTCGATCCCGGAAGAAATCCTAGAGGCCGGAGAGATTGACGGGATTACCGGAGCTTCCGCGTTCTGGAAAATCAAATTGCCGCTGATCCTGCCGTCTATCGGAATCATTTCAATCCTGACATTTGTAGGTAACTTCAACGCGTTCGACCTGATTTATGTCTCTCAGGGGGCACTGGCAGGGCCGGATTTCTCAACCGACATCCTTGGTACATTCATGTACCGCACTTTCTTTGGCTTCCAATTGCAACTGGGTGATCCGCATATGGGATCCGCTATCGCAGGGGCCATGTTCGCGATCATCCTCGTGGGGGTCTGCATCTACCTATTCGGCATCCAGACCCGGATGCGCAGGTACCAGTTGTGAGGGCATGGCCATGAACAAAGCACGCCAAAACCCGCTGAACACAGCCGCCATGCATGGGGCGCTGATCCTTTACACGCTGATCGCCCTGTTCCCGGTCTTCGTCATCATCATCAACAGCTTTAAAACCCGCCGCGCCATCTTCCGTGAACCGCTTGCCCTACCCGATTCCGAAAGCTTTTCGCTGATCGGGTACCAGACGGTGATGAAACAAGGGGATTTCTTCCTCTATTTCCAGAATTCGATGATCGTTACGGTGGTATCGCTGACATTCATCCTGCTTTTTGGTGCCATGGCGGCCTTTGCCCTCAGTGAATACCGGTTCAAGGGCAACCTGCTAATGGGTCTCTATCTGGCGCTTGGGATCATGATTCCGATCCGTATCGGTACCGTCGCGATCCTCGAGATGATGGTGGCCACCGGGCTTGTCAACACGCTTTGGGCCTTGATCCTTGTCTACACGGCACAAGGATTGCCGTTGGCGGTGTTTATCCTGTCCGAGTTCATGCGACAGGTCTCGGACGACCTGAAAGATGCGGGCCGTGTCGACGGATTGTCTGAATACACAATCTTTTTCCGTCTTGTCCTTCCGCTAGTGCGCCCGGCAATGGCGACAGTGGCTGTGTTCAACATGATACCGATCTGGAATGATCTGTGGTTCCCGCTGATCCTCGCCCCCGCTGAAGAGACCAAGACCCTGACGCTGGGCAGTCAGGTCTTCATCGGTCAATTCGTCACCGATTGGAATGCGGTTCTTTCTGCCCTGTCGATGGCGATCCTGCCGGTGCTGGTGCTCTACGTCATCTTCTCACGCCAACTGATCCGCGGCATCACTTCAGGAGCTGTCAAATGACCCGAGTTCTGATTGCAGGCCTTGGCAATATGGGCCTAAGCCACGCGCTGGCCCATCACCAGCATCCGGACGCGCAAATCGTGGGGCTGGTGAACAGGTCCGGTCATGTGGAGCATCCCGAGTTGGGTCATTATCCCGCCTATTCGGATTTCCACTCTGCGTTGACCGAAACAAATCCGGATTTGGTGGTTGTCGCCACCTATTCCGACAGCCATGCCTATTATGCCTGCGCCGCAATGGAAGCCGGCGCGCATGTCTTCGTTGAAAAACCACTGGCCACCACAGTGGCCGATGCCAAACGCGTTGTCGAAAAGGCCACCCAAACCAACCGCAAACTGGTGATCGGCTACATTCTGCGCCATCACCCGTCGTGGATGCGCCTGATTTCCGAGGCGCGTGACCTTGGCGGGCCATATGTGTTTCGCCTGAACCTCAACCAGCAAAGCAGCGGGGCCGAGTGGGAAACGCATAAGGCGCTGATGCAGACCACCTCTCCTATCGTCGATTGCGGCGTGCACTACGTCGACGTGATGTGCCAGATCACGGACTCAGACCCGGTGCGCGTACATGGCATGGGGCTGCGCCTGAGCGATGAGATCGCTAAAGACATGTACAATTACGGACAGTTTCAGGTGGTCTTTGAGGACGGCTCGGTCGGTTGGTACGAGGCCGGTTGGGGCCCGATGATGTCTGAGACCGCGTTTTTCGTGAAAGACATCGTCTCGCCCAACGGGTCGGTTTCGATCACCGATGGCAACGAGGGCGCATCCTCAGATATCGACGGCCACACCAAGGTCGGCGGCATTCTGGTCCACCGCCCCGAGGGGGACAGTCAGATCGACATGCCCGATGAACCCGGCCATCAGGAGCTTTGCGACGCAGAGCAGGCCTATATGCTGCGCGCCATTGTCGAGGATATCGATCTGACCCGCCACATGAACGACGCCGTGCAATCGCTGGCCATCTGTCTGGCAGCAGACGAAAGCATCCGTACTGGCCAACCCATTTCGCTGAAAGAGGCACACCAATGACCGCCCTGACGCTTACGAACGTGAACAAGTCCTTTGGCAATGTCGAGGTTCTCAAGGACATCAATATCGAAGTGGAAGACGGCGAGTTCGTCGTCTTCGTCGGCCCCTCGGGCTGCGGCAAGTCCACCCTATTGCGCGTGATCGCAGGTCTGGAAGATGTTACATCGGGCGAAGTGCGCATTGGCGGCGAGCTGATGAACCTCACACCGCCCTCCAAGCGCGGTATCGCGATGGTGTTCCAGAGCTATGCGCTCTACCCGCATCTGAATGTGCGAAAGAACATGTCACTGGCGCTGAAACAGGAAGGCCAAACTAAGCAGGTCATTGATGAACGTGTCGCCAAGGCGAGCAAGATGTTGAACCTTGAACCTTACATCGACCGCTACCCGTCCGAGCTGTCCGGCGGTCAGCGTCAGCGTGTTGCCATCGGTCGCGCGATTGTTCGCGAACCCAAACTGTTCCTGTTTGACGAACCTCTATCAAATCTGGACGCGGCTTTGCGTATGAACACGCGGCTTGAGATCGCGAATTTGCACCAGCAGCTGGACGCTTCGATGATTTATGTAACCCATGATCAGACCGAAGCGATGACTTTGGCAGACAAGATCGTCGTGCTACGCGATGGGCGCGTTGAGCAGGTCGGCAGCCCGATGGAGCTGTACAACAATCCTGCCAATCAGTTTGTCGCCGGTTTCCTTGGCGCACCGTCAATGAATTTCTTCCCCGCCAGCGTGGTTGGCGACAGCGCGGACATCACAATGGGCGTCCGCCCCGAGGATCTCTTTCTGGCCGATGACGGTCCGCTTGCCGCAAAAGTGACCCATGTCGAGCATCTGGGCGGAGACACGAATGTGATCGCGATGATGCAAGGCCATCAGGTCACAGCCCGCCTTTTTGGCCAGCATCACGTGGACACGGGCCAAGAGATACAGATTGGCTATACGCCAGATCGCAGCTATCGCTTCGACACACATGGCGCGCGGCTGGCCTGAGCCGCTACTGAATTCCGCTCACCGCAACAGCTTATCAAGCTTCGCGCCTGGTTCAGGAAAAACGATCAGGTGAAAAAGCCTTTACATCGACATGAAGTCTCCGCCCAGCCGTGTTATCTGCCACCAACCGGGCGGTGGTGGCAGCCAAAGTCAGCCCAAGCTGACCATGCCCGGTGGCGAATTGGACGTTGTCCAGACGATGACTGCGCCCGATGATCGGTCGCGTGTCCGGAGTGAAGGGGCGATAGCCGACGCGACGCTCGGCAACGTCCGTCTTCAGGCCGGGCAAGACCCGATGCGCCCGTCGCACAAGCACATCCGCCCGGTTCCAGTTTGGTGCTGCGTCCAAACTGGCGAACTCGATTGTACCCGCGACAGCCAGAGCTCCGTCATACGGCGTAACGCCGAACCCGCCTTTAGGGTAGAAAATCGTGTGTTTCAGCTCCACACCCGGATCTGACAATGCCGTTGAATACCCTGCCACACCCTCCAGTCGAATTGGTACTCCAAGATCTTTCGCCAAGCCTTTGGATCGTGCACCCGCAGCCAAGACAAATTGATCTGCAAAAAACTCAGTTCCGTCGGTCAGTTTAACCGATTGCACCTTTCGGCCTTCGCGGTCGAACCCTACGGCCCCTACCCGTTTTACAGTTCCGCCTCGTTTCAAAAATGTCTGGTGCAAGGCTTCGACCAGGCGTTTAGGGTCCGTCACATAACTCCAGTCCCGCAACACCGCCGCATATTTGAAATCGGGCGCTATCGCTGGGTCAAGCTCGTGTGCATCATGGCCCGAGATTTCATCAATGGTGCAGCCAAGTTCGCGCGCCAGATCAAAAGCCGCCCCCATGGTCGCCTTGTCGGCATCATCGTCGAACAGCTTGATGACGGGTCGCTCTATCAGCATTTCAGGTTCGCCGATGTCCTGCAATTGCGCCTTGAAATCCGCGGTGGCCGAGAATGTCAGCCGCGCGAGATCAGAGGCAATGGCACGCATTTTTGATGGGCGGGCGTTGGCGGTGAACCGTGAGAACCACGGCAATAACTTCAACGCTGAACTTGGACGCAACGACAAGGGCGCTTCGCTGTCCAGCAACCACCCAGGTACTTTCAGCATCATTCCGGGTTGCGATAGAGGAACAATTTCCCCCACCGCAATACAGCCGCACGACGCCCAACTGGCCCCCTCACCAACGGTGTTGGGTTCCATAACCGTGACCTGGTGCCCCTCTGACTGAAGCGCCAGAGCACAGGAAATGCCGACGATACCGCCGCCGACAACCGCAACTTCTGACATTTAAAGGCTTTCCTGCTGAATTTCATGCAGCTGTGACAGCAACTCTACGCTGACAACCACGCCTTTTTCCTGCGCAGCGGCGCGATTTTTCAACCGTCCGTCACCTGGAACGCGAGCCGTGCCGTTGCCGTCGATTTCGGCACATATGCGTTTGACGTAGTCGTCAAAACCCGGGTTCCCAAAGCGCGTGGGATCAATCGCGATCAGAGTGGAGCCGCCTTTGATGTTCAAAGCGCCGTGCTCCACACGTTTGGCATTGTCTACTGACAGGGTGCCACCGGCCAGCGCCGCGCCTAAAACTTCGATCAGAAAGGCAATCGCGGCCCCTTTATGCTCGCCAAAGGGCAACAGGCTGCGGGTCTCGAGAATGGCATTCGGATCGGCCGTAGGTTGGCCATCCGGCGCCAAACCCGCCGGGCGGGGCAGATCGTGCCCTTCGGCCGCCGCCATGCGAATATCCATAAGCGCAACCATCGAAGACGCCTGATCCCAAACAATCGGCTCAGCCCCTTCACGCGGGCACGCAAATGACATCGGATTGGTCCCGAAAACCGGGCGCACTCCGCCTTGTGGCACCACCGTTGACAATGAGTTCACAACGCCCAGCGCCACCAGACCCGCTTCGGCCAGAGGTTCGGTGTCAAAACGCAGCGCAGCCAGGTGATGGCAATTGGCACAAGTGAAAGCGGCAATGCCGTTTTCTCGGGCCATGGCAATCAACTCGTCCCGCGCCATCCCCGCTGCGAGTTGATAGTACCCGTTGTCGCCATCCCCGCGCAAAACACCGGGCGCAATACGCTCAACCTTGGGCGACGCCGCCGGATTGGCATAGCCAGAAGTAAAACTTTGAACATAAACCGGTAGCATGCGCAACCCATGACTGCGGGGACCGTCCCGTTCGGATCGGGTGACGATATCCGCCAGAACGGTGCTGCCTTGCGCATCCATACCCGCTGCCACAAGGATCGATCTGGCCAATTCCCTGACCTCTTCGAGTGAGAGCGTCTTCGTCGAGATTTCCGTCATTGGGGTGATCCTGTCCTTGTGTGGTTCAACGGGGCGCGTCAGCGCCCACGTCAGGGTTAACTGCTGTATTCCCGGCGCTTTTTGGCAACAAACTCGTCCAGCGCACCGCGTTGATCGTCAGGCATCGGAGGCTGCACATAGTTGTCCAGCATACGCCGCGCGGCTTCATTGCCAACAACCTCTGCCGTCTTCGAACCTTCGGCTTCCCACTGTTCAAAACTGTCGTTGTTTTGCAAGTGATTCATATGCATCGGGTTTTCACGCGTGTGGTCCGTACCCAGGAAATGCCCTCCGGGGCCGATCCGGGCGATGTCGTCTAGCAACAGATCCAGGTTTTCCTCTTGAAGCCCACTGAAAAAGCGATGGAAATTCTCAAGCTGCATGGTGTCCTGCACCCATTTCGAGTAGCTGACCCCCAACGCCCCTTCCAGAAAACCGGCAGAGTGCACAATGTAATTCGCCCCGCCAAGCAGCACGGGCCACATCGTGTTGGCCGTGTCAAAGCCGGCCTGCATGTCGGGTGACTTTGACCCGGTCCACATGGTGCAAGTCCGCCAGGGCACCTGATAGAACCGCGCCATCTGACCCACCAACAGGTTCATCAGACCCGGCTCCGGCGACCCCATCATCGGCGCGCCGGTTTTCATCGACACACCCATGATTGCCACGCCCAGAACCATCGGCGCGCCGCGTCGGATGATCTGGCTATAGGCCATGCCCGCCAAGGATTCCGCAATCAGCAATGCCACACCACCCTGCGGGCTGGCCGGCGTTGAAGCCCCCGCCAAAACGAAAGGCGACAGCAGGCAAGGCTGGTTGGCCGCAGCATAAACGCGCAAGCTTTCCAGCATGGTCTCATCCCAGACCAGCGGCGTGTTGCAGTTCAGCAGCGCAGCCATCACTACGTTATTGTCTACAAACTCTGCGCCAAACACGATCCGGGTCATGTCCACCGAGTCACGTGCTGCCTGCTCTGACAATACCGAACCTTTGATCGGCTTGTCCGTCAGCGTCAACGCCGCATGCACAAGCTCAAGATGGCGCTGCGGAACCGGAACATCCTGCGGTTCCACCGGCAGAATACCCGGAACCATCATCGACTGGCTCATCTGGCTCAACTTGAAGAAGTTTTGCGCATCCTCCAACTGCGAGGGGCGGCGCACGCCGTCAAGATCATAGACAAAAGGTGCGCCATAGGCGTTCGCGAAGACCGAGTGTTCGTTACCCACACGCAAAGACCGCTCTGGGTTGCGTGCCGCATAAGCCCATTCTGAAGGTACTGACGAGATCAGGTCCATCAGCATGTCGCGCCCGATCCGGACGCGCTCGCCCTGCACATCTGCGCCGTATTTTTTCCAGTCCGCCAAAGCCACCGGATCGCGAAATTCAATGCCGGTGGTTTCCAGAATGGTCATTGCGGCATTGTGAATACGCTCGACCCCCTCGGGGCCAAGCAGATCGATCGGCCCAATCTTGCGGTTCAGGGTCGGTAAATAGACCGGGGGTGGGTTGGTGCGGGCCTGAACGCGTGCCGCGCGCCCACCGCCACGGCTGGACCGTCCTCTTGCTTGTGCCATTTCAGCTCTCCTTCTCAGGCCCGGGCGCGTGCGCTGGTCGGGTCAACAGCGCAGATGTCGATCACCTCGGCATCACGCATTTCATTGTGGATCAGCACCTGCATTGTCGTACCCGGTGCGGTCATGCCCTGTGGCACCAGGGCCATTGCGATGTCGTGGTTGCAGTAGTAGGAAAATCCACCCGACGTGACGCGCCCGATCAGCTTGCCATCGGCATAGACGCCTTCGTCAAACATGACTGAGGTATCGCAGAACGGCAGTTTCAGAGTCACCAGCGTGTTGTAACCACCCTCTGCCTTTTGCTTTTGCAACGCAGCCTTGCCGATGAATTCCCGCTCGACCACCTCGCCATTGACTTTCTCGGTCATGGCGACAAAGCGGCCCAGATCAGCTTCGTAGGGTGTCATATCCTTGCAAATCTCGCGGTTGATCGCCCGATAGGATTTCTCAAGCCGCATCGACTCCAAGGCTTCCAGGCCAAAGGGCTTCACCCCAGCCTTGAGAAGCAGATCGACCAAATGGCGGTTATATCCGACCGGGTGGTGCAGCTCCCATCCCAGCTCGCCGGTATACGAGACGCGCAGCAGATTAACACCTTTGGCATAGCCCACCTCACCCATCTGCGCAGACAGCCACGGGAAAGCTTCGTTCGACAGGTCGTTGTCCGTCAGCGGTTGCAGGATCTCACGAGCTTTCGGACCGGCCAAAGCAATAACGCCCAGCTGTTCCGAGATATCCTCCATCATGACCGAGCCATCCTTGGGCAGCAGGCGCTGCAACTGATCCCAGTTGTACGCTCGCCAGTTAGGGGTCGAGATCAGATAGAAATCATCCTCGGCATATCGAACGATGGTGTATTCCGCATCCATACCGCCCTTGTCGTTCAACATCAGCGACAGGGTCATGCGGCCAATCTTCGGCAATTTGTTGGCCATCAGACTGTCCAGCCATTTTGCGGCACCGGGGCCGCGCACGGTGAACTTGGTCATCGGCGACATTTCGATGAACCCGGCCTCTTCGCGGGTCGTACGCACCTCGGCCTGTACCAGTTCCATATGGTTGGTGCGCCGGAAAGAGTGCTCGGGGATCGCCTCCTCGGGGGATTTGGCAAACCACCGGGGGAACTCGTATCCGTTGAAGCTGGTCCACACCGCGCCGTGCGCGGTTAGCAGATCATAAGACCCCATGGTTTTCATCGGGCGCGCGTCCGGGAAGTCCTCTCCTGGAACATGCGCGTCCATATGGGTGCCCCAGGTCTCGCGCACCTTGTCCATGGTCCAGCGTTTCGAAGCGTAGTCGGAAAAACGGCGTGGGTCGAGTTCGGACATGTCCATACCCGGATCGCCATTTACAATCCATTGCGCCAGGCGACTGCCGACTGTCCCGCCCCACAAAATACCTCCCGGCATCCCTTCGGCCAGCCACAGGTTTTCATGCCCGGGGGCAGGGCCCGCCAAAGGCAATTCGTCCGGTGTCATCTGGAACGGGCCGCGTGTGTTGGCCTTGATACCAACCTCGCCCAAAGTCGGCACACGCTCGATGGCACGCTCCCATTGGGTTTCCACCGCGTCGAAATCCTCAGGCAGCAGATCGGCGCCGAAGTCGGGCGGCACACGGTCTTCGGCAAACAGCTTGAGGTCTTTGGTGAATTCGTAGGGTCCAAACTGAATGCCCCCCACATCCTCGCGCAGATATGCACCATAATCCTCGTCGCGCAGGATCGGGAATTCCGGCAGCCCCTGTGCACGACGCTCCTTCAGCAGCGGCACGGTCTCGGTGGTCCAGTATTGGTGTACGATTGGAATACATGGCAGATCCAGCCCCACCCGCCGCGCGTTTTCGCGCGCGTAGTTGCCAGTGGCAAAGATCAGATGCTTACAGGTGATCTCACCCTTGTCGGTGGTCACTTTCCAAAGCCCGTTCTCCAACTTTTCGTAAGACTGCGCTTCGGTGTTCTGATAAACTTTCGCCCCTGCATCACGCGCCAGTTTTGCCATCGCCATGGTGATGTCAGCGGGGTTCACATAGCCGTCTTCGGTATGCAGGATACCGCCCCGGATGTGTTCAGACTGATTCAGCAACGGATGAACCTCGGCCACCTCTTCCGGAGTCAACAGCTTACACGGCACACCAGCGGCCTCGGCGATCGAGATATAAGACTGGAACTCGTCCCAGCGCTTTTCGGTGTTTGCAACGCGCAGCTGACCGACTTTCCGCAACCCGACCGAGCTGCCCATCTTTTCCTCGACCTCGGTATAGATGCGGATGGTTTCCATCGTCATCTTCGACACATTGTGCGAGCGCACGAAAGTCACTAGCAGACCGGCCGCGTGCCAGGTCGAGCCCGAGGTCAATGTCGTCCGTTCCAGCATTACGGCATCGGTGCACCCATGTTCGGTCAGGCCGTACAGGATCGAGGCTCCGACACACCCGCCCCCGACAACAACCACTTCTGCATGTGACTGCATTTGAATTCTCCTCTTCCGTTACGCGCCAAATCCCGGCCAACGTTGTCCCGCCGGGCGGGTACTCGGTTTGACCGGGACACTGTGCAACACGTGCTTCTTTGGCCAAATCATCGCGTTCATGGGCGAGGATGGCAATTGTAAAAATTTTCACTCTGGGCAAATTCAGCTAATGCGAATAATCCTATGACGAGGAAAATAACTTAAAACTGCAAGATACAGGTCAGATCACCTTGCCCATTGGCCCATACGAACTGCCGCCGCTCAGCTCACTGATCAGTTTTGAGGCCGCGGCACGCCATGTCAGCTTTAAACAGGCCGCGACTGAGTTGAACGTAACGCCCGCCGCCATCAGCCATCAGGTCAAAGCGCTGGAGGTCGAACTCAATTGCGCTTTGTTTCACCGCCACCATCGAGGGGTCGAGTTGACCGAAAGCGGAGCCTATCTGCTGGTAGCGCTGCAACGCGGTTTCGAAGGCATCAGCGAGGCGCTCAAGCAGCTGCGCTCACAATACGATCGCTCCGGTGTCACGATCCGATCCAGCACGGCCGTCAGTTCGCTATGGCTGACACCGCGACTGGCGCAATTCTGGAAAAGCTACGGGCATATCTCGGTTACTCAGGTTGTCACCGATCTGGGGTATGACACACAAAAGTGCGACATCAGTATCCGTTACGGCGATGCCTCTCGGGAACGCGGTACAAGTCAGGTGCTGTTTCGGGACCGGATCATGGCTTTGGCGAGCCCTCAGTTCGTCCGGCAGCACAAAATCGACCAGTTGCAGGACCTGTCCAAAGTCCCGCTTATACATCTGGACGCACCTGGCACCGATTGGACAGGTTGGCAGGAATGGGCTGCCGGCCTTGGGTATTCAGGGTCGCTTAAATCGGGGCACAGGGTGAACAACTACACCATTGCCCTGCAAGCTGCACAGGATGACATGGGTGCCGTGCTGGGGTGGGAAGGCCTGACCGCAGGCTTGATCACATCCGGCAAGTTGACCAAGCTTTTACCGCAGACACTGTCAGCCCCGCTTGATTTCTACGTGGTGCTACACAACACCTCATCGGATCGCGCCGCCTTGGTTTTCAACTGGTTGGTCGAGGACTCCGTTAGTAGATCAAATTTCAACGAATGTTGATGCTTTGGCCCCACCAGGCCCGCCAGAGGGCGGTTACCGCCGGATCTGCGAACCGCAATCAGCAATAGACCAAGTCAGGGGCACCAGAGGCGAAACCGCAAGGCGATCCAACTTCTTGTTTTTGCACACGGCCATGAGAAAAACCAAGTCGGCTGTCGTGAAATGGGTTGCTGAGTTTTCCGTTGGCCAAAGATCATCGAATTGCTGCGAAAAATGGTAACAAAACTTGTATACTTTCGAAACAATAGGCCACTTTTTTCAAACATGCCGGAAAGACCGATATGCCCCGCCAATCAGCCGCCAAAGATCTCAGTCTCAAATGGTTGGAACTTTTCCAGATTTGCGCACACCAGGGATCGCTTCAGGCAACCGCAAAACAAACGGGATTGACCATCAGCACGGTCTCGCATCACCTGCGCAATCTCGAAGATCATCTGGGGGTCGAGCTCTTCAACCACTCTCGCAGGCCCATGGTTCTGACACCTAAAGGAGAGGTGTTTCTGCGCAATATTGACGAAGCCCTGTTCGCCATTCGCAAGGCCAAGGCCGAGGCGTCTGCCGGAAGCATAGCCGAGGCAAGTTTGCTGCGGGTTGGGTCAATTGAAGATTTCGACAGCGACATCATGCCCGAACTGGCCGTTTTCCTGTCGCAGTACATGCCAAGTTGCAATTTCATGTATCAAACGGACTCGAGTCACACGATCATAGAAATGCTGCGCAACAGGCACCTTGATCTGGGGATCACGACATCTCCGACTGAACGTGCGCGTGACCTGCAGGAGCGGCCTCTGCTGCGCGATCCGTTTGTTGTGGTCTTACCACGAACGTGCGAGGACCCAGTGGAAGACATCGTGGACGGCCGCAGTACCCTGCCTTTTCTGAAATTCTCAAGCAACCTGATCATTGCCCGGCAAATTGAGTCGCAGATGCGCCGCCTCGGTCTGTCTTCTGTTTCGAACTTCGAATGCAGCAACAATCAAACACTGATGGCAATGGTCGCGGCGGGTGCCGGATGGACCATTACGACGCCTTTGTTGTTTTCCCGCGCCAAACGGTTTCAAAATAGCCTAAGCATGCATCGTTTTCCCGGTAAGAGTTTCGCGCGCACATTGGCCATCGTCGCAACACCGGATTGTTCCAGATCGCTGCTTGAACTGGTCGACCAGAAGATGCGCAATCTGATCACCGAGCACGCTATCTCTCATCAAACCCAGAGCAAGCCCTGGCTGGCCGAAAGCTTCCGACTTCTCAGCTGACTGAATTGCTCATTGTCAGATAATGCCCAAGTGCTACGGGTGCAAAATATTGAACCGATCGCGAATTTCACGCTCTTGCTCGGGTGTCAGATAGTGTGGGTTGTGTACCGTCAGGATTTCCCGCGCTCGGATCCGGGCACGTGCCCATGCATCCTGAGCCCCGTTTTCTGCCCATGTGCGCGGCTCATCACGGTCGGCAAGTGACGGATAGAAATAGTCCCGCTCCATCGCAGCATAGGTGTGTTGACCGCCTAGAAAATGGCCATCGCCCAGAACCGCATCGCAGATCGCATCGAACCCAAGGTTTTCATCACTCACCTCGATCCCCCGCAATGCGCGGTACGTGTTCGAGTGCATTTCGTCATCCAGAACAAACGCTTCGAAACTGGCCCCCAATAATGAGGCGGTCATGCCTGAGCTTTCATAAATCAGATTGCCTCCGGCCAAGGCAGCCGCCATCGAGGTCAGGCCTTTCTCCATACCATACTGGGCATCAATGGCCTTAGCATCGGTCATCGAACACGCAATGCCCGAGGGCAGGCCCAGCCAATTCGACAACTGAGCTGATGCGGCATTCAGCACCGCCGTTTCGCCACTGCCGCCTGAGAATGCGCCAGTGCGCAGGTCGATGACCAGCGGCCAGTTGGAGAATACCATTGGAAATCCTGGCCGGATTGCATGCACCATAAGCAGGCTGGCCAGCGTCTCTGCAAGCGATTGCGCCAGGAACCCGGCCAGCGTGGCCGGTGCAGTCGCCCCCGCCTGTGCCGCGGTAATACAAGAAATCGGGATATTGTGTCGAATGCATTCATAAACCACATCCACCGCATCCTCACCGTAGCGCATGGGTGAGATCATCGGGCTGATATGTGCCTTCATAAATGGTCGCTTGGAAAACTCGCCCGGGCCGCCAGCTGCAATGTCCAGCATCTCGACAATTGGGGCCACATACTCGGCCAGCGTGAACGATGTTGCCGTTGGTTTGGTTGTGTTCTTGATCAACGCAAATGCGGTGTTGACGTCCAGATCGAAATTTTCGGGCACATCAGTGGCAACACAACATCGCGTGTACCAACTGACATTGGCAAGCGTGTCCTGAAGCCGGGTAAAGTTGTGCAAGTCGTTCAGAGTTGAAGGCCGATAAGTACCGCTGTCCAAGTCCAGTGTCTGCACAGCGGCTCCACCTGTACCGAAATAGACCTTGTTACCGCCGACCTCAATTGACCGCGCAGGATCCCTGCCATGAAGCGTAAAAGTCTTGGCCGCTTGGTCGATGGCTTCATTCACCAAAGCCGGTGGAAACAACACGCGCCCTTCGCCATTGTCGATCGCACCCACCGCCAGAAGATCAGCGTGCAGGCGCTCAGGCACCTCGCCCAAACCGAGCTTTTCCAGAAGATCCAAAGCTGTGTCGAAAATCCGGTGAAGGTCTGTGTCACTCAGCGGCTTGTAGACGCCGCCGATTTGTCCCGGCGGACAAGGATCAATCGCGGGCTTTGACGCACGTTGAGCCATCCGCTCGCGTCGACCCCCTCGCTTTACGCGATGCCCTGCCATGCTTGCTCCTTCGACCGTGTTTTAAGCGGGAAAGAAGAGGCTTAAACTTCGACAATTCAACAACCTTGCACTTAATGCGAAACAATCGAAGTTAAAGTTCGATATGTTATGAAAAAAACTGCGCCATATTGCGACTTGCACCAATATACGGGCCTATCTCCGCAAACGATTTGTCGGAGGCACGCGTCACATGAAATCCCGTACCAAGGTTGTTGTCATTGGGGGTGGCATTGCGGGCTGTTCCACGCTTTACCATCTGACCCAGGAAGGCTGGAGCGACGTCGTTCTGGTCGAGCGCAACGAGCTGACTAGTGGCACAACCTGGCATTCAGCGGCGCAGGTGACCAACTTTGGTATGAACCAAACCATGGTCGGCCTGAAAACGCATTCGATTAATCTGTACAAGAATCTGTCTGAAAACCCGGAATACCCAATCAACTATCACCACGCCGATGGCGGTATCCGGTTGGCTAATACCGAAGCGCAAATGCAGGGCTATCGCCATTTTGCGTCAATGGCGCGGGGCATGGGGGTGGAATTCGAGGTTATCGACGCCGAAGAATGCGCCCGCCGTCATCCTCTGATCTCAACCACCAACCTGCTTGGTGGACTATGGGATCCGCTGGACGGCGATATTGATCCTGCGCAACTATGTCAGGCTCTGGCCTATCACGCGCGCAAAGCGGGGGCTGAAGTCTATCGCAATACACCTGTAACCGCCCTGTCTCAGCACAAAGACGACACTTGGACCGTTCACACTGAACAAGGCGACATCGACTGCGACATCGTCGTCAATGCTTGTGGTTACCGTGTCAACGAAGTGGGTGCGATGATGGGTGTCCATCACCCCGTCGCCTCGATGGAGCATCAGTACTTCCTGACCGAAGACATCCCCGGCATTGTAGAGGCCGGACACCGGATGCCGCTGCTACGATGCCCAATCAGCGACTACTACAGCCGTCAGGAAAAAGGCGGACTGCTGGTGGGATTTTATGAACAGGACTGCAAGCCCTGGGGCATGGACGGTATCGATCCAAACTTTGTTAATGCGCTCTGCCCGGATGATCTGGATCGGGTCATGGATGTGCTGGAAGGCGCGTTCGAGCGGATGCCCGCCTTGCGTGAAACAGGCATTCGATCGGTCGTGAACGGCCCGATCACCTATACAATCGACGGTGCACCGTTGGTTGGGCCGATACCGAGCAAGCGCAATGCTTTCTGCATTATCGGCTTGCGTGCCGGTCTTGGCGAAGGCGGCGGGCACGGTTGGCTGCTGGCGCAACAAATCGTGCATGGCGAGGCGTGTTACGACACCTGGTGTCTCGATCCGCGCCGCTTCACCGGACATGCCAATGTAGAACTGACCTCGCTTAAGGCCATCGAGGACTATCAGAATGAATTCCGTTTCCATTTCCCACACGAACACCGACCCGCAGGTCGCCCCGCCAAAACGACGCCGCTGACGCCAATTCTGGCAGCGGAAGGCGCCGAGTTTACTGTGGTGAACGGATGGGAACGGGTGGATTACATCAAACCGTCGCCCGATTTTCATCCCAGCCTCACCTTCAATTTTGACGAAGCCTTCAACGTCGTTGCAAGCGAAGTTAAGAACGTGCAGGAGAATGTCGGTCTGTGCGAAGTGAATGGATTTAACCGGCTGGAAATCACCGGGCCTGATCGCCATTCATTTCTTGACCGGTTGTTCTGTGGCAACGTCACCAGGCGTTCAGGCCGTGTCGGTCTGGGCTATCTTTTGAACCATCAGGGCATGATCAAGGGCGAGGCCACAATCGCCAACATTCCAGCCAGCGATCGTGGGCCAGACCGCGTCTGGTATGGATCGGCAGCTGCAAGTGAATACCACGATATGGATTGGCTGTCCCAGCATCTGCGCGCGGACGAGGATGTGCAAATCCGGTCGATGACCAATGACCAGACGATCCTTGTTCTGGCAGGCCCCAACGCGCGTAACGTCCTGTCCGCCTGCGCGCGTGGAGATTGGTCGAAAGAGGCCTTCCCGTGGCTCTCGGTTCGCGAAACCTTCATTGGCTTTGCCCCGGCCACCGTCATGGGCATCAGCTTTTCGGGCGAGCACGCTTATGAAATCCACGTCCCAAATGCCTCGCTTTATGCCGCTTATCTTACACTACGTTCAGCCGGTGAGAGGCATGGTTTGAAACTGTTCGGCGCGCGTGCGGTTGAATCTATGCGTATGGAGAAAGGTTTTTTGCACTGGAAAGCCGATCTGCTGACCGAGTTCGACCCGTTTGAGACAGCGCTGGATCGCTTTGTCAATTTGGACAAAGGCCAGTTTGTTGGCAAAGACGCGCTGCTGAAACGCAAGGCCAGCGGCCCAAAAAGATCGTTGGTGACGCTGAAGATCGACGCCATACACGCCCCGGCCCACGGCGGCGCATCGCTGATGGAGGGCGACACAGTTGTTGGCACCATCACATCCGGAGATTGGGGTCATCGCGTCGGGATGAACCTGGCTTACGCCTTCGTAACCCCCGAGTTGACCAGTCCAGGCACCACAATGAACTTGGACATGTGCGGAGATATGGTCGCGGCAGAAGTTATACCTTTTTCACCCTATGATCCGGATTTCTCGCTCATGCGCAGTTGAGGATGTTTAAAGCCTTCTTCGCGTCTTCTTTCTTGCCATAGCAGGTCCTGTTCCGGCTGAGGTGCAAGCCCAGCAAACCCCTGAAACCGTGGAAAGCCTGCGGCAAGTGCCTGCCTGCCCCCCCTTAAAAACCAAAGAGGTCGAAAACCACTCAAACTATTCAACGGCAAGTAAACAAGTTGGCATATCCTGCTCAACCGTCTGGAAACCGAAGGGGGCAGACACTAAGCTGAATTTGACCCTTTGGCATAGCAATTGAACCGTCTGCCGCCATGGGCTGTTGTGGAGCTAGAATGCGTGTCAGCGTAGGGATCGCCGTATCTATACTTGTTGCCCTGTCGATTGGCGTGTCAACTTTTGTGGTGCATTCCCTGTGGTGGACAACAGCCCGCGAAAACAGCCGCATGCTGTCGGCTGAAATCAACAGCCAGATTGCCAACACCGTGCGCATCGAGCTTGGGCTAACTCTCAGATCTGCCGAGGCCGCATGGGCCGCTGTCCGCACGATTTTCATCCAGGATGTCATCCAGACACGTCAGGCCGACAAACGCGAGTTCGTGTTCCTTTCGCAGCTGCAAGCGCAGCCCAATATCTCGTGGCTTACCTTTGGCTGGCCCGATGGCAACTTTTTTGCTGCCCACCGGCTGGGTGACAGCGGGCTGGAGATGATGGAAATCGACAAGAATATCCGTAACCGAATGCTGCGGAAGGATCGGTATATTTTCATTCCCGGTGACATTCAGTTCGAAGAACGGAGCTTTACAGAAACCGAATACGACCCACGTGAACACGCTTGGTACAGCAACTTCATAAGCCGCAGCAAACCGGATTGGATCGAGGTTCGGGATCTGCCCGGCAGCGACAAAACATTATATGCCTTTTCCGGGCCCATCGACGTACGCCGACAACGACAGGGCGTGTTGACTGTTGCGATTGATACGGATCGCCTGTCACGCTTTCTGGGCTCACTACGTCCTGGTGAGTTTGGTGCGGCCTTTATCATCAACGCCGACGGCAAAGTCATTGCGGTACCGGATCCCGAAGCCGACGAAATCACGCCAGCCCGAATGGGAGAGGGGGAACTATACGAGGTTGCCAAAATCTCGGGTGAAAGGCTGATGGCCGACGCGGACAACAAAACACCAGGCCCTGTGACGAAACGGATCATCTATGAGGATGTGCCCTATGCGGTGGCGCTGACACCTCTTGGATTCTACGGCTGGCGGGTAGCCACAGTGATTCCGGAATCCGCGTTCCTGTCGGGGATCGACAAAACTCTGATCAATCTGGTTTACATCTTGCTTGGCGTCGTTGTTGTCGCGATTGGTCTGGCGATCTGGTTTGTGCGCCACGTCGTCGCGAACCCACTTTCACGTGTAGCCGAAGACCTCAGCCGAATCGAACAATTTGACGTTGAACAGGTCTCGCGCAGGCCCTCGCGCCTGAAAGAGCTTGAAAACCTGTCCGCCGCGACCGCCAGCATGGCTGTGGGTTTGTCGGCCTTCCGCAAATACGTACCGACCGATCTGGTCAGGATGCTTGTGGCGGAAGGCATCAAGACCCAGCCGGGCGGTGAGCCAAAACAGATCTCCGTTTTATTTTGCGATGTGTCCGGGTTCACGGGACTGACCGAAAAACACGGCCCCAAAATCGTTGAACTGATGGCGCCCTTTTTCAGCGCCGCCTCATCGACAATAGAACGCCACGACGGGACGATCGACAAATTTATTGGCGACGCGGTGATGGCCTTCTGGGGCGCACCAAAGCAGAACCCAAAACACGCCGAACACGCCTGCCGTGCCGCGCTGGAGCTGGTGGACGTGGTCGAGAATTCCAGCCTGCAGAGCCAGACCGACAGCGCGCTTCATGTTCGCATCGGGCTAAACAGCGGCGAGGCTCTGGTCGGAAATATCGGGTCCGAGCAACGGTTGAACTATACCGCAATCGGTGATGTTGTGAATGTCGCCAGCCGTCTGGAAGGGGTCAACAAAACTTACGGCACTGCAATCATTATCGGCCCGGAAACACGGCGCGAGGCGGGCGATGCCATCGTCGTGCGTGAGCTGGAGACGGTTGAGATACAAGGCCGGTCTGAAGCTCTTGTTGTGTTTGAGTTGATCGCGATGGCCGACAATTTCGAAGGATCACACGACTGGATCGAAGCGTACGAAGACGGCTTGTCCCATTTCAGGGCCAAACGTTTCACCGAGGCAATCCATGCGTTTCAAACCGCCGACACCTTGCGTGGCGGCGACATGGCATCGCGATCAATGATCCAACGCGCAACTATGCAGCAATCTGGCCTCTCTTAACCCGGGCATACGCATTAGTTTTCGCCGGCATCACAACCGTGGATCGGGCTTTTCGGACTTCAAAACCGGAAGTAAAGGAACTTTGTGAAAGCGACAGTTCGCGATAAGACGCAAGTGCTCATGCCACCAATTCTATCGCACGGCACGGTACGTGGGGAGATCGCCAACCTGAAACACGGGTTTTGGCTATTGGTGCGCCAGGTGCTTTGTCTGAACATCCTCTGACCGACACACTACCGGAAACGGCATCAGCAGCGGTGTTTGAAATAGCTTGGCTGATTCCAGACACATGTAAAACCTTCACCGACCGCAGCGCCGTCACCGGCAGATCGTCTGGACCCATACGGCTGCTGGAGGAAACTGCACGGAAATAGGTGAACTCACGATCATTCGTGCCATGCGTTACAAAGTAAGCACCAATGTGCGCATCCGAGACCTGGCGAACAGTCGACGTATTGATGCCTTCTGCTGTCCAAAGGTCAATGAGCGAGTTTCCAAACGTGTCTGACCTGATATGTCATTCTCTGAACTTCAAAACAAAACCGACAAAGGATCACCAGAAGGGCCACTGCGTCAGGCTCAAAAACCGCGTTGCGCAAGGTTGGTCCAGAACGCAATTCCATGTCGGATCGCGTCATCGTTGAAATCATATGACGGGTTGTGAAGCGGCATGGCGTTGTTCCCGTCCAACCCGTTTCCCATCAGAATGAACGCGCCCGGTCGGTGCGCCAGAAACTCGGCAAAATCCTCCGAGAAACCCACCCGACCGTATTCAGCGTCAACAGAACCAACATCGCGAGCTGCGCCCAAGATTACCTCGGTGGCCCGGGTATCATTTACCAAAGGCTGGAACGACGTTGAATAATCGACCTCCGCCGCCACCTCTTGCGCAGCACACACACCATCAACGATGGCGCGCATTCTGCGCTGAATGTTGTCTGAGACGTCTTTGGAAAACCCCCGGCAATCCCCACGCAAGGTCACATTACTCGGCAGGATATTGCGCGCGCCGTCTGTCAGGAACTCAGTAACTGAAACCACACCATGTTCGCCGGGAGGAAGCGAGCGCGATACAATCGACTGCAAGTGCAATACAATCGCAGATCCCGTCACGATCGGATCAACGCCCTTCTCTGGCATGGACGCGTGACCCCCCTGCCCCTTAAGGCGGATTTCAAAATTATCCTCGAATGCACAGAAAGGTCCTGCCTGAGTGGCGAAGTGGCCCAGCTCCATTCCCGGCATATTGTGAAGCCCAAAAACTGCGGTCATAGGAAAGCGTTCGAACAAACCGTCAGCAATCATCGCAGCGGCCCCATTTCCGTTCTCTTCATCCGGCTGGAAAACAAAGTGAACGGTCCTGTCCAACGATGTGTCCGCAGCAAGGGCCAAGGCAGCACCAAGCAGCATCGTGCTATGCCCGTCATGACCGCAGCCGTGAAACTTGCCCTCTGTTTTTGACCGGTAGGGCAAATTGGTCATCTCGTGAATCGGCAGCGCGTCCATATCGGCGCGAAACCCGATTGCGGTCTCATCAGGACCACGGCGCAAAGTGGCAACAACCCCGGTCCGACCCACGCCTCGGGTGACCTCAAGCCCAGCGCGCTCCAACTCGGCCGCGATCAAATTGGGGGTCCGGTCAAGGTCGAACCCGGTTTCTGGATGGGCATGAAGATCACGACGAAACGCAACAAGATCAAGCATCAGAAACGCCCCCTTCGGACAAGATGACCAATGGCAAATCATCGTCGCCCTCAAGGCAGGCGGCAAGCCCAGCCGCTCCGGATGGCGTGGTCGAGAAACCCAAATCAAAGGCGCTGTTTACTGCGTTCTGAGCCTGTTGGTCACTGATTGTAACCCAATCGTCTGCACAGCGCTTTAAGATATCCAAAGCCAACATGGATGGCGTTTTGCAATCCAAACGCCCCATATTTGAAACGGGCCCTTCAACCGTAAGGATTTCTCCGGCTCGGGCGCTTTCCTTCAGACAGGGTGCAGCATCTGGTTCAACCACTGTGATCTTTGGCTGCACCGGCCAGTTCGACCGGATCATATAGGCAATGCCCGCGGCCAGCCCACCAACGCCCGCCTGCAGGTACACGTGGCTCGGCCAATTTGCGGACACTTCTAAATCGTTGCGCATTTCTTCAGCAATGACAGTATAACCCTCCATCACCAATCGCGGAGGCTCGGTATATCCCGGCCACGACCCATCGGCGAGGTGAATGGCACCGGTTGCTTCGGCGTCAGCGACGGCTGCGGCCACGCTTGCCTCATAGTCACTGCCGGATCGAACAACATCTGCGCCTTTCGCCCGAAGACGAACAGCAAACTCTTCGGGGACTGTTTCGGCAAGATAAATGCGCGCCGTTGCACCAAAGAGCTGCGCGCCAGCGGCCACGGCCATGCCGTGATTGCCTGCGCTGGCGCACACAAAAGTCATCGATCGCGCCACATCCTTTACGGGATCGCTCAGAAAGGCGCTGGGTGTCAAAGAACGACCAACACGCGCTTCGATCAGCTTGGCAACAGCGTAAACACCGCCCAGAGCTTTGAACGCGCCCAGGCCCATCCTGTTGGTTTCATCTTTGATCAGGATCGTTCGCCATTGGAAACTGCGGGTTTCTAACGGGCTTGGTTTATAAGCTGGACATTCCGCCAGCAACGCCAGCGGCTTTGCCACATCAAGTTTCTTACTGTGTTCCATGATCAGAGTTTTACGCACAAGCTGCGATCTATTATGGTCACATTTGCCGATTTTCCGGGAAACTTTTTCACATCAAGGAAATCTTTGTGAAACTCGACCAATTTGACCGCAGCCTGCTGCACCTGATGCAACGTGATGCCAAAATGGGGCTGGAGGCGCTTGCATCCGAAACAGGCTTATCGGTCGCATCCGTTCAAAGGCGTCTGAAGGCGCTCAGAGCTTCTGGTGCTATTCACTCGGAAGTGGCAATTGTCGACCCGAAAAAACTGGGCGTTGCAATGAGCTTCGTTGTCATGGTCGAATTAGAACGCGAACGCCAGGATCAGATCGACGCTTTTTCGCGGCAGGCGCAGGCAGAGCCAAGGGTGCAACAGTGCTATTACATCACAGGTGATGCGGACTTCTGCCTGATCTGTGCGGCGCGTGATATGGATGATTTTGAAGAGCTGACCAAAAAGTTGTTTTTCGACAATTCAAACGTTCGCCGGTTTCGAACGTCAGTTGTGATGGGACGCAAGAAAGTTGGCTTGGGCATTCCTGTCAAAGACAATGGCATGGACTGATGAAGCGCCCCATTCTCGCTTCATCGAAGTGGCAAAGACCAGATTTTTCGTTTGGGCAACTGTTCTGGCCTTTGCCTAATCGCTCTTAAGCTGCGGCAATCTGGCTTGCTTTCTCAACCAGCACTTCCGCTTGGCGGATCGAGGCATAGTCGATCAACCGACCATCCAGAGAAACAGCACCTTTCCCATCCGCTTCCGCCTCGGCCATGGCGACAAGAATGCGCTGCGCCTTGGTCACTTCGGCGTCGGACGGCGACATAACTTCGTTTGCCAAAGCAATCTGGCTGGGGTGGATTGCCCATTTCCCTTCGCAGCCCAAAACAGCGGCGCGCTTGGCGGCAGCTTTATAGCCGTCAGGGTCCTGGAAATCCCCGAATGGACCGTCGATGGGCCGCAGCCCGTTGGCGCGTGCGGCCACGACCATGCGCGCAAGCGCGTAGTGCCACATGTCGCCCCAATGTGTCATACGGCCTCCATCGGGATCCGCATCCGTCAGAACTGAATAATCGGGGTTCACACCACCGATGATGGTTGTCCGCGCACGTGTCGACGCCGCATAATCGGCGACACCAAAGTGAAGACTTTCGTTGCGCTGCGAGGCAGCGGCGATCTCGCTGACATTTTGCATGCCCAGCGCAGTTTCGATAATGTGCTCGAACCCGATGCGCTTGCCATAGCCCTTGGCGTCCTCGATTTGCGTGACCAGCATATCCACGGCATAGACGTCAGCAGCTGTTCCGACCTTGGGGATCATGATCAGATCCAGCCGCGTGCCAGCCTGTTCAACAACATCCACCACGTCGCGATACATGTAATGGGTGTCCAGCCCGTTGATGCGCACCGACATGGTCTTGTTGCCCCAATCGATGTCATTCAGCGCCTGAATGATATTCTTGCGCGCCTGTTCCTTTTCGTCAGGCGCGACAGCATCTTCCAGATCAAGGAAGATGACATCCACATCCGATTTTGCCGCCTTTTCAAACATTTCGGGCTGGCTACCGGGAACGGCAAGCTCGCTGCGGTTCAGACGCGCTGGGGCTTGTTCAATGGGGTGAAAGCTCATGTTTTGGTCCTTCTTCTTACTAGTTCGCATGGATCGGGAATCGTGCGCAAAGCTCTGCGACTTCGGCTTTGACCTTGGCTTCGACAGCGCCGTTGCCGTCTTCACCATTCGCGGCCAGACCGTCGACCATTTCGATGAACCAATCGGCGATGAAGACGAACTGGCTACCGCCATAATAGCGCCGACCGGAATAGCCTTCGGCGTATTTGTTGGTCATGACCGAGCCCTGCGCCTCCATCACGGCGGCAGAGACGATGTTCTCAGAGGCAATCAGCTCGATCTCGTCGCGCTGACGGCCCAGTTCAGATGTGATCGAGCCAAAAAGCTCAGGGTTGCGGTCAGACAGGGATTGGGTGAAAAATCCATCGGCACGTTGCGGTGCATTCAAAAGTAAATCCTCCGGTGGATGGCGGCGACGCGGCCACCGTGGGCCGCATCGGCAATTAGCCTCAGGCGCGCTGGCAGGTCAGATCACCCGATCGCGTGGCTCTCGGCCTTCGAAGAAATCGCGCAGGTTATCGAGTACACGGAACCCCATCGCCTCGCGTGCCTCGCGCGTGGCGCTGCCCAGATGCGGCAGCATCACAAGGTTGTCGCATTGCAGAAGATCCGCACAGATACGGGGTTCACCATCGAACACATCCAGTGCTGCACCGCCGATCATGTCGAAAGCCAGCGATTGAACCAGCGCCCGTTCGTCGATGACTTCACCACGCGCCGTATTGATCAGGAACGCGTCGGGTTTCATAAGGTCCAGCCTGCGCGCATTTATCAGGTGGCGGTTCGCAGCCCCGCCGGGGCAATGAAGTGAGACGAAATCGCATTGCGGCAACAACTCATCAATCGACCCAACCTGAGTAGCTTTGCACCGCGCCAATACAGCCGGGTCCACCGGGCTACGATTATAGACCAGCACGTCCATGCCAAAGCCGTGATGCGCACGGCGGGCCATTTCCTGACCGATGCGCCCGTAGCCGATGATGCCAAGCGTCTTACCGCTGACCTTGGTCCCCACCAGATGCGTGGGCCGCCAACCGGTCCAGTTGCCGGAACGCAGCTCGCGTTCACCCTCGCCCGCCCGACGCGCCACCATCAGCAGCAGGGTCATGGCGATATCTGCGGTGCATTCTGACAGAATATCAGGCGTGTTCGTCACGGTCATACCCAGCTCGCGGGCGGACGGCTCACAGATGTGGCTGTAGCCCACTCCATAATTGGCAAGGATTTTTGTCTGCGCACCAGATACGTCCAGCGCCTCGGCGCTGAGCGTGTCGGTTACCGTTGGCAAGACCGCGTCATAGGATTTCAACGCCTGCCGGATTTCGGACGGGGACAAAGGTTTGTCCCCGGTGTTCAGCACGGTGTTATAGTTCTCGGCCAACTGCGCCTCAACGGCAGCAGGCCAGCGACGGGTCACAAGAACCGAAGGTTTGACCATCACGCAGCCTCCATCACACGCGCAATTGTTTCACCAATTACGGCAGGGTTTTCCGCCACGGTCACACCAGCGGCAGACAGGATTTCAACCTTCTCGCTAGCGCTTTCGCCAAAGGCCGAGATGATCGCACCCGCGTGGCCCATGGTCCGCCCTTTCGGAGCGGTCAGACCTGCAACGTAGGCGATCACAGGTTTGGTGATGTGGTCACGGATGTACTCTGCCGCCTCGGCTTCCTGCGGGCCGCCAATCTCACCAATCATGGCGATGACATGGGTGTCTTCGTCTTCTTCGAACCGTTGAAGGATGTCCTTGAACGAAGACCCGTTGATGGGATCGCCCCCGATCCCGACGCTGGTCGATACACCAATTCCGCGTTCTTTCAGCTGCGCTGCGGCCTCATAGCCCAGCGTGCCCGAGCGTCCGATAATCCCCACATGCCCCGGAAGGTAGATGTGACCCGGCATGATCCCCAGCAAAGCTTTACCGGGCGAAATCGTGCCCGCGCAGTTCGGACCGGTCAGAACCATACGTTTGTCTTTGGGGTAGCGGTACATGTAGCGTTTCACCCGGATCATGTCTTGCGCTGGGATACCGTCGGTGATGCAAACGCAGTACCGGATACCGGCATCCGCTGCTTCCATGATCGAATCTGCGGCAAACGGAGGAGGAACAAATACAAGGCTGGCATCCGCGCCGGTCGCCTCAACGGCTTGTTTGACGGTGTCAAAAACCGGAACGCCTTCGACGGTTTCGCCGCCCTTGCCGGGAACGACGCCGCCTACGACATTCGTGCCATATTTCAGCATGTCTTTGGTGTGAAACCGCGCCATCCGGCCGGTGATGCCCTGTACTATGACACGCGAGTCGCGATCGAGAAGAATGCTCATTACACAGCCCTCATCTTGGTGCCTTGGGTAAGGTCGTTTTTCCATGCGCCTACAGCGCGTTCTGCTGCTTCCATCAGTGTTGTGGCGCGGATGATCGGCAGCCCGGACTTGGCAAGGATCTTCTGGCCCTCTTCGACATTGGTACCAGCGAGCCGGACAACGACCGGAAGGTCGATATCCAATTCTTTCAGCGCCTGAACGACGCCCTCGGCCACCCAATCGCAGCGGTTGATGCCTGCGAAAATGTTGACGAGGATGGCCTGGACATTGGTGTCCGACAGAACCAGCCGAAACGCCTTGGCGACCCGTTCTGGCGAAGCACCGCCACCGATATCAAGGAAGTTTGCGGGCTCACCACCGGCCAGCTTGATCGTGTCCATAGTTGCCATTGCCAGACCGGCACCGTTGACGATGCAACCGATGTTTCCCTCCAAACCCACGTAAGACAGCCCCCGGTCCGCCGCGCGACTTTCGCGCGGGTCTTCCTGGCTTTTGTCGCGCAGCTCGGCAATCTGCGGGTGGCGGAACAGAGCGTTGTCGTCAAAGCTCATCTTTGCATCCAGCGCCAGCACCCGGTCGTCACCGGTGATGACCAACGGATTGATCTCAACCATGGTGGCGTCCAAGTCGCTGAACGCGGCGTAGCACCCCTGCAGTGTGCGCACCATCTGCTGGATCAGCTTGGGTTCAAGACCAAGCTTGAACGCAATTTCACGCGCTTGGAATTCCTGAAGCCCGACCGCTGGCTCCACAATGGATCGCACGATGCTGTCCGGACGGTCGGCCGAGATATCCTCGATTTCCATCCCACCCTCTGACGAGGCGACAATCATCACCCGCTGGCTGGATCGGTCCAGAACAAATCCCAGATAAATCTCGCGGTCAATAGGCACGGCCGCTTCGACATAGACACGATAGATGCCTTTGCCTTCGGGACCAGTCTGATGTGTGACCAGCTTACGACCAAACAGGTCATCGCAGGCCTGATAAATCTCGTTCTCTGTATTGCACAGCTTGACCCCTCCGGCCTTGCCGCGCCCACCGGCGTGGACCTGCGCTTTGACGATCCATTTGTCACCGCCCAGCTCGCGCGCCCGATAGGCCGCCTGTTCCGGGCTGTAGGCAAGCGCGCCAGCAGGGACGTCCACCCCGAAATTGGAAAGAAGTTCTTTCGCTTGGTATTCATGAATATCCATCTGCAATCCTCCCGTTCATGCAGTGTGGTTAAGCCGCGATTGAAGTGCCGTAACGGCTTTCAAGTAAAGCCTCGATCGCATCCTGATCGACCTCCCCGCCCAGCTCGCGAAGGGCTTCGGCAAACAGGCGTATGATCCGGCTGACCGCGTCCCGGTTCAGCTGATTGAGGATTCCGATCCGCACCTGTACCGGAGCGCTGAGAGTCGGCCAGATGCCAAATCCCCGTGCACGGCAGTTCTGGACCAGCTCCATCTCTCGCCCCGCCAGTTCCGGTGGCAGGTTCAGAACAACAAGGCTGGGCATGTCCGATGTCACTTCGCAGCCCATTTCGATCACCGCATCGCGCAGAACCTTCTCATGGGTGCGGTAGGCCATGGCCCGCTTTGCCAGGCTTTCTTGCAGGGTCAGTCGCAGGGCTTCGTGGAACGCCGCAACGGCGTATCCCGAATGCGTCCGGTGGTATGTGCCTTTTTCTACGTCTTGCCCATCGACAATGCCCCAATGGCGCGCTTCAAAGATCGGATTGTGAACATAAGAATAAGCGCCAGACGCCTTCAAACTTTCGACATAAGCATCCGTAAAGCTGACTGGCGCATAAGTCAGCGGCAGGCAGCACAAACCTTTTTGCGGGCAAGACGCCCACCCGGCGACACCGGGGTAATCATCAATCGAAAAGTCATCGGCACCCAACGACGACACCGCGTCGATCAGACCCATGACACCATTGCGTTCACAGGCGTCCGAAAAGCCGCGCAGATCATTGACACGCCCGGATCCGGTTTCCCAATGCGCCATGAAAGCCCATTTGGGCTGGTGCTCAGACAAAGCAGCGTCAACCAGTTCACCTGTCACCGGCTGACCGTGCGGAACCTCGATCACGGTGACACTGGCGGCTTGTGGGTCAAGCGGGTTGGATGCGTGTTCTTGAGGTGTAGCTGCCTTGATCCGAAGGGTCAGAGCGTCGATACCCGAGAATGTCCCGTTGGCAAACGCCACGACCTTGTCGCCAGGCATGACGGCAGAGAACATAGCGTCCAGAGCGCTCCAACCGGTGCCTGCGACCGCAAAAGTATACGTGTTGGACGTGCCCCAGATTTTCCGCAGCATGTGTTTGCACTCGATCATGCCCCGCAGAACGTCACCTTGCATGTGATCCGCTACGCCTGCGCTGCTGAAGGCGCGCAGGACACGGGCGTCGGTGTTGCCCGGTCCCGGGCCAGCGGCCAAAGTCTCGGGGATCTCAAGAGGAGGGAAAATCTGAAACGTCATTGTCTGTCATCCTCGGCGTTGGTCGGGCTCTTGGACCCGTCGTGTTTCGTTGCCGGACAGAAAACGCCGCCTTGCGCAATGACGCAACGTAACTTACTACTGCTTTAGGATGGCCAAAAGGATGGGGAATTTCCCACCCGAATTGGTAAAAATACCAAGGTATACTGAGTTTTCACCTACCCGTTTGGGTAGTAAATTGCGAAAGTTGGGTAAAAACAGATGATTGGCGCGCCAGGTACCCCTATTGATGTCATGCTGGCAGACGGCAATCCGCTGGTTCTGTCTGCCATGTCTGAAATCTTTGAACGCGACCCGCGATTCTCGTTGGTGGCGACGTCAGCCACCGCCGAAGGGTTCCTGGGAACCGTCATGCGAGTTCCGGTTCAGGTCGGGGTGGTCGACTGGAACCTCCCGGTGCTCGGAGCGGCAAAGCTGATCGAGGTTCTTCGAGAACAGGCCAATGCACCCCGGTTTGTGGTGTATGGGGATGTGACCAGCGAAACGCCGCGGCTGGCCATGCAAGCCGGGGCCGCTGGTTTTGCGGCGCGATCCGGCGAGGTTGAAGGCTTGCTTGAAACCTGCGCCGATGTGGCGGCTGGCAAAATGGTCTTTCCATTCATCGACGTTCGAAAAATGCAACAGGACCCTATCCAAAGCTTGTCCCGCAAAGAACGCGCCATTCTTGAAGCCTTGGCCCAAGGCATGTCCAATCGGGACCTTTCAAAAGAACTGCAGATTTCGACAAACACGGTCAAATTTCACCTGTCCAATATCTATGACAAGCTGGCCGTGAAAAACAGAACTCAGGCCATTGCGTTTTACTATTCGTCCAGATCCGCATTGGATTAGGGCTATGGTCAGGGGGCTGCCGTCCAGAATGCGCGACGGCGTAGTACTAGCTAATTCCGTTTCTCCAAAGCCCAATCGTCCTTTATCCTGATCTTGAAAAAGCAGGAGCACCCCGATGGACATCACACCACTCACCGGCGGCTTAGGCGCTGAAATCTACGGCGCCGATATTCGAGACAGCGGGCAATTTCCTGATATTCACCAAGCCTTTGCCAAGTATTCCGTTATCGTCCTAAGGGGTCAAACAGCCACCCCTGAAGACCATCTGAACTTTGCTCGCAGCTTTGGCGCGATCAACGTCAACCGTTTCTTCAAACCGGTTAATGGCTATCCCGAGATTGCGACGGTCTTAAAAGAAAAGGGCCAGAAAGAAGCGGTGGGTGAAGGGTGGCACACCGATCATTCCTATGACGAAGCGCCAGCCATGGGATCAATCCTGCATGCGATTGAGATGCCGCCCTATGGAGGAGACACGCTGTTTGTGTCTATGGCAGCCGCGTATGAGGCACTCTCGGCCCCAATGCTTCAGTTTCTAGACGGGCTGACTGCTGTGCATTCTTCACGTCACGTCTTTGGTGCCGCCATACAAGACAGCGAAGCCGCCAAGAGCGGTCGATTAGGCAACGCAGACGCCGCAACACAAGATGCGCACCATCCCATTGTCATCACACATCCACTCAGCGGGCGTCGTGGTCTTTTTGTGAACCCTGTCTTCACAACGCATATCGAAGGGCTCAGCAAAGACGAGTCTGATGCAATTCTTGCGATGCTGTACGAACACTGCAAACAACCCGAGTTCCAATGCCGCGTGCGCTGGCGCGCGGGCGACATAACGATGTGGGACAACAGAGCCACATGGCACAAGGCAATCAACGACTATCACGGTTTTCGACGCCTGATGCACCGGGTCACGGTTGAAGGCGTGGCTTTGTCGACCCCTGCTGAAAACAAGGACAGCTAAGGAACAAATCCACTGGGCACGCCAAAAATCGGTGCATCCACACTGGAACCTGTCAAAGCGTCCATAAAAGCGATCAGATTCTGGATTTCCACTTCCGAGAGTTCAATCGGATCAATGTCAGTTTTGCTGCGTTGGCGTTCCATTTCCAGTCGATCATCCCAAACCAGAAAGTCAGCGTCGTGCAACCACGGAACCTGAGGCAACCCGGCCATATCGGGCGTCCAGGCATCAAAGCTTGCCTGAGGGTTCAGATGATGGCGGATGACGCTTTCAAGGTCGGGGAAAGCCCCGTTGTGACCGTAAGGGGCCGTCAAAGCAACGTTGCGCAACATGGGGGTGCGAAACCTGTAGGCATCTTCCAACCGGTTGCTTTCACCCATAAGACCAACGTCGCGCGCATACGGATCCCATTGACGGGTTCGGCCCGGACCAAAAGGCGGAATGGCCAAAGCGTGGAATTCCTGATCGGACATCAACGGGCCCGCGTGGCACACGGAACAGTTTGCCTTACCATAGAACAGATCCATCCCGTCTTTTTGAACGGTTGATAACGCATTCATGTCCCCTGCCAGATACTGGTCGAATGGGCTGTCCGTGCTGCGCCATTCGATGGCCATGAACGCTGCCAAGGCATTGGCGACCTGCGTGATTGTAATGTCCTCGGTTGTTTCGATTTCTCCGAACGCCGCGACCATCGCCGGTCCGTAAAACGGATCGGTTCTTACGCGTTTGGCAAGGATCGGCCAACCTTTGTCGATCCGATCGTGGACGGCCCCGGTCACTTGGTTTTCGGCTACATTTCCCGCCATTTCGAACTGTGCGGTCAATGGAAAAAGCGCTTGTGCGGCTAGCAAAGAGTTCAACCCTTCAGGCAACCATTCCTGCGCGGGTGAGTTGAACCCGTTTTCATAAACATCCGAGATGCTCAGGCGGCCATCGTGAAACACCGTGTGGATACCTTTCGCCCCGAGATTCCATAGCCCCAGTGAGTTACGCGGGATACGCTTTCGGATTCTGTCTGCGCCGGTGCCCGGAGTACGGTCCGGTCCCAGACCTTCACCGCCTTCCCCGATGCCAAGCGACAGCCCATCTGAAGTCCCGAAGTCCGGATGATGGCAATGCGCGCAGGATATATTCTGATTGCCCGACAGGATCGGGTCGTAAAACAGTTGATGACCGATGGCGGCCTGTTCCATATCAAAAGGCAGGAAATCATCATCTGTCAGAGGGCGCGGCACATCCTGTGCCGCCGCGCTCCCGGCCAAGAGGAAAGCAACCCCATGCGCCAGTTTGTACTTGCCCTTTGTCTGCTTGCCAGCCCGGCGCTCGCCGAACTGGAACAGGCGCGCGATTTGATGGAGGCCGGCGAGTTTGAGGCCGCGCGCAAAGAACTGCTGCCCGCCGCCCGCTCGGGCAATGCCGAGGCCGAGGAATTGATCGGCGTGATGTACGGGCTGGGCCTGGGCGTCGAACGGGACTATGAGCGCGCGTTCGAATGGTATCTGCGCGCCTCGATGAAGGGGCATCCGGGGGCCCAGTCGGGGGTTGGCTGGTATTATGAGCTGGGTCTTGGGATGCCCGCGCCTGATCTGGTCAGGGCTTACATGTGGTACACGCTCAGCGCGATTGGCGGCGATCCCGACGCAGCGATCAGCCTTGAGGAAGTAATCAAGAAAATGTCGCCGGAGCAGATCGAAAGGGCGCATGTTCTGGTGAACGACTACAAAGGGTGGATGTACCCGTTTCGGTAAGGGCCGGGCCTTAAGGGGCCCGACCCGGAAGCTTAGTTCAGATCCGCATCGCGCGACGCGTTCACATCGGCCTCAGCCGCCGCCACCGCATCTGTCAACGCAACAAAGATCTCATCCCCACGGGCAACATTGGACTGGAACCAGTCATAGACCGGCGTTGCGGCCTCTTTGAACGCAGCCTTCTGGTCAGGTGTCAGCACATAGAGATCGCCGCCACCGGCGACAAAATCCTCATAGGCTTGGATCGACTTGCGCTTGGGTGAGGCAAAGGTAGCCTGTTGAAGCGCATAGAAGCCGTCAACGACGACGCGGCGCATGTCCTCGGGCATCTCCTGAAACTTGGCGTTGTTCATCCACCACAGCGCACCCATGTATGCATGCCCGTCCAGCGTGACGTACTGCAGACCCGCATCCGGGAATTTCATGCCCATGATGTCGGTGATGCCGTTCTTGGACCCTTCAACAACGCCGGTCTGGAAGCTGGTGAACAGTTCGGGCCACGGGATTGGGGTGGGCGAGGCGCCCAGCGCTTTGACCAATTCCTGCGGCAGGTCAGCAACCACGGTGCGGATTTTCAACCCTTCCATATCCGCAGGCTCGGCAATGCGGCGCTGCGTGTTGGCGAAGTTGCGCCAGCCACCGGTGTTGCCAATGGTCATCAAACGGATCGCGCCGCCCGAGTCCTCAAGCGCCATGTTGCGCATGGTACGGGTGAAGTCACCGGACAGAACATGTTCTGCAATGCGGTCATCGGCCATCAGATATGGCAAATCCAGAACCTGCACGTATGGGAAAATGCCCGACGCACCGCCGGAGGTGGAGATGTAGATGTCTATGGTTCCGTCTGCCACACCTTGCAAGCACTCGGCCCCGTTCGAACATAGCTGCGTGCCGATAAACAGCTCGACCTCGATCGCACCGTTCGAGGCGGCCTCGACATAGTTCTTGAAGACGATCAGGCCGTCGTAGTCCTCGTCATTTTCGTTCGAATTGGCAGTGGCGCGCAGCGTGTAGTCTGCGGCTGTGGCGGCCACGGCAGACGCGGCCACCAACGATGTGGCCACCGCTGCGGTTTTGATAAAGTTTCTGAGCATGCGTTTCCTCCCTGTGGAACTCAGTTAGTTGGCAAACCCCGTTATGCGCGGGATGGTCATGGATAGTGCGGGGATGTAGGTGATCAGGAAGATCACTATGATTTCGACCGCCAGGAATGGCAGGATCGCTTTGGCGATGGTCTCAACCCGTTCGCGTGACACGGCGGCGGCCACGAACAGGACCAAGCCCATCGGTGGGGTGGCCAGACCAACGGTCAGGTTGACGCTCATGATGATGGCGAAGTGAATTGGGTCAACACCGAGGCTGGTGAAGATCGGGCCAAGGATGGGCCCGAGAATGATGATCGCGGGACCGGCGTCCAAGAACATACCGACGATGAAAAGCAGCAGATTGATCAGAAATAGTAGGATCAGCGGGTTTTCCGAAAGGCTGAGTATCAGTGAAGCCAATTGCTCGGGCGCATGGCTGAGGCTGACCACAGTTTTGAACGCCATCGCCGCACCAACCAGCAGCAGCACGACGGCCGAGGTCATGCCTGCGTTGCTGAGAACCTCGGGCACCTCTTTCCATGTCAAAGTGCGCAGAACGAAGAAGCCGATGATGAAAGCATAGCCTACGGCGACGGCTGCAGCCTCGGTCGGGGTGAAAATACCGCCGAGAATACCGCCCAGAATGATGACCGGGGTCATCAGCGGGAAGAAGGCTTTAAGGCTGGCCTGACGACGCTCGGGCCAGGTGTATTTCCGGCTGGCGACCGGGAAGTCATATTTGTCAGCCATCAGTTTGATCATCAGCATAAGGCCGACACCAACCATCACACCGGGGACGATACCCGCGAGGAACAGGGCAGCCACGCTTTCGCCCATGACGTAGGCATAGATGATCATGATGCCCGAGGGCGGAATAATCGGTCCGATCACCGAACTTGCCGCTGTGATCGCCGCAGCGAATTTACGGGTATAACCCTGTTTCTCCATCGCCGGGATCAGCATGGACCCTAGGGCGGAGGTGTCTGCGACTGCCGAGCCGGACAAGCCCGCAAACAGGATCGAACTCAGCACGTTCACATGTGCCAGACCGCCACGCAGATGTCCCATAAGCGCCTGTGAAAACTCGACAAGACGGATGGTGATGCCGCCTCGGTTCATCAGCTCTCCGGCCAGCATGAAGAAGGGGATCGCCATCAGCGGGAAACTGTCCATGCCGTTATAGACGTTGCGGTAGAGCAGCGTGATGTCGTTGGTTTGGCCATTCAGCCACAGCAGGATACCGGGCGCGGCCAGAAGGGCGAAAAAGACCGGCAGACCGATCAGCAGAAAAATCAGAAAGGTGGGCAGGAACCAGATCAGCATTTATTCGGCCCCCACTGCCGCATCAGGAATTTCGGGCAACAGGTGACCTCCGCCCAGCAGAGTGATGAAAGATCGCAGGATCAACTCGATATTCACCGAGATCAGCAAGATGATCCCCACCAACAGCGAGGCCATCATCCAGCTACGCGGGATGCGGTACCATTCGTCGAACCCGAAAGATGTGGGCAGGTATAGCGCTGCGGTGGCGAACCTACCGCCAAAGCCAGTCACTTCGGACCAGCCGATATTGACGGCGACCAAAAGCACGGCGAGCGAGATTACCAACAGGAAGAGGTTCAGCGTTTGGCCAATAAAACGCGGTAAAAAGCGCTCTAGCATATCAATGGCCACAAAACCCCCGCGCCGAAACGCCGTGGGGGCCATCAGACCGGTCATCCACAACATGCAGAACCGCGCGGCCTCATCCGGCCAGGGCAGCGCATTGCCCAGAACATATCGGAAGAACACCTGAATCAGGATTGCAATGACCATGAGTGCAATCGCAACGACACCAACCGCGCGGCCCAGACGCAGCACGGTTTCGTTCACGAATGCAATCGGCACAAGCACCGATGCCAGTCCGCCCATGCGGATCCTCCCTTGTTCAGCCGCGGGTATGTCCCACGGCCGTCAGATCGCGCTTAGTGCTGCGCGAATTGGCCGAGTTTCCCGGCATAAAAGGTCAGCGCGTCTCCGTCCGCCATGCTGGCCCTAAGAACTTTTCCCACAACAATAACGTGATCGCCCGCATCGTGATATGCATGTTGTTCGCATTCAAACCGCGCCAGGCAATCCGACAACAACGGCGTTCCGTTCTCGCAGCGCTCATGCGCGATGTCGCGCAGGGCGAAGGCATCCTTGGAGCAGCCAAAGCACAGCTCGGCCTGTTCGGATGACAGTACGTGAACGCTGAAATGACGGGCCTCTTGGAAATAGGGGAAGCGCCGCGAATTGCGGTCACCCGCCCACATGATCAGCGGCGGGTCTAATGACAGGGATGAGAAACTATTGGCCGTAATACAGACCGGACCATCCGCGCTGTCGCAGGTGACGATGGTCACCCCAGTGGCAAAGCGACCAAAGGCGTCGCGCAGGGTACGGGTGTCGTCCTTATGTGGAACGAAGGTGTGGTTCATGTCCTTTGAGATTGCGTTCATCATGGTACCTCATGCCCCAGTGCCGCCTCATAGAGGCGATACCAGGTTTCGCGATCCAGTTTGACTTTCAACGCGTCCGAGGCGCGTTTGATCCGATCCAGATTGTTGGTTCCCAGAACCGGCAGGATGTTGGCCGGATGTGCCAGCAGGAAAGCCACAGCGACGGCGGCGCGATCCACACCGAACTCGGCTGCGATTTCATCGGCCACAACGCCGACCGGAGGGTTTCCGGCCATCAACAGGCCGCCACCAAGCGGCGACCACGCCATCAGCGGATGGCCGTGTTGCTGGTGAAACGCCAGATCGCCATTGGTGAAAGGGCTGATCTCGCCCAGCGAGATCTCGATCTGGTTGGTGACCAGTTTGGTCTTCATCGCCGATTGCAGCAGCGACCAGTCCCACGGGCGGAAGTTCGATACACCCACAGCGCCCACCTTACCGCTGGCGACAACCTCGTCCAGAGCGGCACCAGTTTCATTGTGGTCCATCAGCGGGTCAGGGCGGTGAATCAACAGCAGGTCGATATGGTCAATGGCCATTTCTGTCAGCGAGGTATCGACCGACTTCAGAATATGGGCGCGCGACGTGTCGTAGTATTTCACCTTCGCATCCGCGTAACGGCCCACCGGGGCGATGATGTCACATTTGGTGACGATCTCCATCTTCTGGCGCAAGCTCGGGTTGGCGCGCAAGGCATTGCCCAGAACAGCTTCGGCTGCGTAACCACCATAAATGTCGGCCTGATCAAAGGTGGTGATGCCCTGATCCAAGCAAGCCTGAATCTTGGCTACCACATGCCCTGTGGACGTGTCGCTGTCATCGCCCAGCCGCCACATGCCATAGACAAGACGGCTCATCTCAAGCGAGTCAGATAATTTCACACGTTGCATCAGCGGCGTTCTCCGTTGCCCAGTGGGGTCGCTGGGGTCGTTGCTGGCACGCGCCCGTAAGCTTCGGGCAGCGAGCAGGTCTTCAAGTTGGGCAACACCCGAGCACCAAAGTGCTTGGCCTCATCCATGTGCGGGTAGCCCGAGAATATGAAAGCGCGGATGCCCATCTTCTGATATTCCTCGATCTTCGACATAACCTGATCGGTCGATCCGACCAGAGCAGCACCGCAGCCAGACCGCGCCCGGCCAACACCAGTCCAGAGACCGGGTTCGACATAGCCATACTCATCTGCCAGATCGCGGTTCTTGGCCTGATGCGCCACACCCAGCGACGTCGCGTCCAACGCCCGTTCACGAATGGCGCGACCGTATTCGTCATCCAGCTTCGAGACGATGTAATCCGCATATTCCTGTGCCTCAGCCTCGGTATCGCGGACGATCATGTGGACACGCAGGCCGTAGTCCAGCGTGCGGTTGTAGTTCTCGGCCACAGCGTGAACGGCCTTCATCCGTTCGGCAAGTTGATCCTTGGTTTCGGGCCACATCAGGTAGACGTCGCAATGTTCACCACACAAATCCAAAGCCGAAGGTGAATATCCACCAAAATACAACAGTGGCCCGCCAGTCTGATAGGGTTTCGCAGGATCCGTTGTCAGACCCGAGAAGTTATACACTTCGCCGGCGTGATTGATCTCATCCTGTGTCCAGGCCTGTTTCAAAATCTCAACCACTTCGCGCGATCGCTGATAACGGAACGCACTATCGGCTTTCTCACCGGGGAAGTCCGATGAGATGATGTTGACCGTCAACCGCCCCTTCAGCATGTGATCCAGCGTAGCGATGGTGCGGGCCAGCATGATGGGCTGCATCTCACCACACCGCACGGCAGCCAACATATTAATCTTTTCAGTGATCGGGGCGCAGCCCGCGACAAAGCTCAGCGTGTCCTGGCCAACCTGATAAGAGGATGGGCACAGGATATTGCGGAACCCTTGCGCTTCGGCCTCTTTTACGATGCCGGAACAATGCGCCCAACTGGACCGCAGATCGCCATCGGGCACTCCAAGGAACTGGTAGTCGTCCGAGCAGAGCGCAGCAAACCACGAGACCTCTGCCGCATCCAGATCAGGGGAAGTGATGGGGACGATAGTCATCTGAGTCGGTCTCCGCGCAGCGTTTGCTTTTTCTCTTGCGTAGCAATCGCTTTGATGTAGATCAATAGTGTATCAATTTTTTCCGCGACTAAGTGAAGCGACTGACTGTGCCCTCTGCTAATCGAAACCCAAATGCCCTTCCGGTTTACATCCAGATTGCGGAGCTTCTGATCCGCGACATCGCGGCGGGTCGGCTGATAGACGGCGAGCGCCTGCCACCCGAGCGCGAGCTGGCCGCAGAACTAAATGTCTCGGTCGGGACGCTGCGAAAATCGCTCGCCGAGTTAGAAAAAAAGGGGATGCTCGAGCGCATCCAAGGCTCGGGCAATTACATTCGGGAAACAGGAACACAGAACAGCGTCTATGCGATGTTCCGGCTTGAATTGCCTAAAGGTGGCGGCTTGCCGCGCGCGGATATCCTGTCGGTGGATCACTTGGAAAAACCTTCCGATCTGCCCCCGTTCGGACAGTCAACCCGCGGATCACGCGTGCGTCGGATGCGCTACTTGAATGACACAATCATAGCCGTCGAAGAAATCTGGCTGGACGAATCAGCAGGTTTGATCGACCGGACCCTCTTGTCCGACTCTCTTTACCGCTACTATCAACGCCAATTGGGATTTTGGATCATTCGGGCCGAAGACAGGGTCTCGGTCCAATCGCTTCCCGATTGGACGCCCGAAAGCTTCACCAAACCAGCAGGCCAAACAGTGGGGTATATCGAGCGTTTCAGCTGGTCAGAGACCGCTGAACCCGTTGAATTCTCAAAAACATGGTTCGACCCAGATCGGGCCAACTACGTCCAACGTTTGAAGTAAAAGGAAACACGCATGACCCGAACCATCAACTACGGGCTGATTGGATGCGGCATGATGGGGCAAGAGCACTTGCACAATATCGGCCTGTTGGAACGGACGCGCGTGGCGGCGATTTTTGAGCCGGATCCGGTGATGGCAAAGGCTGCCAAAGCCATCGCACCGGATGCCGCGATGGTGAGCTCGGTCAAAGAGCTTCTGGCAGTCGCGGAGTTGGATTGCCTTGTCATCGCAAGCCCCAATCACTTGCATGTAGACCAGATCTGCGAAGTGGCCGAAACGCGACCCCTGCCGTTGTTGGTGGAAAAGCCGTTGTTCACCGACCCACAGGATGCGGCCCGGTTAGAAGAGGTTGAGCGTAGCTATCCCTGCCCCATCTGGGTTGCGATGGAATACCGATACATGCCCCCTATTGCTGCATTGATCGACAAGGCGGAAGCAACAGGTGGCGTGAAGATGCTGTCTATCCGCGAGCATCGTTTCCCATTTCTGGAAAAGGTCGGCCACTGGAACCGGTTCAATCGCAATACCGGGGGCACATTTGTCGAAAAATGCTGCCATTTCTTCGACCTCATGCGCTTGATCCTGCAATCCGACCCGGTGCGTGTGACCGCAAGCGGCGGACAAGCCGTCAACCATCTGGACGAAAGCTACGAAGGCGAAACACCCGATATTCTGGACCACGGGTACGTCATTGTCGATTTCGCCTCGGGCGCACGGGCCATGTTAGAGCTGTGCATGTTTGCAGAAGGCTCCCGGTATCAGGAAGAAATTTCGGCTGTTGGAGCCAAGGCCAAGGTCGAGGCGCTGGTTCCCGGCCCAGGGCGCTTCTGGCCGGATCATCTGGGGGAACCACCAGTGCCCAAAGTTATTGTAAGCCCCCGCAGCCCCAAGGGGCCCACGACAATAGATGTACCCGTAGACGCCAGAATATTGGCGGCCGGAGACCACAATGGGTCAACCTTTTATCAGCACGAAGGGTTTCTGGCCGTGCTGCGCGGTGAAAAGGCCAAACCGGACGTCAGCCTGAAGGACGGTCTTTGGGCCGTACGGATGGGACACGCGGCACAAAAAGCGATAGAAAGCGGCGAAACCGTACGAATAGGCGAATAGATCACAAAGACGCGCCGGGTTGGGTTTTAAGATCAGTTGGATCCCAACCCGGCTTATCGCATCCATCATATGGCTCGGCTGATGCACCTTTTGCAATGCCACCAGAAAGCAACAATGGGGTTCACTTTTTCCGTGACCCTTTGCGCATCGGCCGCGCATCCGGGCCTTTTCCTGCGCGCACCTTAAAGCGTTTGGGTTTGTCGCCATCCTGCCGGCCCTTGGCGCGTTCTTTCCGAGAACCCATGGGTTTTGACGGATCAGCCGCGTTCTTGCGCCGCTTGGTCTCGATACCGTTGCTTTTGACGGTTGTTTTCTTCTCAGGATTGCCCTGGCTCTTGCCATGGTTCCGCTTCGGCTTGCCAGACTGTGGTTTGTCAACGTTATCCTGGCGCTTTGAGGGCTTTTTCGCGCTCTGTTCGGATTCAGCGGCGTTTGGATCCACAGCGGGCTTAGAGTCGCGACGCGATACGTCCTTTTTGCGATCTGCACGCGGCGTCTTTGGTGCCGCAGGGGGGCCTTTTGGTGAGGCGTCGAAATCCGGGACGCCGGGCAATTCGGTCAAACGCGCGCCCTGCTCAAGGTCAAGCTCTGGGCCAAGCTCGTTCTTCATCGCAGGCACGGCATCGGTCAGGATTTCAACGAATGTCTCCTGATATTGAACACGAATGGCCCCAATTGCATCTTTGGAAATCCCCGCATTACGACACAGCATGGGCAGCAGCCATCGCGGCTCGGCGCGTTGTTTGCGGCCCAAAGACAGCGAAAACCAAGTGCTGGGCCCGAAATCCGAAGCGTCCCGTTTTTTGCGGGCACCCGGTTCGGGCACATCACCCAAAATCTCGGGCGCGGAATTGCGCTCGCGGTAGAGACGCAGAAACGCCGCAGCAATTTTCTCGGCAGAGTGTTCTTGCAAAAGGCGTTGGGCAAAGGCCTGTTCTTCGGCGCTTGGAGATTGACCCCATCCCGGATCGGACATCAGCCTTTCTTCATCGCGCGCAAGCACCTCCTCGGCGGAGGGTGGCGTACCCCATTCGGCCTCCAGTTTGGCGGATTTCAATAGGCGCTGTGCCTTTGACCTTTGACGCCCCGGCACAATCAGTACGGATGTACCCTTTCGTCCGGCACGGCCCGTCCGCCCGGACCGGTGCAACAAAGATTCCGCATTGGATGGTAGATCTGCGTGGATCACAAGCTCAAGCCGGGGAAGGTCAATGCCACGCGCAGCCACATCTGTTGCGATACAAACACGCGCGCGGCCATCACGAAGCGCCTGCAAGGCATGGGTGCGTTCCGTTTGGCTCAGTTCACCCGAAAGCGAAACCACGGAAAACCCTCTGTTGGAAAACTTCGCCGTAAGGCGGGCCACCATAGACCGGGTATTGGCAAAGATGATCGCCGTTTGCGCATCATGAAAACGCAAAAGGTTGATGATTGCCTTTTCGATATCAGACGGGGCCACAGACAGCGCAAGATAGGAAATGTCCGCGTGCTGGGCGTCTTTGTTGCCGACCTCAATGCGGCGAGCGTTATCTTTTTGATAGGTCTGGGCAAGCTTGGCGATACCGCGCGGCACCGTTGCCGAGAATAGCAATGTGCGACGGTTTTCAGGCGTGTGGTCCAGAATGAACTCCAGATCTTCCGAGAACCCCATGTCCAGCATTTCGTCCGCTTCATCCAGGACGACAGCCCTGAGATCGCTCAGATCGATCACACCCCGAGAGACATGGTCCCTAAGTCGACCGGGCGTGGCGACAATGACATGCGCGCCGCGCTCGATCGCTCTGCGTTCAGCACGCGCATCCATGCCACCAACGGCGGATGCGGTAACGATCCCGGCCTCAGAAAACAGCCAGTCAAATTCCCGTTGCACCTGCATGGCCAATTCACGTGTGGGCGCAATGACCAAAGCCAAAGGGGACGCGGGGCGATCAAATCGGCCATCGCCGTCCAACAAATCTGGCGCAATCGCCAAGCCAAAACCCACCGTTTTTCCCGATCCGGTTTGCGCTGACACCAACAAATCAAGCTGGCCCAGTTCAGGCTGTGTCACCGCGACTTGAACGGGTGTTAGTTCGCTGTAACCCTTTTGGGTCAACGCCTGCGAAAGCGTCTTGGGCAGGTCGAAGGGGTTGTGCATAGATCACCTTGCAGAAGAAAGATCACGCCCTTAACGGTGATGACAGAGATTGTACAGCCCGCTCGACCCAACAAGTACGATCGGCGGCAAATCGTCCCTTTGCCGTCTCCAAGGATGTTGTCAAAGCGACCGGAATTCGAGAGGTCAACTCAAACGGCCGCTTTGATCTCAATTCACGAAATGCAGCTGGTCGAACTCTCTGCGCCAGTCGGAAACCTCTGCTAGAACAGTTTCACCACTCAGGCCGCGCATGATCAGATCGGCCAAACGCTCAGCGTCGTCGGACCTCATACCCCACCGCACCAACTCTGGGGTGCCGATCCTCAGGCCGTTCATGTCCGCCTCTACGGGTTCGACCGGCAAGCCGATGCCACATGCGAGGAACCCGCTTGCCCGCAGCTTTTTGGATGCTGTTTGACCTCCGCCGAAAGCCTTCGCAAGAACCGCGAATTGGTGGGAATTTGTAAAACCATCCCGGCAAGTGAAGATCGGAACACCCTGCTCGTGCAACGCTTGGGACAACGCTTGTGACATGGCGATCATCTCGCGCGCATAGGCCGAACCAAATTCCTTCCAATCCAACATCGTGACGGCGAGAGCAGCAGTCTTGGCTGCATCGAAATTGGCAGTCATGCCGGGAAAGGCTATCGCGTCCAGCGCTTTCGCAATTTCGGCTTCATTTGAAACGATCAGACCCCCAGCCGGACCACCAAGGCTCTTATAGGTGCTCATAGTCATGAAATGCGCACCTTCTTTCAACGGGTTGGACCACGCGCGTCCGGCAATGATGCCACACTGATGGGCGGCGTCGAACATAACCCATGCTCCTACTTCGTCCGCAATGGCGCGGACCTCGGCCACAGGATGTTCAAACAGATTAAGGCTGCCGCCAATCGTGATCAGCTTGGGCCTCTCAGACTTCGCCAGTTCGCGCAACCCATCCAGATCGACGGTGTAGCCATTAGCGTTCACAGGTGCTTCGATTGTTCGCAGACCAAAAAGTCCGGCGCAACCAGCTACATGATGGGTAACGTGCCCGCCAATTGAGGCGGGAGGAGCGATTATTGTGTCGCCTGGTTTGCAAGTCGCCATAAACCCATAGAGGTTGGCAATGGCGCCTGAAGGCACGCGAACTTCGGCAAACTGGGCATCAAAAACCTCGGCGCACAGTTCTGCGGCGATAACTTCGATCTCTTCGATTGCTTCCAGCCCCATTTCATATTTGTCGCCGGGGTAACCCAAGGAAGGTCGCGACCCAATGCCTGAAGACAAAAGCAGTTCGGCTTTGGGGTTCATCACATTGGTTGCCGGGTTTAGGTTGAAGCACTCTTTCTCGTGGATGCGACGGTTTTCCTCTGCCAAATGCTCAATCCGGGCCAATAGATCACCCGACGGTGTCGCAGCGGCCTTTGTTGCGATGTCCTGAACCAAGGTTTCGCTTACGGCGGGCACCCAATCTCTTTGCGCAAGTGTCATCTGACGATCTCCTGTTTTTCTCAATGTGACGACTGCCGCGTGACATCGCAAAGCAGAATTGATATTTCTTGGCGTAGAAAAACTAAGGCTTCTGAAATGAGCGTTGTTCCTAATCGCCCGAATGGACCACCTCTGAACGCCATGCGCGCCTTTGAGGCTGCTGCGCGCCACGTAAGCTTTGCCGCGGCAGCCGAAGAGTTGAGCGTCTCACCGGGCGCGATATCTCAACACATAAAAACACTGGAAGGTTGGGCAGGGTCCCCGCTGTTTCGCCGCAATGCCCAGGGCGTTGAGCTCACCCCTGAAGGGCAGTCACTTGTCGCGGATTTCACCTCGGCCTTTGACCAAGTGGCCGATGCGGCCCGAGCGTTGCGCAACTTAACGCCCAAGGCCGATTTTCACATCGCATCCCTGCCCAGTGTTGCCCAACTTTGGCTGCCCAAGCGTCTGCGTCAGATCAGAGCTCAATTGCCAGACATCACTTTTTCTGTAACAGCCATGGAAACTCCGCCCACTCTTGGGCGTGAGCTGTTCGATTTGTCGATCTTCTTCGCCGTGCCGGATGGATCGCCAAGGCAGATCGCTGTTTGCAAGGACATTATCGCTCCGGTTTGCGCGCCTACGCTTCTGGATCGCGCCCGAGGCGGAAACGGATTTGAAGACATTCCACTACTGCATGATCAGGCTTGGAAAGACGATTGGTCCACTTGGGCCCAAAATACTGGGTATAAACTGCGCGATGATCAAAGTGGACCTCAGTTTTCGCTCTACAGCCTTGCCGTCGAAGAGGCCAAGGCCGGCGCAGGCATGTTGATCGGACATATGTGTCTGATCGAAGAAGCTTTAGCTTCTGGTGCTTTGACGCCCGTGCATAGTCAATCCTGCCATACAGGTCGTTCTCTTGTGATCGAAATGCCAGAACAATCGAGACGCAGACCTGAAACGGGCCAAGTTGTTCAATTGCTGTCAGACTGAACAATCATCTACGCCAAAGATTGAACTGTCTCTGCTTCCGCTAATTGGGTTGGATTTCACCTTTTCTGAGCGATAAACTGCGGTTGGGGCTTGCCGCGATGGGCGGCTTTGGGCGCTGACAGTTTTGGAACTCGATCTACCTGCCGACGCTGATATTGACTTCAGAACCTGTCTGCTAAGTGTGCAGTCAGCCACTTTCGTATGATCGAAGTTTGTTAGAAGACAAGCTTCCAACTCTTCCTACTTCGAGAAAGTAATGGCTGTGCTACTGTCGCGAAGCTTACACCGTCCTGAGCCCGCTCAGCCAATTGCAGCTGGGTCGTCGTGGTATCGACATGCACCACCCCTTTGTCGAACGGCCCCATCGCGGCATGGGCGTCGGGCGGCGGCTGATCGAAGGCGCAATATACAAGGCGCGCGCGCTGTCCTGCTCCTACATGATGGTCGGCACCCACCCCGACAATTCAAAAGCCCAAGCCGCCTACCTGGCTTGCGGATTCGAGCGGCGGGATGCGGTGCATCCCCGGTTTCACTTTCCTCTCGATGCCTAGTGGGTTTCAGAACCGACCAGCAAGCCTTACAACCGCTCAACCATGTCGATCGGTCCAGCCTCAGCCTCAATCGCGCGGTTCAAAGCTTTCCGGAACAGTTTGGCCCCCGCGTCCAGTCCCAGATCAATATGGGGCGTCTTGGCGTATTTCATGCCCAGATGAACCTTTTCCAACACTTCTTTGTCCTCAAGAAACGCCATCCGCGCGCCATCATTCATGAATTTGGACACCTCGGCATTGTCGGGATCGGAATTGCGGTGCTGGAACCAAAAATACCGGGTTCGATCCTCATCAATCGGGGTCATGAAGTTGTAAGAGATGTTGATGAATGTCTCAGCAACCGGTTGCTTATCATAGCCTCCGGTCCCGACGGGCGTGTAGATGGATTTGTTCAGCCCGATCGCAGGCATACACATCTCATAGTGCTGCAGTCGGTCACAATCACCGTCAAAGGCCACCAGTTTCGCGTAATAAGGCGACGGCGGCTTGTTCTCGATCCAGCGCGAAACGATTACGCCTCGATCTGTTCTATTCACATCCAACGGCTCTTCATCCGTGCCTGCACCTGCAAAGGACGACACATGAACCCAGGCTACATGGCTTGGGTCCAACAGGTTGTCGCAGACCCACAGGTAGTGACAGTCAATATCCATCACCCCGCCATCGGTTTTGCCCCAGCTTGGGTCATCGAAGTTATCAATCGGGAAAATCTTGTCAGGATCGGCCAGATCCGGGTCGCCCATCCAGATCCACAGAAAGCGATAGCGATCCACCACCGGGTAGGATTTTACAACCGCTCTACGCGGGGTCATACCGCGCTGGGTCGGGCTATCGGTGCATTTACCCGAGCAGTCGAATTTCAGACCGTGATAGCCGCATTCCACAACATCGCCAATCAGGTTGCCATTAGACAGCGGCAGCTTGCGATGCGGGCAGGCATCCTCAAGCGCGACGGGGGTGCCGTCCTGCTGGCGGTAGAACACAATGTTTTCGCCTAGAAAGGTCTCGGCCTTCAGTTCGCGCCCGATATCCTTGCTCCAAGCGGCGACATACCAGCAGTTTTTCAGAAACATGGACGAGCTCTCCTGTTGGTCAGATGGCTTGCGCCAGTATGGGCGGATGCCCCTCACTCCGCCGACTCCACCCGCACAACTCTAATGCTGGGATCGACCCGGCTATAGGCTGCGAGCAAACGTTGGTTCCACTTTTGAGAAATGTAATCAGCCATAAACCGCGAAGGAGCAACGAGGGTCACAGTCCCCCCTGCCCGCTCAGCTTCGGATAAATGTTGAAACCAGCTTGCCCACAGTTCTGGATCTCGTTCATGAAGATTCGACTGGACCTGTGACCAGACATCGCTCTCGCCATCTTCGGTGGGCGCGGGTTTCATCGTGAACGGCACAATATTTGTTTCCGGCTCCGGTTCATGCATCATACGCGCATGGAAGTCCGAACCTATGATCGGCCACACCTCTTGCGTGTCGATCATGATCTGTTTGAGGTCAATCTCGTATACGGCGACTCTGCCACGCGCCGCAGGCCTTTTGACGGATACCCACCCTAATGCGCGAAATTTGGACATTTCGCGCTTTACTGTCCTTTCGTTCACTGCCCAAAGGCGCGAAATTTCTTCGCGTCCAATCGACAATTCATTGCTGCGCCAGTTATATCTGGTCGTAATCAAGGCGATGATACGCAGAACACTACGCTGTCGATGTTTGTCTCCTGACAAGGCGTGAATGGTCAGCGCAGAGAGTATATCGTATTTTAAGGCCGCCGCATTACGCCCGACCGGTTTAGCCAGTTGCATACCCGTTCTCACCGCTTCTTCTGCCTCAGACGGGTTTATCCCGCCATGTCCGCGCTGTTTTCCAACGCTTTTCGCCATCTTGGCCTAATTAGCGTCCAAACCTTCGATTCTGTCAAGAAGAGTCTGAAGTCGAGGCAACCTTTAGGTCGGTCATCCTTCAAAAAAGAAAAGAATTTGGTGAATCACTGGTGAAGGGGGACATGCAGTACGTCCCCTTAAAGAGTTCTAATGTCCCCCTATATATAGGATTTGACAGTTCCCTGTCCCCCTAAATAACGAGGTTCCTGGTACATGACTCGCTGAGCGGCGCGGCCGAATCTCCCGAATCGCTTTTGCGCTTAGACGCCTTGTTTTCTTACCCGTGGGTAAGGTTGCAGTTTCATGATATTTTCTTTTGCGTAAAGTGCAAATCGGTCGTAAATAGGAAACGAACAGAAATTTACGTTCCAAATATAGAGATCAGAGGCATGTACACGCACGAAGACCTGAGCGCATTGCGCAACCAATCCCTCAAGCTGCAGGGCTGGATTCGCCAGCAGACTTTTAGCCCCGAAATGGAGAAGACACTCCGCCGGTTTTCAAGCTGGGAGGTTTCCGAGCTGATCTTCCGAGTCAACCAGTCGACCTTTCGCGGCAAATTGGCGGCGGATCCGTCCCTGCCCAGTGGCGAGGTCGAGCCGGATGGGCGCCAGAGGTGGTTCAGCCTGGAAGAGGTGAACGAGTTGCGACGACGTCTCAAGGTGAACCGGAAGTCCCTGATGCCCCCGCGCCCCGAAGGCAAGCGCGCCATTCGCGCTGCTGTTGCCAACTTCAAGGGCGGAGCTGGAAAATCGACCGTGGCGTTACATCTTGCGCACGCCTCTGCACTGGATGGGTATCGTGTGCTTGTGGTGGACTTTGACCCACAGGCGACGCTGAGCCATTCGATGGGTCTTACGGATGTGGCCGAGGATTATACTGTCTGGGGCATCATGGCCCGGGATCTAATCCGTGAAACGGAACGTATGAACAATCGCCCCGTTGCCGCGCAATCAGGGACTGCCCTACCCCGCCGTGAACTGCCGCCGTCAATTACAGATATGGGTCTTGGTGACCTCAGAATCTCGGACTTCATCAGAAAGACTTCCTGGTCCACGATCGACGCGATCCCGTCCTGTGCCAATGCTGCCTTCGTTGAATTTGCTTCGGCGCAGTATCGGCATCTTAACCCTGAGTGGTCATTCTTTGCGGCTGTGTCGCGATATCTGGATCAAATCCCCGATGATGCCTATGACCTGATCATCTTCGATTGTCCTCCGGCCATTGGTTATCAATCCATGAATGCCGTCTTTGCTGCTGACATGCTTTATATTCCATCGGGCCCGGGATACTGGGAGTACGATTCCACCACGTCTTTCATAGGTCAGCTTGCCGAGGCGCTGGAGGATCTGGCTTACGGCTTCGACAAAACCTTACCCACGGGTAAGATCGGCTTGCCGAAAACATTTTGTGAGTTGCGGTTCCTACTCACACGATATGAGCCGGGTAACGCTCTTCACCATGCGATGTTCGAGGCTTTCAAAAAGGTCTTTGGTGAGCACGTCGCCGAGCACCCGGTGGAAATGACTCGCGCAGTTGAGCAGTCGGGCCGCTTTCTTAGCTCGGTTTATGAAATGGATTATCGCGAGATGACACGGGAAACCTGGCGTCGAGCGCGTTCGACATTTGACAACGTATATGAAGAATTCCGGGGCGTCATGTTGTCGGCCTGGGACAAGCTGGAGGATGAGGCATGAGCCGCAAGCGCAGAATGTTCGATATCGACATACCGGCAATGGACGACATTCCTGTCGGGAAAGTGCCGGACAAAGTTCTTGAGAAGCGCCGAGGTCCGATGGCAGCGGCGATTTCTGAAAATGCCGATGCATTGCGGGATCAGCAATCGACAGAAGAAACCATTCGAGCAGAAAACGATCGCCTGGCACATGAGTTGGTCCGCCTTCGGAACGAAGGTTTGGTCACTGAACATGTACCTCTGGCCAATGTCTTGACCGAAAAGCTGACACGAGATCGCAAGCCTGGACCGGATCCAGAGTTGGACGAGCTCAAGGATTCTATTCGGGACATTGGGCTGTCCAATCCAATCCGACTTGAACGTCGTTCGGATGGGCGGTTCGAACTCATCCAAGGGATGCGTCGCCTATCTGCTTATCGAGCATTGCTCGATGAAACGGGTAAGGACGTGTACGCCCGAATTCCGGCGGGCATTTCAGAGGCTAGTGACCTCGACAACAGCTACCGTCGCATGGTGGATGAAAACTTGATCCGTAAGGATATCTCATTTGCGGAAATGGGCGCACTCGCACGAGCGTATGCAGAAAACCCGTCAAATGATTGCCCGGACGTGGACAAGGCCGTTTCCACGTTGTTCAAGTCGGCAAGCTACACCAAGCGCAGCTATATCAGGTCGTTTGCCAGTTTGTTGAGGATGTTGGACAAAGTGCTGATGCATCCAAATGACATTCCGCGAAATGTCGGCGTGGAACTTAAACGCAAGTTCGATGCAACGCCAAATCTTGTGCGGCAGGTGAGCGAGACGTTGATGAGCGAACCGGATCGTGACGGCGTTCGCGAGGTCGCGATTCTCAGGTCTTTTTTAGGGGCGTCAGAGGCCAGCGAAGACAAGAAGCCTAAGGGTGAAAGCTCCAGTAAGCCTCGGCGTGCGAAAACTACGTTTCAAGTAACCGGCCGGGCAGGGGTTGCGAAATGCTCTGCTTCCAGCGGGCGTATTGAGTTGAAATACAACTTGGACTTCACGCGGGTGGATCGCAACAAACTGGAAGAGGCGATCGCCGCTTTTATTGAAGCTTTGCCTGAAGAAGATGACCTTACCCACGGGTAAGAATTAGGGCAGTAATCTATCAAAGGCGCGGACTGCAGTTCGCGCCTTTTTTGTTGGAGACGTATTAAGCCGGGGCCAGTATCGGCATCCAGGATCGGGCCAAGCTAGTTCGTTTTGAGTATGATAGAGCGGGCATTGAGGGCCTATGCTGAGGCAGAAGCTATTTTTCGCAAAGCAGCGCACAAACGTGGAACTAAGCCAAAGTTTGAAGCTGGCGATTAAACCAATCCTCTGGAATGCAGCCCTTATAAGGATAACGTTACCACCGCTCGCAGCAATTTTTTTGAAACACTCATGTGATGCTCCACTGATTTTCCTATGCTTCTTGCCTTTAGCTCGGGGCGTGGAGTCTGGCGGTTTACGATATTGATTTCAGTTAGAGACCATCCAACTTGTGCAACTCTTTTGGGGGGTCCAGCCACGCAGCAAGGTTTGTCATGTGCTAGACAAAAGGTTTTGGCAAATATTGGCAGCCGCAGAGCGGAGTTTTTTGTTTGAGTTACGTTTTGGTCAAGTTGAACCTTGGTCTAGGGCAGGGTACTCAACACCGTCCTTGCCTCGTTCTCTGCCAGCGCTCAGCTACGACTTGGCTCTTAATGCTCCAAGAGTGAGAAAAGGTGCGCTTACGTGAGGTGTCGTGTAACGTGCAATAAGTTTAAAAAATGATCATTAAAATAAGCTTAAGCAAGAAATTGTGTTATCTAGGGGGATCTGTTGCAAAGTTTCTTACTGACCGAAGAGTTGACACGGTTTCGTTGCAAAGTTTTAGGTCGGCCAAATAGATCTGCGATCGCTTCCGGGTCAGATTGCCAACTCGGAGAATTGACGAAACGGGCAGAGTCCCGGTGTGAAATGGCCTTTACGGATCATGTGCGCGACCTCGATGCCAGCCAGGGTCGCTGATGCCGAAGCAAAAGACTTGAAGCCGAACATCAGGCGGGTTCGTCTTTTGATGAAACGATGGTCCTGTTCCACGATGTTGTTCAAGTATTTTCGCCTGACCATTTCAATTGGGACCTGGCAACCAAAACCTTTCAGCATCTTGTTGGTGGCCTTGAGGCCAGCGGTGTTAGCTCCACTTTTGTTGATGACAATCTTTCTCGGAAGGCCGTTGACCTCCAGCATTCGGGCAAAGAACTTGGTGGCCGCGGGTTTGTTTCGACGTTGCGAAAGCATGAAATCAAGCGTCTTGCCGTGCTTGTCGACAGCTCGATAGAGATAGACCCAGTTTCCTTTCACCTTGATGTAAGTTTCGTCCATTCTCCAGGAGCGGTCGCACGGCCCCCTTCGACGACGCGCCGCTTCAGCAATTGCGCCTGCATACCGCGTCACTCAGCGGTTCAGCGTCGTGTGATCTACTGCAGCGCCTCGCTCATGCATGATCTCTTCCAGATCGCGATATGACAAACCGTATCGGACATAGAAAAACACTGCGAAGAGGATCACATCTTTCGGATACTGCCCGCCTTTGAAAGAGATCATAATAACAAACTTTCAACTTCAATATTTCGATATCCAATCACTCGAAGAACTTATGAGCGTCAACAGTCAAAAGTTTGCAACAGATCCAGACGCAGTGCTGCGTGCGATGATTCCGCTGCGCACTACCCCCAGAGAGTGCCCAACAACAAATTCGCCCCCAGCAGCGAAAATGCGCCTAAGAAAAAGCCTTTGAAGGCTTCGGAATTTGCCCTATGCCGCAACCGCTCACCTGCGGAAAACCCAATCAGGGTCGGAACCAGCAAGAAGACCGAGACTGCCAGATCCGCTTGCGAACTGTGCCCGACAGCTATGAACATCGCCAAAACGGACACACTACCAGCCGTGATTAAGAACCCGAGTGCCTGAACAAATGCGTCACGCTCCAGTCGGAGACCGGTCAGGTACATAGCCAATGGTGGCGCCCATGCGGCAGTCAACCCACCAACCAGCCCGGCAACCAAAGCGCTGATTATTTCGAACAAGCGCACTGTGCTTGACGGGATCGGAGGCACCATGTCACGCCAGCTGAAAAAGCAAAACGCCAGTACAAACGCACCTAGCACAGCGCGCAAAAACCGATCTGGAGTGGATTGACTGAACCAGACGGTTCCAGCGACGCATAGGATCAAAATGGCCGCGTAGCGCCAATGCCGTTTCGCGCATCCAACCATGTCAGGTCCACGCCAGAATTGCCAGACGTTGCTCAGCAACATTGGGATCAGGATCAATGTGACGGCGGATCTTGCGTCGAGCTTAAACGTTAACAGAACCAGCGCGACGGTCGGCATTCCCAGCCCAATGAAACCTTTCACTGCGCCTGCCAGCAGCAGGACGGCGCTGGCAAACGCGATCAGGGAAATGTCATGCATTGCTGCTTCGATTTACTTTATCTGCCTGTCGCGGCTTTCGCGGCAAAGCTTGAGAGCCGCAGGTTTCGGCGTATCTTAGCGCGGTGATACATTTTCGGCAATGCTTGCGGGTTTATGTGCGAACAGGCAATTGCCGTTCATGACGGAAAAGAAACTACGCGGCGCGTGTGCCGGTGGAACATCTTGCAGTTGCTAAGCAAGCAAAAAACCGTTCAGCTTCTATGTGTACTTTAAGAAACAAGCAGCTAAAGAGAAGGACCAGCATGTCGAAGGCACCCCAATCGGACTTGCAACGCGCCCTCGCGGCGCGTTTCAGCGATGCACCTTCACAAGTTGAAAGCACCGCACAATCGGACCTTTTGTATTCCATGGCGGCCCGTGGTTCTTGTCGTGCATTCACGGACAAGCCAATCCCATCCGATTGGGTCCGCACCATCTCCGCGATCGCCCTATCCGCGCCCACAAAGAGCGATCTGCAGCAGTGTGATATCATCTTGCTGGAATCCGAAGATATCCAAAGACGTCTTGCAACACTTGTGTCGGGTCAGTCTTGGGTCGCGGATGCGCCGATGATTGCCGTCATTTGCGGCAACAACCGTCGCCAAAGGTTGTTGCACGAATGGCATGGTGTCCCCTTCGCAAACGACCATCTTGACGCGTTTTTCAATGCAACGGGGGATGCAGCGATTACGCTGGGCGCTTTCGTGACAGCGGCGGAAGTGCTTGGACTCGGCTGCTGCCCGATCAGCGCTGTGCGAAACAAGGCTGCGGCGGTCTCTGACCTGCTTGATCTGCCGGACCATGTTTTTCCATTTGCGGGCCTCGCATTTGGTTTTCCCGCGCAAACGCCGAAGATCTCTAAGCGGCTGCCACTACAGGTCACATGTCACGTCGACCATTATAGGGAGGTCAATTTGAAGGAGACAATTGTGCAATACGATGAAGAGCGCGCGACGTCGCAGCCCTATGAAAAACAGAGATTTCCAAAGAAATTTGCGGACAGCGAAAGGTATTCCTGGTCTGAAGACAAAGTTCGGCAGTATAGCGAGCCCGAACGTGCTGACTTTGGTAACTACGTTCGGTCATGCGGCTTCGAGCTTAATTGATTTGTACGCTAGGATGCTAAGCACTTCAGGACGCGGAGGGTTGATGTCAGAAGTCGTAACACACGAGCCAGAGAACGTCCTTTGCCAACAATTCAGAATGGGCGAACAAATTTCTTCACAGTGGGCTTTGGAGGAATACATTTCGCGGACTGCGGTGCAGCACGGTTGGCAATTGATTCCCAGGAGTCGCAACAAGGTTTGCTTTGACGCTTACGGGTACCGAGCTATCACAACACTTGCAAGGTCAGAACACGAAACTGAAGTACTGTCGGCGGAAACCATTTTTTCTCCGTTGCCCAATAAAGGATCTTGGTGGGTTGACGTAGGACTGATCCTGCTCTGCTGCGTTCTGGTCTTCATTCTGCCGGAGTGGTGCTTGGGTGCCATAATGGTCGCCGCAATCATTTATGTTGCAGCTCCTATTTCCCTTCGCAACAGGTATGCGAAGGCAGAAATCAGAAAATTTGTCACGTCGCTAATGGACTGAAGCAAATACCTTCTCGGATTCACTACCGTGATATTCTTTCATCAGGTCAAAGTGAGACGGCTCTTGAAACAAGATACTTTCCTTATTTCGCGATTGTCACTTTTGCGATATCTCAATGGCATGCATGAGCGCCTCGAATAACTCGTCGAGAACCCGTTTTTTGACTTGGTTGTCTCTGTAAACTAGGCCGAGCGTTCTTATTGGCGCATCCGGGCCGAGGCCAATGCGCATTACTGGGACGGCATCAAACGGCTTGACCGCAAGATCAGGGACGATGGATACACCAAGGCGGGCGTGTACCATCGATACAATCGCTTCTGGGCTATCCAATTCCATTGTCTCAGCCACCTGAATACGTTTCGAGAGAAGCCAATTGTCTATTAGAGTCCCTGCAACAGCGTTCCTATCGAATCGAATAAATGGCTTGGATTTCAAAAGAACCACCGGGTCCACTTCTGTTTCGTCGATGGATGCGATCAGTTGCATTGGCTCTTGCGCCAGTTCTCGAAAGGTGAGACCGGCAGGCATCAAGTTTGGTTTGACAACAATTGCAGCGTCCAGGCCTCCACGTTCAATCTCTGTTAGCAAGGCGCCTGTCAGCCCAGGGCGAATGTGAAGCCCAATTTCGGGCCACTTGGATTTCAAGGCTGCCATCGCCTTTGGCGTTAGCCCTGTCAGTGTCGTACGCAGAGTTCCAAGAGTGATAATGCCTTTGAGGCCGCCGTCTTCTAAGGCGGACGGTACCAGATTGTCATAAGCATCGACTAGCGTTCGGGCCTTTGCAACGATCAGATGCGCCGCTGGGGTAAGCTTTGGCGTGCGCGTGCTCCGATCAAACAGTTCAATGTCCAGCTGGGCCTCAAGTGCCTGCATTTGCTGACTGATCGCGGCATGGGTCACGTGAATGACATTCGCGGCTTCACCAAATGTTTTGGTGTCTGCAATAGCAACTAGGGTTCGGAGTTGCCGGATCGTCATGTCCAATCCTTTCACCCATTGGGTCGATTTTTCAGCCAATGTCGGGCCGCTTGGGGCCTTGGGGCCGCACGAGCTAATGACTGTCTCTATAACGACCAAATGGTATTTTGAAAGCTTTACTAAATTTAATATAAATATTTTTTCGCTTATTTACAGATTGTCTTACTGTTAATCAGAGTCACTATCGTGGCTTTTCGGCTGTGTCCGGTGCGCTTCTCATCGCTTGTTTAGAGGGAAATTCCGTGAGTGACTATGGTGACATGTTGCAACAGGCCAACTTGATCGGCGGCGCTTGGAGCGGATCGGAAAGCGGTGAGACCATTTCGGTGACGAACCCGGCAACTGGTACAGTCATCGAACATGTGCCTAGTTGCGGTATAAGCGAGACCAATCGCGCGATTGCGGCAGCGACGGAAGCGTTCGACGGCTGGTCAACCAGCAATCTGTCTTTCCGTGTTGGTCTGCTGCATAAGTTGCACGACGCATTGATGGACAACCAGGAAATCCTGGCGCAGCTGCTGACAGCAGAGCAAGGCAAGCCGCTTGCCGAGGCGCGTGGCGAAATTGCCATCGGCGCGGCCTATGTGCGCTGGTTTGCTGAAGAGGTGCGGCGCGCCAAAGGCGAGATTGTGCCGTCTCCGACCGCCGATCGCAAACTCATGGTGACACGCCATCCTGTGGGAGTTGTGGGGGCAATCACACCGTGGAATTTTCCGTCCTCCATGTTGGCGCGAAAGCCCTCACCCGCGCTTGCCGCAGGATGCACGATAGTTGCAAAACCAGCGACGGCTACGCCCTATTCTGGTCTTGCCTGGGTCAAGCTGTGCCAGGATGTCGGTTTTCCTGACGGTGTCGTCAGCATCCTGACCGGCTCCGCCCGAGAAATCGCCGGAGCCATGATGGCCAGCCCTGATGTGCGCAAGGTCACCTTTACCGGGTCAACAGACGTTGGCAAAGTGTTGATCCGCCAATCTGCAGACACGTTCAAGAAAGTGTCGATGGAGCTAGGGGGCAATGCACCGTTCATCGTGTTTAACGATGCAGATATTGATGCGGCTATCGAAGGGGCAATGATCGCGAAGTATCGCAACATGGGCCAGACCTGCGTGTGCACGAACCGCTTCTACGTACAGGCTTGTATTCACGACGCCTTTGTCGCGCGGCTAAAGCAGGCGTCCGAGGAATTGGTTGTCGGGGATGGCGCGCATGATGGTGTCGCACAAGGGCCGATGATCGACATGGCAGGCGTCGAGAAAGTGGAAGATATGATCGCGGATGCGACTTCCAAGGGTGGCAAAATCGTCTCTGGTGGCAAAAGGCACGAGATAGGCGGCACCTTTTTTGAACCAACAGTGATCACCGCTGCAAACGCCGACATGAAATGCGCAACCGAAGAGATCTTTGGCCCGCTTTCCGTTGTCTTCAAGTTCGAGACCGAACAAGAAGCTTTTGAAGCCGCTAACGCCACCGAGTTCGGCCTTGCAGCTTACGCCTACACCAAATCGCTCGGGCGCACTTTTCGGCTAAATGATGGGCTTCAGTATGGGTTGATCGGGATCAACTCCGGCCTGATCACGACCGTCGAAGCTCCGTTCGGAGGACTCAAGGAAAGCGGTATGGGCAAGGAAGGCGGTAGTCAGGGTTCGGAGGATTACCTGTCTGTCAAATACATGTGCGTTGCCGGTTTGGACGCCTGACAAGAAATCACCGCGTCCCGAGGGGACGGAGCTGCACAGAGCTTGGCTCGACAAATAAGGGAATGAACGATGCGCGCCGCTGTTGTCAGAGACTTCAATGAAGATCTTTCCATTGAAACGGTAGAGGACCCAAGCTGCCCCGAGAACGGCGTTGTTCTCGAAGTGGCTGCCTGCGGGGTGTGTCGTTCTGATTTTCATGGATGGGTGGGCAGTCATCCCAAAGTCACCAGTGGTTCAATCCTAGGGCATGAATACTGCGGAACAGTGGTCGAGGCAGGCGCGCAGGCCAAACACAAGATCGGCGACAAACTGATCGCCCCGTTCATTTTGGGCTGTGGTGATTGCCTGGCGTGTCAGACGGGTCACTCGAACACCTGTGAAAGTGCTATTGTCCCCGGTTTTGGCGCGCCGGGCGCCTACGCAGAATTTGTTGCCGTTCCGTTTGACCACAACCTAGTTCACTTGCCTGAAACAATGCCAGACGCGCTGGCCGCTGGTCTTGGCTGTCGGGTCACAACCGCGTGGCACGCATTGACTGATCGCGCTAATGTGCGGGCAGGTGAATGGGTCGCCGTACATGGCACGGGCGGCATTGGCCTGTCGGCTTTGCTTCTGGCCAAAATGCTGGGGGCGCGGGTTGTTGTCGTCGATGTCGTTCAGGAAAAGCTGGATCATGCGCTGACGCTGGGCGCAGATGCAACCGTGAACGCAGCGACCGAGGATGTTCCCGACGCCATCCGCGAGATCACCAAGGGCGGTGCGCAGGTCTCACTTGAGGCGCTTGGCATCGCGCAGACGACGAACGCATCTGTTGAATGTCTCGCCACCCTTGGTCGGCACGTGCATGTGGGCATGCCCGCCAGTGATGGCATAATGGAGGTTAACATGCGTGCCATCTATTCCAAACAATTGGCCTTTTTCGGGACCCGCGGCATGCCTGCATGGAAATACCCGTCTTTGTTGGAGATGATCGAACGGGGCGACGTGGATCTTACCCCCATGTTGGATCGCGAAGTCACCCTATCTGGGGCAAGTGCTGAATTGCGCTCGATGAAGGGCCCGACGCGTCCCGGAACAGCAGTGATTACGGATTTCTCCAAATGACGGCAGAGGTTCTGAAAGTCACCATTCAGCGCGATGCAGACCGCGTCGAAACTTTCGATGTGCCCGCCTATGAGAACCAGACTGTATTGGATGTAGTGTCCTGGGTGCAGCAAAACGCGGACCCGACCTTGAGTTATCGGTTTGCCTGTCGTGTCGGCATGTGCGGCAGCTGTGCGATGATGGTCAACGGTGTCCCGCGCTGGACTTGTCGCACACACATCTCCAAGGTTGTTGATGGCAATGCGGTGATGATCGGACCGTTGCGCAACTTGCCCGTCATCAAGGATCTGGCCGTTGATATGGATCCGTTTTTTGACAAATGGGTTGCCGCCGAAGGTGTGCATCACGGCGCTCTCACACGAGATGACGAGATTGCCCCGGTGCATGAGACAAGCGCCACGAGGGTCGAAGCGAATGCCGGAATTGAATGCATCAATTGTTCTGTGTGTTACGCCGCTTGTGACACAGTGGCGAGCAACCCCGACTACCTCGGTCCGGCTGCTTTACAGCGGGCCTGGACCCTCCTGAACGATGCGAAGGACGAAGGGCGCGTCGCGATTTTGGATGCTGTTTCCGGCAGTGGTGGATGTCACAACTGTCACTCGATGGGGTCATGCACGATGTATTGTCCGAATGAGCTGAACCCGATGTCAGCTATCGCGGGGCTGAAACGAGAAACCGCAAAAAACTTCTTCAAGAGGGGGCGCTGATGCTGAGTTTGCGGCTTTACATGTTTCAACGGCTAAGCGCGCTGCTGATGGCCCCCTTTGTGGTCGGGCATCTGGCGGTGATGATCTATGCCATTCAGGGTGGGTTGAGTGCTGCTGAGATCTTGGAGCGTACCCAAGGGTCTGTGCTCTGGTTTCTGTTCTATGGCATCTTCGTAGTCGCGGTTTCCATCCATGGCGCCATTGGCTTGCGTGCTATCGCGTTGGAATGGGGCGGATTGAAAGGCGCTGCGTTGGAAGGGTTCATGTGGCTTGTTGGACTGGGTTTGTTAGCGCTTGGCGCGCGCGCCGTTTGGGCGGTGACCTTTTCGCAAGGAGTGGGCGTATGAAGGCGGCAAAAGGCATCACATCCCGCGCGCATCCCCTGTGGCTTGCCTATATCCTGCACCGCCTGTCCGGGCTCGCGCTGGCCTTGTTCCTGCCCCTACACTTCTGGGTGCTGGCCATGGCGATGACAGACCCCGTTAGGCTGGACGGCTTCCTTCATCTCACCGAAGCGGCCGCGGTGAAGATCGCAGAGTTTGGTCTCGTTTTCCTTCTGGCTATTCACATGTTTGGCGGTTTGCGTCTGATAGCGATGGAATGGCTGCCGTGGAGCGCACCCCAAAAGACACTAGCGGCAGGTGCAACGGCGGGATCTTTTTGCATTGCGATTCTCTTTTTCATGAAAGCGATTTGACATGAAAGTTTCTGACATTGAACGCCACGACACCGACATTCTTATCCTCGGCACCGGAGGCGCTGGCTTGTTCGCTGCACTTCACGCCCAGCAGACAGCACCAGAGGGGGCGAAAATCACCATCGCGGTGAAAGGCTTGATCGGAAAATGCGGCTGCACTCGAATGGTTCAGGGCGGGTACAACGTGGCCCTTGGGGGCGGCGATACGGTTGAACGGCACTTCATGGACACGATCAATGGCGGCAAATGGCTGCCCAATCAGGACATGGCGTGGCGCTTGTGTGAGCAGGCCGTGATCCGCATTCGCGAGCTGGAAAACGAGGTCGGGTGTTTCTTTGACCGCAACGCGGACGGGTCGCTACACCAAAAGGCATTTGCCGGGCAAACGGCGGACCGGACGGTTCACAAGGGTGATCTGACGGGGATCGAGATCATCAATCGGTTGATGGAAAAGGTCCTCGCCTCCGGTGTTGAGAAACTGCAAGAACACCGCGCGGTGGGTCTAATCCCGACCAAAGACAGCCGTGCGCTGGCGGGCGTTCTGATGATCGACATGCGGACTGGCAAGTTCCGTCTGGTGCGTGCCAAAACGGTGATGATGGGCACGGGCGGCGGGCCGACCATGTACAAATACCACACTCCATCCGGTGACAAGACCATGGATGGTCTGGCCATGGCTTTGCGTGCGGGGCTAACTTTGCGGGACATGGAAATGGTGCAGTTTCACCCAACAGGGCTGCTTGCCGGGGATCATACCCGCATGACCGGCACCGTTCTGGAAGAAGGCCTGCGCGGCGCTGGTGGACAGCTCATCAGCCACACTGGTCAGCGGTTCATGTTCGATTATGACGACAGAGGCGAACGTGCCACCCGTGATGTGGTCAGTAGGGGTATCTATGCCGAGATGCGCAAGAACAACAATCCCGAACAAGAGGGCGTCTTCATCTCAATGGCACATCTTGGGCCGGATAACGTGCGTAAGAAGTTTAAAGGCATGGTCAACCGCTGCGCTGACAGCGGCTTCGATCTGGCCGCCGGTAAGGTCGAAGTTGTGCCAACGGCGCATTACTTCATGGGCGGCGTCGTCGTCGATGTCGACACGCGCACGGAGATGGAGGGTCTTTATGTCGCCGGCGAGGACGCCGGCGGCGCCCATGGGTCCAACCGCTTAGGCGGGAATGGTGTGGCCAATTCCACCGTCTATGGCGGTATCGCAGGCGACACGATGGGGCGCGATGTGGCAGGCATGAGCCTGCGTGACCCAGACGAAGATGTGCTGGCGGCAGAGTTCGAGCGCGCCATCTATCCGCTGAGCCGCAAGCCGGATCTTGTCCTACCGCTGCGAAAGCAGTTGCAGAATATCATGTGGGACGACGTGGGTGTCATGCGCACCGAGGCTGGCATGAAGCGCGGGTTGAAAGGGATAGCAAGCGTCTCTGAGGCCTTGATGGATGTAGGTGTTGAGGACAGTAATCTAGCGTTTAACCTGACTTGGCATGACTGGCTAAATCTACGTTCACTGTGCGATGTATCCGAGGTCATTGCCAAAGCCGGGATTGCTCGTGAAAACTCCCGCGGGGCGCATTTCCGTGAAGACTATCCAGAGCCTGGTGCGATGGAAGACAGCGCATTTACTGTCGCAACACTGCAAAACGGCAGGGTGGCTGTGAACAATGAACCCGTTAAATTCACCATCGTGCGTCCGGGCGAGACTGTCTTGCCCGAAGGTGCGCCTGAAACATTGGTTGCAGCACAATGATACCCATAAACCTGATCCAATCCACCGCCGAAACCCTGATGGACAAGGCCGCTATTGAAATCCCGCAAGACTACCTCGATGGCTTGCAAGAGGCCGCTAGGACAGAAGACGGCGATCTGTCGTCGTTTGTTCTCAAGGCGATGCTGGAAAATTACGAGGCCGCCAAGGAAGACCGACGCGCGATGTGCGGTGATACTGGCGTGCCGCGCTGGTTCGTCAAGATGGGCAACGAAGCGCAGGTTGAAGGCGGTATGGTCGCACTTGAAGCCGCTCTGCGCCGCGCAACGGCGAATGCCACCAACGGTGTTCCGCTACGACCGAACCGAGTGCATCCATTGTGGCGGACGGATCACAACAACAACGTGGGCATCGGCGCGCCGGAGATCGAATATGGCTATGAGCCCGAGGGCGCATGGGTAGATCTGATCACCGTCCACAAGGGCGGGCTTTTTGGTTCGGATTACCGGATGCTGTTCCCGTCTGATGGTATTCAGGGGATCAAGCGTTTCTACCTCGACAGCCTTATGGCTTTCGGCAAACGCGGCCTTGCCTGCCAGCCTGCCATCATCGGCATCGGGTTGGGGGGATCCAAGGATATCTGCATGACACTGGGCAAACGCGCCTCGACGTTGCGGATCGTCGGATCGCGTAACAGCGATCCAGAAATCGCCAAGATGGAGGATGAATTCAAAGAACTTGGCAACTCTATCGGCATGGGTGCCATGGGGTTTGTCGGCAAGAACATGGTAATCGATTGTAATATCGAAGTTGGGTATTGCCACACGGGCGGAATGCCCATGTCGGTGCATGCGTTCTGTCTAAGCTCGCGCCGCGCCGTCGCCCGCATCCACGCGGACGGGCAAGTCGAACATCGCACGGACCCAGACTGGTTCACCGACTATCAGCGTCGTGAAACCATTGACTGGGAACCTATGCGGGAGGCAGCAGAATGAGCGCACCGCGTGAAATCATCCTGTCCACCACCCCCGCCGACGAAGAGATCGCAGATCTGCGCCTGGGCGATGTCGTCTACCTTGATGGCCTGATGTACACAGCTCGAGAAGGCGTCTATATGCGCGCTCTAGAGGAAAAGGCGAATATCCCGATGGAGTTGCCCTCCCAATCCGCCGCCAACTTCCACTGCTCACCCGCCGCTCGAATCAACCCGGATGGGTCTTTTGACATGGGCGCTGTGACGGCGACGGCATCTTTCCGCTTTGCCAAATGGTTGCCTGAATGGATGGCCAAGACCGGGGCAAAGTTAATCGTCGGCAAGGGCGGCATGACATCGAAGGACTACAAGGAATACTTCGTGCCTAATGGCGCAGTCTACCTGTCGACCGTCGGATACGGCACGGGTGCGCTTCTTGGGCGCGGCGTTGAGAATGTCGAGGCTGTGCACTGGAACGAGGAACTCGGCCTCGCGCAGGCGATGTGGGTTCTCAAATGCAACCGCATGGGCCCCTTCATCGTCGCCTCCGACATGTACGGTGACTGTCTTTTTGAACGGGAAAACGCCAAAATCGCTAAGAACGTAGCACGGGTCTACGAGGGCACCAGGCCTGCAACCCTTAAACGCTATGGCGAAAGTGACGACCGCACGGATGAGGTCATTTGAAGGTATGCCTATCGATGCGCATAAAGATGAAGTCGCACGGGAATCGGAGTGCCTCATACCATTGTTTATCCTGGAGACATTGGTGAAGTCAGATCGACCGATGTCCGTGGCTGACACGGGTTAATCCTTGGAAATAGAGACAGCGGTGCTGCAACCGCATTTCGAGGCATTGGAAGAGCAAGAGTTCATCCAGAGTTCTGGATTGCCGAGCTTCTCTATTTTTGGTCGTAGATTGGTGATGCTTTGTGCGGCGTTAGGAACCGGTGATCTCACTTAGGGCGCTGGCCTTCAGGCAACTGGCAAGTGAAGTACAGTCAGAGTATTCCGCGATGTCCAGAGTACCCGCAATTTCTCACATTCGCGCGAACACTTTTCCTTAAGGCACCTCGAATTAAGTAATCAGCGCGCGCAGCATCAGTATAATGCCCGACAGAAACATCATTGCGATGATCAAGCGACGAAATTGATCATCGTCCAGCCGCTTGAACAGCGAGATCCCGATCTGGGCAAAGACAATAGTAACAGGAAGCGCTAAGCCGATGAGTATCAGCGTATCCCACGAATAGGCTCCGTTGACCGCAAACATGATACACGCGAGCGCCAAGACAGCCACGTTAAAAGGCTGAAGCACAGCACGGGTTTCAGCCTTAGGCCAAGGACACATGGCGCACCACATCGTCGGCAATGCGCCCGACAACGATGCGGCACCTCCAAGTAAGCCACCAAAGAATCCGACGATGCATTCGATTATTGGTGCGGGGCGTTCGAGTTTTGGCAACGTGGTGCGGAAAGTGAAAAATCCGCCATAGAGCAGCATGAAACCTGCGATGATCATCTTAAGTGTCTCCACCGGAATGTACGAAAGAGCGGCTACGCCCATCGGTATCCCTGGAAGAGCGGGCAGCAGGAAGCGCGCGAGGCGCCTTGGCTGATTTGCAATGGACCTTCGTACCAACCAAACGCCTTGCAAACCGCTGGCGACGGACATCACAACAACCACTGAAACCGCCTGAACCGGCGGCATGACATTTAGCCAGAAGCCAAGTGCAAAAAGAGCTGTGCCGAATCCCGCCAATCCGTTGATGAGCCCACCAGCTGCCGCCCCCATAAGCAGGTAAACATAGAGCTCGGTTGGCAATTGCAATGTCCTTAAATTCAACGCCCAGCGAGATAATACGTAGTCTTACTTGACTACGAAGAAGCCCAACAATTTTGCGCGCTTTCGCAACCAATTCCAAGCCCAATCGACGGCGATTGCGGTTTTCGTTGCAACCGACAAAAATTCTTGACACCCCGTATTTCTCTCAGAATCTTCATCCTCCCACCGAAGCTGGCCGGTAGCCCCAAACTTTGGGTGATTTTCAAACGCTTCCCCTTGTAGTTCATTTTGTTCGGGCTGATTCCGTACAGCGCACTCAGCCAATTTGCCTCGGTGCCAAATCGCGATCTTAGTGTTGCTGTAGCGGTCAATAACGAACATGATTTTGATCTGAACGCTTCCCATGGCCACGCAATTCCCATTGGCGAAAAAAAGTCCGTATTGTCGTCGTCTTTCGATTCTAAACACGGTTCGGAGAAAGCTCAGTCTCAGTTCCAACTAGAACAACACTCGTGAATGACCGGATTGACGACAAGCGCTGCGTTGCATCAGCACGTGTGCCGCAGCCGCGAACAAATGCTGCGTCAGCAAGGCACGAAAAACGAATGTAGAGAAAGTCCGCGTAGGGGTAACTCGAACAGAGCCCAGAAAACGGCTGCTCTGAGCCCAAAGCAGTCCAAGTGAAGCGACAAAGCACTTGGCGCGAAGGTTGTATGACCACTTTTTCTATCGCCCTAGACTTAACCGCACAAATCCGAAGCCTCTATCGAATTCTGGGGCATCCGTTTAAACTGCGCACTACGTGGAAGAGAAATCAGGTAATTCGGTTTGCTTCAGTGCAGGATGGCTTAGATACGTTTTGAACCAAAAACTCAGCCCCACCATTTTCTTGCTTCGCCATGGTGAAACCGAATGGAATTTGCAGAAACGACGTCAAGGTCGGCAGAACTCGCTCTTGACTAAGCGAGGGGTCGCTCAGGCATTGGCGAGTGCAAAAAGACTGGGGCACCGCCTATCCAGCCGTCACCCTCTGACGGTAATTTCAAGCCCACTTGGTCGAGCGGCACAAACGGCTTCCATCGTCCTTGAAGAGCTTGGCCTACCACCAGAAACCATCGAATATGAGAATCGTTTGGTGGAATGCAGTTTTGGACAATGGGAGGGCTTGACGGAAAACGAGATCATAAGGCGGTTTCCCCTGGAATGGGACGCGCGCAGTTCTGACCGTTGGAACTATCCTGTGCCGGGCGGAGAATCCTATGCTGACGTACATAACCGGGTTTTTGCTTGGTATTCCGGCAAGTCGTTTGAGGGGGCTGTCATAGTTGTTGGCCACGGCTTAACCCTGCGCGTGTTTCGAGGGATCTACTTGAACTTGTCCCCAGAAGAAGTTTTTGAATTGAATGAACCTCAAGATGGTTTCATCGAGTTGCGATGCGGACAATCAACCTTCGTGCAGCACTGAGGTGTCGAAGTTTGGCACTTAATCCCATGATATAGGATTTCCGCTGGCTATAAGCCTAGAAAACAACTTCTGAATGAAAGGGTTAAGCCGTTTTTTCAGAGCAAAGTAGCTATCGACCTAAGTCTGGAAAAACTGCAACGCATCGGTTCAAGGTAGCAATTCGCGAATTGATTTGTTCTTTTTAGGGTCGTCTTTTAGGTCTAAGAGCAAGTCTTCCAGCTCTGGCTGTTTGAGTGCTTTCGCAGCTCCTTTCGGTGAAAACCAGTGCCTTTTTCTTTCGTGCCTTTCCTTCCAACGGCGCTTCACCTTATCGACGTAGAGCGGGTAGACGGTGGCCTTCACTAGGACACTGGTACCGTCGTTAAAAATCTTAGCGTACTCAAACTCACCGATCGGCTTGCGGGAAATTGTACCTTCCACCCCAGCCTCCTCCAACGCTTCAATTTCTGCCGCGCGCCAGTCTTGCTCGCCGACCATCGGCCAGCCCTTGGGCATGATCCAGCGCCCTGTGTCACGCGACGTGATAAGGAGTACCTTGAGGCGGTCGACGAACAACTGCAGAGGCAATGCTGCAACTTGTTTAGTACGCTGAGCCACTATGCTTCTCGCCCTCCACAGCAGGTTGAAGTGATGATGTGACCGATCCTTTCCGATTATGACTGGTAGAAACACAAAAAAACGTCACCAATTAGCGACGCAGAATTCACTGGTTGTCGATATGCCACCCCATGCCCAAATCCGACAGATGCCTTTGAACCCGCCCAGGGTAGTCAGATACAATTGCATCCACGCGCAGGTCGATCATCCTGCTTATTTCTTCGTGCTCATTGACAGTCCAAACGGCGACACATAAGCCCAGCTCTTTTGCAAGGGCCACATTTTCTGCTGTCACATCCGCATAATATGGGCACCAAAGCGAACCACCGGCTTGCTTGACCAAAAATGGGATTTCGTCGCAGCGACCGCGAAAGTCTGGGCAAACCGCTTTCGAGGAATCTTCGCCCACTTCGTCCTCGTTTTCCGGAAGCTGCGTAAGGTAAGAAGACGGCATGTCCGGAGCCTGCCGCTGGCATTCTTCCAAAAGGTTCCAGTCAAAACTGTGTAAAACCGCGCGCGTAGATAGACCTTTGGCGCGAACCTCCTGAAGAACTCGCCCAACAAAGTTCTCTCGAAAAATCGCATCGTGAGCCAGGTCAGGATCCGATTTCAGTTCGAGCATCAGATAGGCATCGCCGTATTTTGCTTCGGCTACCAAATCGAGCAAGTCTATCAGCCTTGGAACACGAACGCCGTCCAGTTGCGCCTGATCCGGGAAACGTTGGCCATAGTCAGAATGCCCGTCTAACCGTCCAATATCGAATTGTTGGATTTGCTCGAAAGTCAGAGATGAGACTTTCGGCTCTTCACCGGTCAGAAACAGGCCATTGGTGTGGCGAAAGCCAGATGCGTGCAGACGATGATTGTGGGTTATGACCGGAACGTCATCAGCTGTTAGAACGACATCAAATTCAAGAAGCGGTACGCCGATGGACAGCGAGAAATCAAAACCAATCATGCTGTTTTCAGGCAAAACGCCTCTTGCTCCTCGATGTCCCACAACACGGATCAGGTTGTTTCCACCACGAAATGCTTCGACCTGCGGAAACCCCATTAGCTTTCCAGCCTTTCCCCGGTTGATTGGTCAAACAGATGCATGTGCTCAGAGGCGACCGAAAACCGCATATTCGGATGTCGGTCCTCGATCGGATGAACTCCCGGAAGGCTTATGGTGATCGCTCCGCCGCCTCTCGCGAGTTGACCGTGTAACAGAGTGTTGGCCCCTAACGGTTCCGCCATCTGGATCGCCGCTTCTAGCGGACCACTATCATCCAACAACAGGTGCTCTGGGCGGATCCCCAGCTTCAACGCGTTATCGGGACCCGCAGATGGGCCAACTTCTATTTCACCGATCTTGACTGTCCCGTTCTCACGCCGGGCATCAAACACATTCATCGCCGGGCTGCCAATGAACTGTGCCGCGAACAATGTTCTCGGTGTTTCGTACACCTCCAGCGGAGTTCCAATCTGTTCGGCGATACCGCCGTTCATGACGATCATCCTGTCTGCCATCGTCATCGCCTCGACCTGATCGTGGGTTACGTAAAGCGAGGTGATGCCCAGCTTCTCCTGAAGCTCACGAATTTCCAGACGCATCTGAACACGCAGTTTAGCGTCTAGGTTCGACAGCGGTTCATCAAACAGGAATACTGCTGGTTCGCGGACAATAGCCCGACCCATTGCCACCCTCTGACGCTGGCCGCCGGAAAGTTGTCTTGGTTTGCGATCCAGTAAGGGTTCCAGTTGCAACAGCTTGGCAGCCTCAGTCACCTTCTCGTCGATCTGGCTCTTGGGCAGACCGGCGATCTTTAGGCCGTACCCCATATTCTGGCGCACAGACATGTGTGGATAGAGTGCATAGTTCTGGAACACCATCGCGATGTCGCGATCCATCGGCTCTTTGTCGTTGGCTCGTTCTTCTCCAATTCGGATTTCGCCATCGGTCACGGTTTCTAGACCCGCAACCATCCGCAACAGCGTGGACTTGCCGCAGCCCGAGGGTCCGACGATCACGATGAACTCACCATCAGCAATATCGATATCGATGCCGTGGATGACGTCCGTTGGGCCAAAGCTCTTTTTGACGTTCTCTAGGGTTACTGTTGCCATTTCTTACTTCTCGCTATCGACAAGGCCGCGGACAAAGAGCTTTTGCATCGATACCACCACTATGACCGGTGGGATCATTGCTAGAATTGATGTAGCCATGATGACCGGCCACTCGGCCACATCATCGCCGGACGGGAACATCTGTTTGATGCCCATCACAATGGTGTTCATTTCAGGGTCGGTGGTGATGAGCAGCGGCCAAAGGTATTGGTTCCAGCCATAGATGAACAGGATCACGAACAGCGCCGCGATATTGGTCCTGCTCATGGGCACAACGATATCAATGAAAAACCGCATCGGGCGGGCACCGTCGACTCGAGCTGCTTCGGCCAGTTCATCTGGAATTGTCAGAAAGAATTGCCGGAACAGGAACGTTGCCGTGGCCGAGGCGATAAGTGGGAAGATCAACCCATAGTAGCTGTTAAGCATGCCGAACCCGGCGACAACTTCAAAAGTTGGAACAATGCGAACCTCGACCGGTAGCATCAGCGTCAGGAAAATTAGCCAAAAGAACGTCGTTCGACCGGGAAATCGAAAATAGACAATCGCAAAGGCTGACAGCAATGAAATGATGATCTTACCCACCGCAATACCAATGGCCATCACGAGGCTGTTGAACAACATCGTGGCGACAGGCACATTCACGCCAGAAAACAATGCAGCCTTGTAGTTTTCCCAGAACTGATCACCCGGAACCAACGGCATCGGCGGTGACACGATTTCCGGCTGGGTAACGGTCGAGGCCACAAATGCCAGCCAGATCGGAAAGAAGATGATCAGAACGCCAAGTATCATTAGCGCATGGGTCAACCAGATCCCCATCCCGCGTTTTTCGACCATACCGTGTTGTTGGGCGGCCATCAGTAGTGCACCCTTTTTTCCACATATTTGAACTGGATGACGGTCAATAGGCCGACCACGATTAGTAGAATGACTGACTGCGCCGAGGATGAACCTAGATCCTGCCCGACGAAGCCGTCTGAGAAGACCTTGTAGACCAGAATGGTCGTCGCCTGTTGTGGGCCTCCGCCTGTGATGGTGTGGATAACGCCAAAGGTTTCAAAGAAAGCGTAAACGACATTCACCACCAGCAGGAAAAACGCCGTCGGAGATAGCAGCGGCAGTACAATTGTGAAGAACCGGCGCCAGAAGCGCGCTCCGTCGATCGCGGCAGCCTCGATCACCGACCGCGGAACCGATTGCAGAGCTGCGAAAAAAAACAGGAAGTTATAACTGATGCGCCCCCAAGCCGATGCTACAACCACCAACCCCATGGCCTCGGTGCCGTTCAGAACGTGGTTCCAGTCATAGCCAAGCTGGCCGAGGTACCAAGACACGACACCAACGCGCGTGTTGAACATGAACAGCCACAGTACACCAGCCACGGCGGGGGCGACGGCGTAGGGCCAAATCAGCAATGTCCGGTAGACGCCCGATCCCTTGATTAGACGATCTGCGATGACCGCCAGAAACAAGGCCGGGATCATTGAACACAGCGTTACGAGCGTTGAAAACACCGCTGTTGTCACAAAAGAGGCGCGGTAGAACTTGTCGCTCAGAAGGAACTCAAAGTTGCCGAGCCCGACGAATTGGGACGACAACCCAAAGGGATCAGGTATGAACAGAGACTGCCAAACGGCCTGGCCTGCGGGGTAAAAGAAGAAAACGGCGGAAATGATGACCTGAGGGGCGATCAGCGCCAATGGCAAAAGCCAGCCGCGGAAGGTGACGCGTTTTTCCATCTTGATAATCCACCGAAGAAAGAAAATGCGGGCCCTTAATAGGCCCGCATCAGTTTACGACTTATTGATTGGCGGATTCGAACCGGCGCAGCAGTGCGTCACCGCGCTCTTTTGCGCTATCCATCGCTTCCTGAGCGGTCTTTTCACCGGACCAGACGGCCTCAAGCTCTTCGTCGATGATGCCGCGAATTTGGTCGAACGAGCCCAGACGCAGACCTTTCGAGTTTGCGGTTGGTTCCTTCGCAGTCATCTGGATTACCGCGATGTCGGTGCCCGGGTTTTCATCATAAAAACCTGCAGCACGAGTAGCTTCACCCGCTTCGGCCGTGATTGGAAGATAACCGGTATTTTGGTGCCAAGCAGCCTGAACGTCCGACGAGGAAAGGAAGCTTAGGAACTCTCCAACGCCCTTGTATTCCTCGGGATCATGGCCTTCCATAACCCAAAGGGATGCACCGCCGATAATGGTATTCTGCGGCTCACTGGTGACTGCTTCCCAATAGGGCAGCGGCCTTACGTCGAACTCAAACTCAGCTTCAGAGCTGATACCGGCGTAACCGGCCGAGCTTTCCGTGAACAACGCGCATTCACCGGCCCGGAAATTTGCACCACCTTCGTTTCTGCGCCCGGTGTAGATGAACTTGCCATCCTTGGCCCAGTCACCCATTGCTGTCAGGTGTGCAACCTGCGCTGGACCGTTCAGCATCAGTTCGGTATCCAGACCGGCAAAACCGTTGTCCTGCGATGCGAACGGAACGTCGTGATAGGCCGACAGGTTCTCGAGGTGAATCCAGCTTTGCCATGCGGTCACCAGCGGGCAGTCCTCGCCGCCAGCCTTAAGCTGCTCAAGTACGTCGCCAACCTTTTCCCAAGTCGATAGATCTGTGTCCGGATCAACACCCGCCGCTTCGAAGGCATCGCGATTGACCCACAGAACCGGTGTGGACGAGTTGAAAGGCAGAGAGAGCATTTCACCGTCCGTTGTAGTGTAGTAACCTTTGACAGCGCCAATGTACGCGTCAGGATCAAACGACGCACCGCTTTCAGCCATCACTTCATAGACGGGTTTGATCGCACCTTCGGCCGACATCATCGTTGCCGTACCCACTTCGAAAACCATCAGAATGTGGGGTTGCTCGCCGGCGCGGAAAGCCGCAATACCTGCGTTCAGAGTTTCCGAGTAATTGCCTTTGTGGCTTTCGACCACGACGAACTCATCCTGGCTGGCGTTGAACTCATCAACTTGCGCTTTAACAAGCTCACCCAATCGACCGGTGAAAGCGTGCCAGAACTGAACTTCAGTTTGCGCCATCGCCGCCACGGGGGACAACGCAGTAGTTACGGCGAGAGCGCCGAGAAATTGCTTATTCATGATTCCTCCCATGCATCAGTGTTGATGCTTCGTTGAATACCGACCGCAACGCGTAATCAGCACACATGACGATTTCACGACGTTAACGTTACAAATTTATAATTCAAGCATTAAATTTTTGAAAAAAACATAACACTACGTTATGAAATTACTAAGCAAACAACGAACCAGGTTCAAAGCATGAGTCAAACTTTTAGAATCCGCCAATTGGAAGCGCTCATGGCAGTTTCCTCAAACGGGTCGGTCACTGCTGCAGCTAAGGATCTTGGGATAAGCCAGCCTGCGGTCAGCCGACTGCTTTCTGATCTGGAAAAATCGCTTGGCTTTCAACTTTTTGATCGCCGCGAAGGTCGCTTAGTTCCTTCGCAGGAGGTGCGTTATCTGCAACCCAGCGTAGAGCGCGTTTTGGAATTGATGAAGCAGATCTCGGACGTTAGTCAGGACATAACCCAACGCAAAGCGGGACACATCCGAATCGCATGTTTGCCCGGGTTCGCCACCAGTCACCTTCCCAACGTCATCGCCACCTTTTTACAAAATCGGCCAGGTGTGACCATGACGATCGAGCCTGACAGACCAGAACGCATTCTCGAGTGGATGATCGGTGAGCAATATGATTTCGGAATCACAGACAGCTTTAACGGGCATCCGGCCGTCGAAAGCAGAGACATCGATGTCCGTACAGTTTGCGTGTTTCCTACCGGACATGAATTGGAAGAACTCTCCGAGGTGTCACCTACGGATCTTGCGAATGCCAAGATTATTCACACAAGGCGCGACAGCGACTTTTTTGGAAAACTTTCAAAAGCGTTTCAAAGCGCCAACGTCAAACTCAACTCCCACATCGAAGTCAGGCAGTTTACGGCAGCTTGTGAATTGGCTGTAAAAGGTGTTGGGATTTCCGTGGTCAGCGAGTTGGATGCCGTCCAATATGCAGACAACGGATTGAGCTACCGACCGTTCAAACCGCTCTTGTCACATACGCTTTCCCTTGTGCGTCCGATTTTGAAGCAACCGTCACTGGTGACGCTAGAGTTCATCGAACAGTTTCAAGAGAGCCTAGCCCCGTTCAAGGCAAGCTAACTAAATCACTGATTTTATGGCGGAAAACGCCAATGTTCGCTGTCAGCAAGCCGTACTTTTTCTATCTTCATAACTTGAAGCCAATGCTTGAGCATTTGGAATAACCCAGGAGATCGACCTTGCCCTAATAGGCAAAAGCGGGGAAACACAGATTAGTTTTACAGTTGAGCTTGGATGATCTAGCTCCTTATCCTAGGACACCTAGTGACAGCTTTGTCCGCACAGCGGTCATTGATGCATTACGCGGCGAAAGACTGCTTTGAGCCCAAACCTGACCTTCGGCATACTTAAGAATCTTAGTTCAATGGTTTGTTCAAACGTGCGCATTCTTTGGTCAGGGAGTTACGCTTGATGATCAGAGGCGCTAAGATTGCAGTTGTGGAAACAGGCAGGTTAACGTTATGCGAAGTGCAATACTCTTACCCTTAGTGGCATTTTTCCTAGGCACCATTTTATTAATTCAATCCGCAACGGCAGCTTCTCTTGGGCAATACGAGGTTTTTGGCGTTGAAGACGGAGACATGCTGAAATTGCGTGCAGGACCGGGAATAGGGTTCAACGTGATAGTGGGCCTTCCAAATGGAACCGCTTTAAGAGTTCACAGTTGCGAGCAGAACGGCGGCACCCGTTGGTGCCGCGTGTCCGTGCAACGTGCGCGTGGTCTAAAAGGATTTGTCTCTTGGGCATATTTACGAAAGCTATAAGTAAAGCTTTGTTCCAGTGCCATCTTAGATGCCCAGGTTTTGTCAGAAGAACCAAAAATTGAGTTGGTTAAGGTATTGTCCTAACTTCGGCGAATTTTGCACACATAGTAGCCATTCAACCAAAGCGCAGCGAGTAACTGCATGGAGCTCATATTGACCAATGCTGTCCGCTCGACAAACTGGCGGAATGCCGAAATTGCCGACATCCCAAGGATTTGCTCAGATGTCAGGTGTCGGTTTCAAAATTATTTTAAGGTTTGCGATGAATCAAAGCCAACTGTTGATCGCTCATTCTTTGCTTATTCCAAAGCACTCGTGAGGTTCAGAACATGCATGCTCGCTTTCAACAACTTGCAGCAATCACTGGTATTTTCATTACCGGTGTGGCGCCAGCGATTGCGGAAGACGTCACCAAAGTGGATGTATTCAACTTCGTCCGAGCCGAAAGCGACAATCAGATGCTCGGCTATGCCGACAAAGGCGCGTTCGGGACGTTTACTCACAACCGTGATCCGTATCCGGTCGAACTGAGCGAACAGGTCACAATCCGAGTGAACCGCGATACTCTCTACTCCTTCGCTGTGTTCGACCTGACCGCGCCGGTGATAATCACTAATCCAGAAAGCCCTGATCGGTTTCAATCGATCCTTGTTGTCAATCAGGACCACTCCATCGCCGATCCGGTCACAGAACCCGGTGACTACCTGATCACCATGGAGAAGGCTGGGACCCGCTATGTTTGGGTTTGTGTGCGCACCTTCGCGAACATGAGCGATCCGGAAGACATGAAGAAAGCCCATGCGCTACAAGACCAAATTACTTTACGGCAGGATGATCCCGGAACGCTCGAATTGCCGAACTGGGATCAGCAAAGTCGGGAGACCGTGCGCGGCCTGATCAACGAGTTGGGCAACATATCAATCACTGACTTCCGGGGTTACTTTGGTCGCGTCGAGCAGCTCGACCCGATCAAACACTTGCTTGGGGCGGCTTATGGTTGGGGAGGCAATCCGGAACGGGGCGCGATGTACTGGAGTGTGACACCGGAAAAGAACGACGGTGAGACAGTCTATGTTCTCAACGTTAAAGATGTTCCCCAATCAACGAGCAGGGCTTCTGGTCGGTGTCGGTCTACAACAAAGACGGCTTCTTCGAGAAGAATGAATACGACGCCTACACGTTCAGCAATGTGACAGCCGATCCCAATGAAGACGGTAGCTACACAATCCATTTCGGTGGTGACCCAGAGGCGATCAATTACTTGCCGCTATATGACGGCTGGAACTACACGGCACGTGTTTACTCGCCAAAACGCGCCGTGATCGATGGCGACTGGGTATTCCCGGCCCCTGAGTTGGTTCAGTAGCGAAGGGCAGCAATGCACTGAGTGAAGGTAGAACGCCTCTAGTCGTCTTGTCTTTTTCTTCACATCTATAAGTGCTAGCTAGCTCTCGCGCAGACGCATCTGCTGTAGTGATTTCGAGACAAGCCAAGGCTAAACCAGCCAGCAATGCCGCTATTCAACTGGTGTGCTTCGACATCCGCGCGTCTCAAACATAAGAGTCTTTTCAGATGTAGTTCAGCTGCTTTGTGATCCAGAACAGAATCTCAGCCAAGGCTGAAATGGCGCCCGCTTGTTCGGTGATGATAAGCGCTGTGCCCGAAGCTCCGAGCCGGGCATTCTGCGTCGGAACACTTTCCGGTACACGCATGGTCACGACGTAATCCGATATGCCACTCAAGTCTCGCAGATTGGGTAGTCCGCCTCTTGCGTCGACAGAGCCCTCGCGCGTTCCTGGTGGAATGGAAAGAATAACTGCATCAAACTCGTGCCCAGGCAGCGTTCCTAAAGCTACGCGAACAGTATCGCCTGCAACAACATTGCCAATACTGCTTGTGGTAGTCGAGCAACTAATATCCGATCGTCAGGGATGACAAAGTTAATCGCGCCCTGAAGTGTGGTGACGCGATTACCCACGCGCAGCGACAAACCCGTTACAATACCATCGGCTGGCGCACGGACGACGGTTTGTTTAAGCGCCCATTCCGCCTGCGCAAGGGCTTCTCGAACTTCGACAATGCCAACATCCACTCCATCAATCTGAGCTGCAATCCGTCGCTCTAGACTGGCTTTCCGGGCTTCGGCCGCGCGGAGATTCGCTTCTAATTGCTCGATCGTAGAGACCGCTTCTTGCAATTGAAATTCAGCCGAAGCGCCGCGTGTTGTGAGTTCAATTATGTCATCGCGTCGTTGTATTCCGAAAGCCAGTTGAGCGTTGAGCGAGGCGATCTCGGCCGTCGAAGCTTGCAGATCGGTAATGAGCTGATCAGCAGACGCTTCAGCAGAGGCCAAAGACGCCTTTAGGCGCGCAACCTCTGCGGCCTGCGTGGTGTCATCGATACGGAAAAGCACATCACCTTCTGATACGCTTTGGTTGGCTTCGACCGCGACTTCGACAACCGGACCCGCCACATTCGGAGCAATGTTGATGACCGGGCTCTGAACCGAGACAGGACCCGAGGGGGTTGTATGGTTCAATGCTCCAATCACTACAAGGGCGATAATAAGTGCGCCGCCATAAATGATGGTTTTGAAAAATCCGTTCCACGGCAGGAGCTTGAGCTTGGAAAACACAAGCCAGGCCAGGCCGAAGTACAGTCCAAGTACGATTAGCATTTACGAGTTCCTCACACTAGCAGGTATTACACCGATCATTTTGGGAAGACAAACGTTGCACCAATTGTGGCGCCCCAGTCCTCAGGACCGTTGTCAGGCGCAGTAACCCATTTTCTCACGCCAGCCGAAAAACTGATCCGTCGCACGCCGAATGCGACCACCTTTTTGACTTGTAGATTGATCGGGACCGACCATTCGTCTTCTTCCCAATCGTACGTACTTTCAGTGTTAATTACGAAAGTCCACGCATTTGGGGTTGTATAGTTTAGAAAGGGTTGGAGGAACGTATCGCTTTGCTCCGTCTCCGCATTTGCGATGTCCCATGTGTGACTGGCGAGTAACCCAATTGTCCACGGACCAGGTTGTTTGAGCGCGAGGCCTGTAATGCCAGCCCCCCATTCGTTTCGCCCGATGCCGTTAGAGGAAGAAGTCGGTATTTGTAAAATTGGGCCCAGCCCCCAGATGATCCCGGCAGGGGTCGGTTCCTTTGGAGAAAAAAAGAAACTCGCTTGGATATCGCTAACCCCTCTGTCAGAGCCTCCAGGAGCGACATCGTCTAGACCAACGTACGGAATAATTGTGCGCGTGATAAGGTTCCATTCATTGTTCAGACTGAATGGAATGACGGGCTTTATGGTGAATGTGTCTCGCGTACCTTGACCATCTGATCCCAAGTTTTCATCATACTTGTATTCGAATGGTACGGAAATCAAAGCGGCAACAGGGTTAGCTAGTTGCTTCGCCAGTTCCTCGTCCGTTTCTGATACAGATGCCGTTGCGGAAAAGATCAACAAAATCGATCCCGTACGGATACCATGAAATCTCATTTTGCCCTTTATTATTTGATGTTTCGGGAGCCTGATGAAATGGCTGCAGTACGGTACCCTTTCGTCTGCCAGCACTGCGTCTGCTTGTGCGGCGTCGGCTCAGACATCGTTAAACCCCAGCGAAGAACCGAGAAACACCTCCTATGACGTGAGTACCCGTGACGCCAACCCTTGTCGATGCGAATAGGCAAACATCGTCTCGAACGTTTTGCGGTTCGCCTCAAACCCATAAGGATAATAGTTGCGTCCCATCAGTGCCCGCGTGTCTTCGACCTCGGCTGCGTACCAGGGAAGCATATCCGTGACCCATGTGAGACGATCTTGCTTACGATATGCAACTTGCTTCGCTTCGACATAGGCGTCGAATACTGCCTTTGGGAGCCACGGATGCTCAATTGCCACATCCCGCCTGATCGCAAGCACATGCATGATCGGGAAAATGCCTGTGCGTTGGAAGTAGTCCTGTTCCACGGCACGTGTGTCGTCAAAGAGTCGAACGACCCGCGGGTCGCCTTCAATAAATGCCGCAGGTGCTGCCGCATGGATCAAAGCATCCACCTCGCCGGCAAGCAGTAACTCGGATTCATCTAACCCAGCGGTGCCTGACTCGATTGAAACACCTTCAGGATTGACTTGCTCCTGCGCCGAAATTGCACCGGCTTCAGCGGCAGAACTGTCCTTGTTGGCGATCACCCAAGTCATGTCTGATGGTGCTATGCCGTATTCGTCTTCTAGGATTCCACGGATCCAGGTAAGTGATGTCGAAGAGTATCCGGGCGTTCCAACGCGCCGACCTTTGAGATCTTCCGGCTTTTCAATACCTTCACTTGCACGGACGAAAATACTCTTGTGTCTGAACTGGCTCAGTAGAGGAATAGGCAAAAGCGCGTAGCCCCTGAAGTCATCATTCGCATGTGCCAGCATAAAGGGGTGCAGTCCCAACTCGGTAACTGCGCGATCACCTTGTCCGGAAAACGCTCGCGTGTTCATGTCACCAATCCATCCTGAACAAACGTCGCTTTCACGCCTTCGATTTGCACTCGTCCGTCGAAGAGTGCCGCCGTGCGATCCAGCAGATAGCTGGACACTGTGATTGGCAGATCGGCAGCTTGTGCCTTCGCAATCCAAGGTGTCGCGAGCGCAGTCGCGCCGTATTGCAAAAACTTGCGTCGATACATTTCAGGTAACTTCGTCTGGAGCCCCGACGCACCAATGCGCCGGGGCGGGTACCTTTTATTCACCCAAGTTGGGATCACCTGCCGGGTCGAAGGGCAGTTCGTCCAAGTGCTCGATGTACTCGAGCGGATCGAATGGCAGATCTCCGAGAACCAATTGCGGGTCCTGCTCGCGCTTCAACTGCTCGGACGCATTTGCGATACCGGTCCACGGAATACCGTGCGTTTCCGGACGATCAGGATAACGTTCTTTCCACAGATCGTGGCGTAGACGCATCCGGTTGAACGGTCGCTTGAGGTGGATCAGATTGGTCAGCATCGGCTGCACTTCGCGCGGATCGGACGGCAGGAAGTAGAAGGCCGCTGGAATGCCACTGGCGTCCCCAACCGGGTCGGGCGAAATGAAGTGCCGCTTGTAGTCGCCTTTCACAATCGCACCCAGCATTGGCCCGGCATAGGTGAAGGTGTAGTCGCGCCGACTGTGGCCATCCCCATTCAGCAACAGGGATGTCTGATCCAACCCATCGATCACGCGATCCGTTGGGATGTTGTCCATCGCGCCGCCAAGGCTTGCGAAGGTTGTGAAGAGATCAGTGATATGGATCATGTCGCCGGGCAAGGAACCCGGTTCGATCATGCCGGGCCAGACTGCAAAAGCCGGAACCCGAACACCACCCTCGAGGAAATCACCCTTGCCGCCACGGAAGATTGTTTCGGCGAAGCCGGTGCCCGGAGGCGGGTTGTGCGACATTGGCCCGTTGTCGGCCATCGCGACAATCAGCGTGTTTTCGGCGATCCCCAACTCTTCGAGCTTAGAACGAATATCAGCGATCATCGGATCGACTGTGCATTGCAACCCGTTTTGCAAAAGTGCGCGCGCGCGTGTGCACTTGCGGCGGATCGGCATGAAGTTCGCCATAATCGGCCAATTCGCCACATAGAACGGTTCCCCATCTTCTACACTGCTTTCCATAAAGGCAAACATACGATCGAGCCCTTCGGCATCGATCATTTCGTAGGTTTCGGTGGTATTATCCCGCCATTGAAGAGTTTCCCCACCTTTGGTGCCCTCGGCGACCATCACCCAGTCCTTGGTGACGAAGGTATCGTCAAGTTTGTAGGGGTTTTCTACCAGCATGTCCTCAAACAAGCCGATGGAGGCGTTGCCCTGCTCTGCCTCACGAGTGTTGAGCGACAAGATTTGGTTGTAGCCAGTGAAGAGCGCCTCGTCGAAGCCTTGATTGTGCGGGTAGCTTTGCTCAATGTCTCCAAGGTGCCACTTGCCGTAGAAAGCAGTTTTGTAGCCGGCGTCGCCAAGCACTTCGGCCATCGTCACTTCATCAGCATGCAAACCGTGGCTCTCCTGCAGCATCCCGATGTTGTACATACCTGACCGGATTGCCATCCGGCCTGTGGCGGCAGCAGCCCGACTGGGTGTGCAGCCCACTTCGGTGTACATGCGCGTGAACATCATGCCTTCTTCGGCAAGTGCGTTGATGTTCGGCGTGTCTAAGCCCCTCACGGCTTGAATTGCCGGGATGCCAAGATCGCCGTAAGCTGTATCGTCCCACATGATATGGATAAGGTTGGGCTTCGTGCCAAAGCGCTGTTCAAGTTCTGCAAGGCGCGCTTGCAGTTGCTCGTCTTCGGCAGCCCAACGCTCACCATTTTGTGCCTCAAGAACATAAAACTCCGCATCATGCACGATCTCGCCTGCAGCTTCTTGCGCAACGGTGGGAAAGGCCATTGCGGCACCGACGGTCAGTGCTGCACTCGATCGCAGCGCAGTGCGGCTCCACTGATTTACATTTCGCTTGAATATCAAAGATTTTCTCCCATTTTGGATCAGTTATTGGTCGTAGAGTTGAAGGTATTCACCCCACGCAGCTTTTGCTCAATTTCCAACCTCACCTCTTCAAGGCTTTGTTGAGCTTGTTTGGCTGCCCATGTGTCGCTGTCTTTCATGGCGCAGGTCTGAAGTTCAGTCAGTTCTTCAAAGTCGTGGCAGGCCGCATCCAAACCTGGATGAACATGACGTAACCGAGCCAATTCATCGGAGGCCAACGAGAATGTTTTTGCAATAACGTCGTGGCTCACTAAGTTACCTTTCAAACGACAATAGCAGTGACAGCCACACATTCACACAGAGTAATATTGAACTCTACGCATTACACGGTGAAACGGGGTGAAACGTGAGACTGTCAAACGGAAGTCAACCAGTGCTTGGTGGAAGGTATGGCGGCAAAGGCTGACCCAAGAACAGTAGATGACCGCGATATCAACAGAGCGGTTGCCACATTCTTAAAAACGGATCGAATGAGCCGATCTGAGCGGCTGAGCGCGTTTCTGTCCTATGTCACCTTGGAAACACTTTCCGGTAGGGGCCAAGACATACGCGCAAAAACGATCGCCCAGGATGTCTACGGGCGCGATCCCTCCAGCAAGGATTACAGCGAAAACGTCGTTCGTGTGGATGCCCGACGACTGCGACGATTGTTGGAGGAGTATTATTCCGGTGAAGGTTCAGGTGCCGAAATCCGCATTAAGATGCCCACCGGCAGTTACGCACCGAAATTCGAGTATTATAAGACTTCAACGGTTGCGGCCAATGAGACCCTCGGTGGCAGCATCGTGCAACGAAAAGATGTCGTAAAGTTTGGTTCGGCTGGTGCTGCCTTGGCTGTTACATTGGGCATCGGCATTTATGCGATCCAGAACGCCATCAAAGTCACATCACCGCCGCCTTCGTCAGCAGAAGCTGAACGCGTTGCGCTACTCAATCTTTCCGGCGCTAGCCTTCAGGCTGAAAACCTATGCCGTCAGGGTCGCAACTTACTGTTTCCCATCGCGGATGCGGAGCAACAAAACTTGGCCACCGGCCTGTTCTACCGGGCGGTCGATTTGGATGCGGGTTATGCGTGCGGTTACGCAGGAGCTGCGCACAGCCTTGCCACGCAGTCCATGTTGGTTGGCGATAGTGCGGCAAAGAGAAACTTGCTCTTGGAAGCTCAACAGATGGCGGATAAAGCGCAGGCCATCAGCCCGACAGACGGTTGGGTCGTGTCAGGATTAGCTTGGGTTGCAGTTGCAGACGGCGATATAAAAAAAGCGTTCGAGCTATCGCGGCTGTCGGCCGAGTTGAGCCCAAACGACGGAAATGTTCTGGATTTTCACGGGGTCATTTCAATCTTTGCAGGTGATTATCAAGAAGCGCGCCGCGCCGCCGATCCCGAGCGAGAGAGAGATACTCAAGGCCTGCAACATGCAAACCTTAATGTTTTTGGTGTCGCGAGCTATCACAATGGCAACTACTCAGAAGCAGTTGCCGCGTTTGAGAATGCCATCCGACTAGGCGAACCGGTGAGCGCACTGACACTCGTTTATCTCGCTGTGTCGCATCAAGCCAACGGTGAAGAAGCGGAAGCAAACAACTATGTGACAGAATTAGGGGATGGTTTTCCCGCTTTTCCTGTGAGAGCTGTATTGCAACGCCTTTATCCGGATAAGAACGTTTCGAATGGGGTCATCAGGCACTTGCTCGAGGCCGGATGGACGGAACAACAGGCTCAACGGCGAGAAGCGAACGACGGCTAAGTGTTGCCGGCACAGTTGGGAATAAAAACGGCGATCGGCTGCCTCTCAATTCCCGGCATCGAACACTACACGAAACCCTTGGTGGGTCGTGGCGCTATCTAGCGAGTTTCCTGAACGCGCTGCGATTCTATATCGCCAACAATAGGTCGCGTGACAAAGAAAGGATCCGCCTTTCAAAAGCCGGAAGCCTTTCTTTCGGCTCATTTTCTCGCGCACGCTTTTCTTCAAGGAAGGAATTCGGAAAGGATCTGCAGTCCATTCCCAGACATTACCAATGACGTTGTAGAGACCGTATCCGTTCGGTTCAAAGGAGGCTGCTGGGGCTGTTGTTTCATAGCCATCGGCGACTGTATTTCGGCGCGGAAATTTTCCCTGCCATATATTGCACGGGAAGAAGTTATCATCGTTTGGATCTTCGTCTCCCCATGGGTATTTTACGTCCTGTAAGCCGCCACGGGCCGCATGTTCCCATTCGACTTCTGTCGGCAGTCTGCCACCGGCCCAGCGCGCGTACGCTCTCACATCATTCCATGAAACTTGAACCACAGGGTGATCCGGGAACCAAGCCGTTTCAAAGGTACCCGGTCCATTCACATTGCGCCAGTTTGCCCCTTCAATATGTCGCCACCACTAGGTGCCTTCCACACCAAGCGGGCTGTCGATACCCTTTGGCACATTGAGCCAAAAAACAAAGGACCAACCAATGCGTTCGGCTTCGGTCACATATCCAGTGTCCTCGACGAATTCTTGAAACTGCGCGTTCGTGACGGCTGTTTCACCGATCCGAAATTCTCTCAGGGGCTTTGCTTTCCCCTTGCGCAGTTCCTCGCCGCCGTCAGGCATCAGCGGCCGCACAGTTCCAGTTATTGGAATGCCACTTGGTATCAGCGATGTCGCTTCAAATCTTGGCACCTCCGCCTTCGCCACATTAGGCGTCGCAACCTTACTGTACGTGCCCTTAGAGTTCGGAACGCAACACACCTGATTTTCCATTGGTGTTAATCTACTTTCTATGCGCCGTGTGTGCGCAAGCTATTTCGCACAATGTCTGAAACAATACTCAGGTCTGTGCAATTTCGACATTAATCGAATTGCTTGCGCGCAAACTAACTCGCAACTGCCTCTAGTATTCTCGCGCAAGGACAAAAGGTGCACGATTCCAATTATCCAACTGGGCGTCTCCAAAAACTTATGCACTTTCCCGTATCGGCGACTTTGGAGCCAGTCGGTTGCACAGCGAAAGCGCGGCTTGGACGATGAGAGAATAGCAGCTCGTTAATGGCTGCTTTTTGGTAAATCACACTGCATAGCTGCGTTCGTATCTGCGATCTGGCTGGCGCGTTGTAGCGAAGTTCGCAGTATCAGCCTCAGGCTGCTTTGTCCGAAAGTAGAAGTTTAAAAGATCATCTTTTCTGACCTTAGGTAGCCGGTGGACGTTGATGCTGGTATTCAGAGCATCAGGTCGTCCTATGAGGTAATAAATGCAGCGATCACTGGCGTTAGTCTCAACCATCATCCTATCAATTTCCACGACGGCAGCCAGTGCGACGGAAGACATCAGACTTGTTGTGCAAATCACAGTTGATGGGCTGCGCGGAGACTTGATTTCTCGTTATGAGGCCTCCTTCGGCGAAGCCGGTTTTAAAAGACTTATGGAAAGCGGAGTCTGGTATACCGACGCTCATCATCGTCACGCCAACACCGAAACCATTGTTGGTCACGCGACCCTCGCGACAGGAGCCCATCCCTCTGAACATGGAATGATAGGCAATGCCTGGTTCAACAGGGCTGAAGAGCGATTGGGTTATAATATTGAAGATCCGGACTACCCGATGTTGCCAGTTCCTGGCTTCGGCGGAAACGTTGATCAAGTCGATCCGACACAAGCCGCTGCTGCGACTTCGGGCCGTTCTCCCGTTAACTTGTTGGCGACGACGTTTGGAGACGAGTTGGTGAAAGCAAATGCGGGCCGATCTAAGGTTTTTTCCGTATCTGGTAAAGACCGTTCGGCGGTTGCAATGGCGGGACATTCTGGAAAGGCTTTTTGGCTGTCGGCGGCCACAGGAGCCTTTGAAACAAGTGAATTTTACTACGATGCGTATCCTGATTGGGTTCTCGATTGGAATTCAAAACGCCCCGCTGACGCGAAGATCGAAAGTGAGTGGTGGCCCGAGTGTTCAGACGCGCCTTACCTCATGGAAAGAAAGGAACGCTCCTTTGTAACCAACCTTGGCACGTTCGGTCGCACCTTCCCCCATTTCTATGGGACTCCGGACGACGGGCTCTATTACACGCAGGTTTTATTGTCGCCGCATGGGGACCGGATCACGGCCGACTTCGCGAAAACCGTGGTCAAAGAGGAAGGGCTCGGTGATGACGAATGGCCCGACTACCTAAGCGTCAGTTTTTCAGGTGTAGACGCAACCAACCATTTCTTCGGACCATCTAGCCTAGAAAATGAAGAAATGGTGCGTTGTTTGGATGAGACATTGGCAGATTTCTTTGAGTTTATGGATCGAGAGGTTGGGCGTGCGAATGTGCTTTACGTGCTTTCTGCCGATCATGGGATGCCGGAAGCGCCAGAAGAGATGGCCGAAGCCGGGCTTTCGACACTCCGAAACTCCACCGAAGCATTGATGATGGATGTGAACTCGGTGATCGCCGATGAGTTCGGAGTGGAATCCGCAATACAATTCTTTTTTCGTCCTTACGTTTATCTGGACAACGTCGCGATTGAAGCATCGGGCACCGACCGGCGCGTAATCGAAAAACGTATCGCCGAAAAACTGATGGCTGCATCTGGCATTGAACTTGCAATGCCAACCGAACCGCTTGCTGAACAGCGAGGGCATACCCTTGAGGAGCAGATCCGGCGAAATTATCACCCAACGCGCTCCGGCGACATTTATGTTGTGCAAACGCCTTATTCTTTTCTCTTTGAGGATGGTCCAATTGCCGTGATGCACGGATCGCCTTGGCGCTATGACACGCATGTTCCAATCATCTTTGCTGGTCCAGGCATCAAGCCGACTCGCGTAAGCCGCCCTGTCTCCACGGTGGACGTGGCCGTCACTCTAAGCACTATTTTAGGTATCAGCCAACCTAGCAGTGCTTCGGGTGAAACATTGAGCGAGACTGGTGTCACAGATCCATAAGTGGTCTTGTTTTTTTCGGATACCGGTCTGTTAAGCGTGTCGCTATGGTTGACTGTGATCTTTGGCCTAGGCTCCCGAGTTTGGCGAGATTTGGAGAACGACCTCAGCGAACGTCAGGTTTGTCCGCAAAGCGGTCTTTCGCAGAAACTGTGCGAACGTTTGCATCGAGCCCAAAGCTACCGCTCAAAATCGCCGTAATCTTTTTCTCCTGAAGCCCATTCGGCCTTTGAACCAAAGGTAAATTCTTAGCAGTTAGTATTCAGAAAATGGGTCTTGTCAGACGAACTTTGGTTGAGCGGGGCAGGGGTGTTGCGTAGTTTTTGCCCATGACCAATCCGGCCTCTTTCAAGTACTTCAAAACCAGACCAGAGATCATCCGCCGTGCGGTGATGCTGTACATCCGTTTCCCTCTCTCGCTTCGGAATGTTGAAGACCTGCTGCACGCACGAGGCATCGACGTGAGCCACGAAACTGTCCGATATTGGTGGAACAGGTTTGGCCCGATGTTTACTGCTGAGATCAGACGAAAGCGTGTTCAGCAGCAGCACGCATTCTCGAAATGGAAGTGGCACGTGGACGAGGTTTTCGTGAGGGTAAATGGCAAGCGGAATTATCTTTGGCGGGCTGTTGATCACGAAGGCGAGGTGCTGGAAGCCGTTGTTACCAAACGCCGAAACAAGCAGGCAGCATTGAAATTCCTCAAGAAATTGATGAAGCGACACGGAAAAGCGGAAAATGTCGTCGCGGATCGCTTCGCCTCATACAGAGCCGCGCTCAGAGAACTGGGTGCATTCGAAAAACAGCAAACGGGCAGGTGGCTCAACAACCGCGTCGAGAACTCGCACCTGCCGTTTCGACGACGCGAACGCGCGATGCAGCGTTTCAGGCGCATGCGAAGTTTGCAGAAGTTCGCCGCCGTCCATTCCTCCATCTACAACCACTTCAACCAGGAAAGATCGCTAGCCAGCCGAGACACCTTCAAGCTGACTCGCGCCGCCGCTCTTAGCGAGTGGCGTCAACTTTGTTCCGGATAGGTTCGCGGTTTCCGCGGCAAACTGAGACTGGTTCGAATTCGTCTGACAGCACCGCATTGAGCCCAACCTGCTCGTTCGTCAGGTTGCAGCGAATGGCCGATTCTAGTCGCCGTCGACACCCGCAGACCGCATCGACAGGATTTGTGAACGGCTACGCCAATCATGACGAGGAGCACGCCGAGGACATCCACAGCGCTCGGAACCTGACGCAAGACCGTCGCGACGATGATCGTAGCGGTCGCTGGCAGATGAGCCATAAGGAACGCGAAGCTGGCACGTGGCAAGCGGGCCATCGCGAGCTGATCGCAGACATAGGAGATTAACGAGGAAAAGATGCCGACGCCGATCCCGGTCAGTACCAGCGAGGGCGCACCAAAATCGTCGAGGGCTTGCGGGAAACCTATGGGCATCACAAATATAAAGGCCGCTGTCGAGACAGCGCCAAGGCGCTCCACACCGCCCGACGCGCCACCTTCGGAAATCTTGTGGCCGAAGATGATGTAGAGAACGAAAAGCGAGCTGTTCAGCACCGCCCAGAACAGGCCAAGAAGATCAGAAATGAGATCAGGTCCATCTGCTGCCAGTAGCGACGGCACGTCAATCAGGAGGGCTACGCCGATGATTGCGAAGGCAAAGGCAAGATAGTTGCGCCCAGTACGTACGCCCAAAAGAGCAATAACGATGGTACTGACGAATTCGATGGCTGCAACGAGCGCAATCGGCAGCCGGTCGAAGCCCATCTTTCTTCCCAAGCCTGGGAAGAGGTCAGAGAAATCCGCAAAAAACGACCTTTGTGAACTTTCCAGGTTCGGTCAATTACATGCTTCATCTGGAGCATTTTTTTGACGGAGTCACATTCGCTAGGCTGGGCGAGCAAGAAAACGACTGGCGAAAGCGTAGACACAAATTACTTGAGAGAACGCGGGACAAATCGCCTGCGACTGCCACTCTGGCGGGGTGAGTAACACTCAATTCAACATCTCCCCAATTTGGCCGACTCTCAACGTTCCGCCTACAGCAACCTCAACATAGACACCCATGTCCGTATGACCCATCAACTTCCGAATTAGATAGGGTATCTTCAGGTCCCGCTTAGCCGTTTCCGGGTTCACTTCAGTGGCTGCACACCTTTTCGTACGTGAGAGTATCTTTAACTCAACATCGCCAAATCTAAAAACTGATCCAGCTTCATCCAACTCAGAAAACGGGGGTAAACCGTCCATCTCGATATTCGCCCGGAAGCGCGCTGGGTGGACTTCCGCGTTCAGTTTTTCACCTAACTTTTCCACAGACGCCAGATTTAGAACGGATATCGCGTTCATCATTTTAGGTGACACGACAGATACATCTGTAAACCGATGCGGAGCGGACGAAACGAAATTTGGTGGTTCGGGGTCTTTTAGGTCGATCTCCGAAGACAGGAAACTCACCGCATTCATCCGATCTTCTGGTGCTTGCATATTAAAGCTGCGTGTTTTGCCGCTCGCTTTGATCTCAAGATATTGGGTCTCAACATTAAAATTTGTCTTAACGCCTGCAAGCGCAGCTTCATTCAACAAAACAACAAAGCGATCTTTCGGGAGCGGCTGCGGGTTATGTACGTCGAAACCGGAGTTGTATCGAGCAAATCCGAACAGACGGTCACCTGGAATGCCATCTCCTGAACGCAGCGTTACAGTTTGCATGGGCTCGGCGCTCAAGCCTTTTATTGGGTAGCGGTTCAATCTTACGATAGAGAGAGTTTTCATACGTTTGCACCTGACCAAACGAGTTATGCACGATCCCGAGTGGTGCGTGCTTTTTGAAGCTATCTCCAATTCTCCTAGGTATCGACTAAATAATCTGTGAGTGCTTCAGCAGCGGGTTCGCTAAACGTGTTGGAACCATGATGGCCGCCAAAGTGGGCCGCGCCAGTTTTTGTCGATATGGCAATTTAAAACCTTACTGCCGAAAATAGATGCACATCAAAGAAAACAAACAATTTCTATTAAAATCATAGGTTAAGACAACAAGTTCAACGAACTTCCCTGCTCATCTGAGGTACGAACCTCAAATATTTCTGGACATGAGGTGCGTACCTCAAATAGCCTTGGAAGTATGCCGCGATTCGCACATCCTCGATTGACGGCGCAAAAAGGGAGGAATGGATGACTTACACAAAACTGGCTTCGGCCAGCGCAATAGTCCTTGCCGCTACTACTCTTTCTACCAAGGCAAATGCTGAAGATCTGACGCTATGTTGGGCTGCATGGGATCCGGCCAACGCGCTTGTCGAACTATCCAAGGAATTCGAAGCAGAATCCGGCCACACGATGAACTTCGAATTTGTTCCGTGGCCAAATTTTGCGGACCGTATGCTGAACGAGCTGAACTCTGGGGGTAAGCTCTGCGACCTACTGATCGGTGACAGCCAATGGATCGGCGGCGGCGCTGAGAATGGTCATTACGTCCAGCTGAACGACTTCTTCGATGCTGAAGGCATCAGCATGGACGATTTCGCACCGGCCACTGTTTACGCTTACTCGACCTGGCCCAAAGGTACACCAAACTACTACGCGCTGCCTGCGATGGGCGATGCAAACGGCTGGTTCTATCGCAAGGACTGGTTCGAAAATCCCGAAATCCAAGCTGCATACAAGGAGGCGACTGGTCAGGACCTACGTGAACCTCAGTCTCAGAAAGAGTTGTTGCAGATCGCCCAGTTCTTTCAGGGTCGTGAAATCGACGGCAAGACTGTCTACGGTGCAGCAATCTTTACCGAACGCGGCTCGGAAGGGATCACCATGGGTGTGACCGGAGCGCTGTATCCATGGGGTTTCAAATACGAAAACACCCCGGGCTCATATGACATGGAAGGTGCTGTAAACTCACCGGAAGCTGTTGAAGCTCTAGAATTTTACAAGGAATTCTACAAAACGGCGACACCTCCGGGATATACCAACTCTTACATGGGTGAGAGCCTGGATGCCTTTAAGTCCGGTCAGGTCGCCATGGCGATGAACTGGTTTGCGTTCTTCCCAGGTCTCTATGCCGACCCCAATACCGGCGGTGACAAGATCGACTTCTTTGTAAACCCGCCACAAAATCAGGCAGGTTCAACGCTTGGCGGACAAGGCATTTCTGTTGTCAGCTACTCTGACAAACAGGACGCCGCCCTTGAATACATCAAGTGGTTCGCACAGCCAGAAGTGCAGGCCAAATGGTGGGAGCTAGGCGGCTATTCGGCACATAACTCCGTGCTGCAAGATCCTGGTTTCGTGGACAGCCAACCGTTTGCCGGTGACTTCCTTGAAGCAATGGCTGGAGTTCAGGATTTCTGGCAAGAGCCTGCCTACGCGGAACTCCTGCTGGCCATGCAGAAACGCATCCACGACTACGTGGTTGCTGATCAAGGTACAGCTCAAGAAGCGCTTGATCTTCTGATTGAAGATTGGACGGAAGTCTTCGAAGACGAAGGCAAGCTGTAGTCCGGACAAAGGCAGGAGCGGGTGCTATCCCGCTCCACCTTCACCCGTGAGTCCTAAACCAACAAGAACTGGCAAAGAGATGTCTGACAGGACCGTAGATCGCGTTGCGCAGGCAACGCCCGAGCGAGTTGCGCGAAAAATACGAGGTTTATCCGATCGCGCGATCGCCTGGATATTCATCTCCCCAACGATATTCCTATTGCTGGCGATCAACATCTTTCCGTTGATCTGGACCATCCAACTGAGCTTTACCAACTACAAGGCCAACCGGATCGGGCGCGAAGTCAAAGATGTCGGGCTCAGGAATTACGAGCGTATTCTGACAGACTCGGACACCTGGCTAAATATGCAGGCGACGGCGCACTTCCTGTTCTGGACGATTTTTTTCCAGGTCTTGATCGGGTTTACTCTGGCCTGGTTGCTCAACAAGAAATTCAAGGGCAACGATCTTTGGACAACGATCATCGTGCTGCCGATGATGCTGTCTCCTGCAGTCGTCGGGAACTTCTGGAAGTTCCTGTATCAACCTCAAATCGGGCTGTTTAACTACATCGTGTCCTGGTTTACAGGCAAAGACCCATCGAGCTTTGAAATGCTCGGATCCGTCAATCTGGCCCCTTGGGCGATCGTGATTGTCGACACCTGGATGTGGACCCCCTTCGTGATGCTAATCTGTCTGGCCGGGCTGCGCAGCATTCCCGATTACATCTACGAGGCGGCTGAGATCGACAGGGCCAGCAAGCTGCGGCAGTTCTTCACAATCACCATTCCGATGGTGCTACCGTTCCTGATGCTCGCGGTGCTGTTTCGAGGAATCGAGAACTTCAAGATGTTCGATCTGGTGGTTCAGCTAACCGGCGGGGGGCCGGGGTCTGTTACGGAACTCACTTCGATCAACCTGAAACGCGAAGCCTTTGAGAAGTGGCGTACGGGCTATGCGTCAGCCTATGCGATTATCCTTTTCGTCACCGTGTTCGGCCTTGCGTCGATCTACGTCAAAGCCCTGAACAAGGTGAAACAGAGATGAGCAGTTTTTCCGTCACTGAACCTTCAAACCGGTCCAAGTGGATCGCAGGCTTTCTGGTCATCGGCTATGCGATGATTACGATGATCCCACTGGTATGGATCTTGCTGACGGGTTTCAAATCTCCGGCCGATGCGATCAGCTACCCGCCCAAAGTGGTCTTTGACCCAACGCTTGAAGGGTATGTAAATCTATTCACCACGCGCACGCGGCAGACGCAGGAGTTTTTGGAAGCGAACCCGCCGCAGAACTGGACCGATGAAATCGTCCGCCAGTACGACATGGTGATTGTAGGACCATCGAAGTTCGGCGAGCGCTTTATGAATTCGGTTATCATCGGATTTGGCTCGACGTTCTTGAGTATCTTCCTAGGCACTCTGGCCGCCTATGCATTCAGCAGGTTCAAGGTCCCACTCAAGGACGACCTTCTGTTCTTCATCCTGAGTACAAGGATGATGCCACCAGTTGCTGTCGCAATCCCAATCTTCCTGATGTTCAGAAACCTTGGATTAAGCGACACGCATCTTGGAATGATCCTGCTATATACGGGTGTAAATATTTCCTTGGCGGTCTGGTTGCTAAAAGGCTTCATTGACGAAATCCCAAGAGAGTACGAAGAAGCCGCGCTCATAGATGGCTACACACGGTTTCAGGCGTTTTACAAAGTGGTGCTGCCGCAAGCCGCGACCGGCATAGCCTCAACAGCTATCTTTTGCTTGATCTTCGCCTGGAATGAGTACGCGTTTGCCGTGCTGCTGACATCCGCGAACGCGCAGACTGCACCACCGTTCATCCCAACCATTATCGGTATTGGCGGCCTGGATTGGCCTGCTGTGGCGGCAGGTGCCACGATCTTCCTGATCCCTGTCATGATATTCACCATCCTGATGCGCAAACACTTGCTGCGTGGGATCACATTCGGAGCCGTACGCAAATGAGCGGGTTTCTTAACGGATTGTTGCGATTTCGCCGCGGCCCATGGGAGATGGTCGCAACCATCCTTATTGCGCTGGGTGTCTTTATGCTGATGCAGCCCTTTGTCCTTTGGGCCTTCACCTACTCTTTCATCGTCACGCTGATCGGAACCGTCATGTTCATCATCGTCAGCCATTTCCCGGAGTAGAAATGGCCCAGATCGTAGTCAAAAACGTAAAGAAGATGTTCGGCGATTTCACGGCTGTTCGCGAAAGCTCGTTCACGATTGAGGACGGTGAGTTTTTCATGTTGCTAGGGCCCTCTGGCTGCGGAAAAACGACGACACTGCGGATGATCGCAGGCTTGGAACTTCCAACGTCAGGTGAAATCTACCTGGACGGTGAGGAGATCAGCCAGCGGCCCCCATCAGAGCGAGACATTGCATTCGTGTTCCAGATGTTTGCGCTGTATCCTCACATGAACGTGCGCAAAAATATCAGCTACCCCCTGATATCGCAGGGCATGCCGCGTGCTGCGGTCAAAGCCAAAGTAGAGGAAGTCGCGGGAATTCTGGGGATCAACGACATTCTCGATAGCCCCGTAGGTGGACTGTCAGGTGGCGACAGGCAGCGCGTGGCGCTGGGCCGCGCGATCGTTCGCGAACCCAAAGCGTTCATGATGGACGAACCGCTGGGCGCCTTGGATGCCGAGTTTCGGGAGCATATGGCCGAAGAATTGCGCGCGCTTCATGATCGCATGGGCGCAACCACTGTTTACGTCACACACGATCAGTTAGAAGCCATGCAAATGGGCGACAAGATCGTTGTGATGAACAACGCTGTGATCGAGCAATTCGGTACACCCCAGGAAATCTACGACAAACCAGCGACGATGTTCGTTGCGGATTTTATCGGGTCTCCTTCGATGAATTTCCTGCCGTTTGAGGGAAAGGTCGAGCCTGGTTCGGAAATGGTTCGGCTGAATGGCCATGACGAAGCCGTGCCGAGGTTGATGGAAGGGGCGGAAGGTGACTTGGTTTTTGGCGTTCGCCCCGAGCATGTTTTTCTGTCGGATGGGAGCGAATACCGGGCCAGAGTCCTGGCAGCAGAATACCTGGGGACCACCCAAATCGTTACACTGCAAAGCCCGAACGGTGAACTGAAAGCGCGAATTGATGCACGCGAGGTCGTCAGTCCCGGTGAGACCGTTGGATTGGAGTTCCGCTCACCTGCTGTAACCCTTTTTGAAAGATCCACCGGACGCGCGTTGAGGTCCGCTCTGAACGACGAGGTACTGAGCAATGGCTGAAGTCGTTTTGGAGAATATCTCGAAGTCATTTGGCAACGTCAAAGCGGTGGACGGTATTTCGATGACGATCCCCAACGGTGCCTTTGTGGTGTTGTTGGGTCCGACTGGCGCTGGAAAAACAACGACGCTGAGATTGATATCCGGGCTTGAGAAACTGGACTCTGGATCAGTACGCATTGCCGGGCGTGACGTCGGTATAGATACACCTGCCCAGCGCGATGTGGCGATGGTCTTCCAGCAATACTCGCTGTACCCGCATATGACGGTGCGCGAGAACCTGTCTTTCCCTTTGCGGTCGCCGATCCTGAAGACACCAGAGGATGAGATCACGAGGAAGGTTAACGAAGTCGCTGAGATCCTGCAAATTCCGCACAAGCTGGACAACAAAGCCACTGAACTGTCCGGCGGTGAAATGCAGCGCGTTTCAATCGGACGTGCGCTTGTGCGTGACCCACAGATTTTCCTGATGGATGAACCGCTCAGCTCTTTGGACGCCAAGCTTCGGGCGGATTTGCGGGTCGAGCTTAAAAGGATTCAGGCCGATCTGGGGTCGACCTTACTGTACGTGACGCATGATCAGGTCGAAGCCATGACAATGGCGACACATATCGGCGTTTTGGAAAACGGCAGGCTGGTTCAATACGGAACACCCCGGGACATCTATGAAAACCCGGGCAGTGTTTACGTCGCCAGCCGGTTGGGACTGCCACGGATCAACATCCTGCCGTCCGAGTTGTTCGGAGGCGATCACAAAGGCCCGCAGATCGGCCTGCGCCCGGAAAACATCATCGAAGGCGAAGGCAGCGAGGCGCGCGTGATACGCGCCGAGCATCTGGGAGACCAAACACGGCTGCATTTGGATCTGAATGGTCACCCGGTGGTGACCCTGATCGATGTCCATCAGGACTACCCATCTGGAAGGATTATAAAAATCCGCCCCCACAACCCGTTGTATTTTGACGCGTCCGGCGCGCGTGTGAATTAAGGAGCAAAAGCATGGCCCAGTTCCTCAACACAAAAGAAACCCTGGTAACCGAGGCGATAGACGGCCTTCTGACCTCCTCCGGAGGACAACTTATCCGGTTGGACGGCTACCCGCACATCAAGGTTGTCTTGAGGTCAGATTGGGACAAGTCGAAAGTCGCTTTGGTGTCCGGCGGAGGGTCTGGTCACGAACCCGCCCATGCGGGCTTTGTTGGCGCCGGTATGCTGACAGCTGCAGTATGTGGGGAAGTGTTTGCGTCCCCGTCAGTCGAAGCGGTTCTGGCAGGTATTCTTGCGGTCACAGGTGAGGCAGGGTGCCTGCTTATCGTCAAGAATTACACTGGAGATCGATTGAATTTTGGACTGGCAGCGGAACGCGCCCGCGCATTGGGCCGCAAGGTTGAAATGGTCGTTGTCGATGATGACATCGCCCTACCCGACCTTCCGCAACCACGTGGCGTGGCGGGTACGTTGTTCGTTCACAAAATAGCCGGAGCGCTTGCTGAAAGCGGTGCTGACCTAGATACCGTTACCACCGCAGCAAGAAACACCATAGCAAAGGTTGTCAGCATCGGAATGAGCTTGGACACCTGTACCGTTCCGGGTTCTCCAAAAGAAGACCGGATTGCCCCTGGCAAAGCAGAGCTTGGATTGGGCATCCATGGCGAACCTGGTGTACAGCAAGTCGAGTTCTCAAATGCCGTATCGGCTATGTCCACAGTAGTGGAGAAGCTGAAGCAAAGGGTGGGCACCGGGGACTGTGTGGCGTTGGTCAACAACCTAGGCTCTACAACTCCGCTGGAAATGGCTGTCCTCACACATGCCTTGTTCGAGACTGGTATTGCCCATCATATAATTGGCCCGGCACCAATGATGACATCGCTGGATATGCACGGGTTTTCGGTTTCCATTCTGCCTGTAGATCAGGACGATTTGTCAGCCCTTGAAGCACCCGTTGATCTGGCCGCGTGGCCCGGGGTGAATTCCATCGACCCGATCAAAGTTGCACCATTGCCTGATGGCCTGACTCCGATCGATCCAATCCCCTCGCACAATCCCACCACAAGGGAAACGATCACCCGGCTGTCTGAATTGCTCATCAACGCAGAGAAGAATCTAAACGAGCTAGACGCGAAATCTGGGGATGGCGATACAGGAAGCACATTGGCGACTGCCGCAAGAGCATTGCAAGGAAGTCTTGACCGCATGCCGCTTGCCGATTTGACACAACTGTTTCCGGCGTTGGGCAATGAGTTAAGCCAGACAATGGGTGGTTCTTCCGGCGTGATACTTGCAATTTTCTTCAACGCAGCTGGAGATGCCTGTGCGAGCGGGGCTTCGGTATCGAAGTCTCTGGTTGAAGGTCTGAATCGCGTCAGCCAGGTTGGGGGCGCCAAGGTCGGTGACAGGACAATGATTGACGCTCTGGCACCGGCGCTTGCGGCACTGCCATCTGGTCTGACGCATGCGGCCGAGGCTGCCCGCGAAGGCGCGAACAACACCGCGAATATTCGTCGTGCGAAGGCAGGCCGCGCGGCCTATGTTCCCGAAGAAAACCTTGTTGGACATAACGATCCCGGCGCTGAGGCTGTTGCTTTGTTGTTTGAAGGCTTAGCGCGGGAGATTGAGGGCTGAAGAACACGTGGAAGACCAAAAACAAAGATTAGAATTGGTGAAAAAGCCAACCGTTAATGACATCGCGCGCGTTGCGGGTGTTAGCCTAGCGACTGTTGACCGGGTCTTGAACAGACGTCCCGGCGTTCGGGCCGTAACCGTACAGAAAGTGCAAAAGGCAATTGATGAGCTGGGATATGTTCGCGATACCGCTGCGGCCAACCTTGCACGAAACCGAGTTTACAACTTCCTCTTTGTTCTGCCGGACACGGACAACGAGTTTGTAGAGGCAATCAGCAGCCAGATCGCAGATCAATCCCCTGACCAATTTATCGAGCGGACCCGCATTGCGATAAAGAAGGTCGCGCCGTTCGAGCCGCAAGATATCGTCAACATTCTGGATGCTGTCGACAGTTTGGATGTAGACGGAGTCGCAGTTTTCGGACCCGAAACGCCTTCTGTCCGGGATGCCGTAAAAAGGCTCAGGGACAAAGGCGTTCCGGTGGTCGCCTTGGTGTCTGACTTGCCCAGTTCTGAGCGAGACCACTTTGTGGGAATTGATAACGTTTCGGCAGGACGAACCGCCGCTCAGCTGATGGGTAGATTTGTCCATCGCGAAGGCAAGGTCTTGGTTCTCACAGGATCCCGATTGGCGCGTGACCATCTCGAGCGTCGCCAAGGCTTTGACCTTGTTGTGGCTGAGGAATTTCCGCACCTCCAAGTCGTAGCGTCTGTCGAGGGCCGGGATGACCCGGATCTGATTTACAAGATGATGCCCGAAATCTTTGAAACCTATCCGGATCTGGTCGGAATATACTCGTCAGCAGCGGGCAACGCAGGCCTGATTCAATTTCTTTCAGAGAACAAGCTCAGCAAAGATCTGGTGATTATAGCTCATGAGCTTACTCCACTCAGTCGTGAGGCGCTTAGGCTTGGCACATTTGACGCCTTAATCTCGCAAGACACTGGGCACATTGTTCGTTCGGCCGTTCGCCTGTTGCGTGCGACTTCGGACAAAGTCCCGTTCAACAAAGCTCAGGAACGTATCCGTATCGATATCTATCTAAAGGAAAATTTACCGCCATAGAGGCTTAGGTTTTGGGGAGGAAATTTTATGAAAACGATCAAAGGTCCAGCTTTGTTTCTTGCACAGTTTGCGGGGGACGAAGCGCCGTTCAATTCGTGGGACGCGATCACAAAATGGGCGGCTGATTGTGGATACAAAGGCGTTCAGGTTCCCAGTTGGGATGGACGGTTGTTCGACTTAGAACAGGCCGCTTCCAGCAGAGGTTATTGCGATGACTTCAAAGGCAAAGCCAGGGAAAATGGTGTCGAAGTCACGGAACTTTCAACACACCTTCAGGGCCAGCTTGTGGCTGTTCACCCAGCCTATGACAGTGCGTTTGATGGCTTTGCGGCCGAAAGCGTCCGGGGGAACCCGAAAGCCCGACAAGAATGGGCCGTGGACCAGGTCAAAAAAGCGCTGTCCGCTTCGAAAAATTTGGGCATTTCGGCACATGCGACATTCTCAGGCGCGCTGGCATGGCCATATGTCTATCCTTGGCCGCAGCGCCCTGCCGGCTTGATTGAAACGGCATTTGATGAGCTTGCGCGTCGCTGGGTGCCCATCCTGAATCACGCTGATGAATGCGGTGTCGATGTCTGCTATGAAATCCACCCCGGAGAGGACCTCCACGATGGTGTTACGTACGAGATGTTTCTCGAGCGGACAGGCAATCACCCACGGGCCTGCATGCTATACGACCCGTCGCATTACGTGCTGCAATGCCTCGACTATCTGGACAATATCGACATCTACAAAGATCGGATCCGGATGTTCCATGTCAAAGATGCCGAGTTCAATCCAACCGGCCGGCAGGGTGTTTATTCCGGGTATCAAAGCTGGGTAGATCGGGCCGGGCGGTTCCGCTCACTGGGCGATGGTCAGGTGGATTTCGGGGCTGTGTTCTCAAAAATGGCCGCGAATGACTTTGATGGCTGGGCTGTGGTCGAATGGGAGTGCTGTCTCAAACACCCCGAAGATGGAGCGCGCGAGGGCGCTCAGTTTGTGTCAGATCACATCATCCGTGTGACCGAGAAAGCCTTTGATGATTTCGCTGATGGTGGCGCAGACGAAGCCGCCAATCGTAAAATGCTGGGGATTGAGTGATGGTCACAGGACGCAGTGAAGAAACCTCGGGTCGTATTCGCCTTGGCATGGTTGGTGGCGGAAACGACGCCTTCATAGGCGGCGTTCATCGCATAGCCGCGCGACTGGACGACAAGTTCGAGCTGGTAGCCGGTGCTTTGTCTTCAACGCCAGAGAAATCTCTTGAAAGTGGGCAAGCATTGGGGCTTGAACGGGTCTATGAAGACTTCAAACAAATGGCAATCAGGGAAGCTCGGCTGAAATCTGGGATCGAGGCCGTCTCAATTGTCACGCCAAATAACGTTCACTATGCAGCTGCGCGTGAGTTCCTGAAACGCGGTATTCACGTCATTTGTGACAAGCCACTCACCTCGACACTTGCCGATGCAAAAAAGCTGGTCAAAGCAGCAGAAAGCGCGAATGCTCTATTCATTTTGACCCACAATTACACAGGTTATTCAATGGTTCGGCAGGCGCGTGAAATGGTTGCCAACGGCGATATTGGCAAGATCCGCGTAGTTCAGGTTGAGTACCCGCAGGATTGGCTGACCGAGCAGCAGGATTTCAAACAGGCGGAGTGGCGAACCGATCCAGAACGCTCGGGCGCGGGTGGATCAACCGGTGACATCGGAACCCATGCTTACAACCTCGCATGCTTTGTAACCGGGCTTAATGCGGAAAGCCTGGCGGCAGACTTGCAGGCCTTTGTGCCGGGGCGCAAAGTCGATGACAATGCGCACGTCTTGCTTCGCTTCGAAGGCGGAGCGCGTGGTATGCTGTGGTCTTCTCAGGTGGCCCCCGGCAATGAAAACGCACTTCGTTTGCGCGTCTATGGCGAAAAAGGTGGGTTGGAGTGGTCTCAGGAAGATCCCAATTACCTGTGGTTCACGCCCTACAACGAACCCAAGCGTCTGATCACACGAAATGGAGCTGGAGCTGGTGACGCTGCAAATCGGTTGAGCAGGGTCCCTCCGGGCCATCCCGAGGGGTATCTTGAAGGTTTCGCCAATATCTATGGAGAGGCTGCTGAGGCGATCCAAGCTTTCCGAAATGGGATTTCAACCGACGCGTCCGTTGTTTATCCAACGGTTCATGACGGGCTTAATGGCGTAAAATTTGTTGCCGCGTGCGTGCAAAGCTCTTCAAGGAATGCAGCTTGGGTCAGCTTAACGTAAAATCTGGTTGTTGGCATAAGGCAGAAATCTTGGGAGGCATCGAGCGTATCTGCAAAAAAACCGAAGCGCGCGCAACCTATAGGTGCACGCTCCGGTACAACGAACCGCGAACGTCTTTGAAGAGGTTTTTTGTGACCCGAAGAACCAATCGACTTCCATCCGAGTCTACTAGATGGGAATGTCCGCTTTGTGCGCGCAGCAAAGGTTGAATGAATTCTGCCGAACGTCTGCAGCGAGCCCAAAGACGACATAGATATAGATTTTGAGAGCTGCGTTCTTCGCTCAGGGCGAATACCTGAATTTAGCAGCAATCGAAGAAACTCGCGTTGACTTTGACTGGTTTTGGGTTCCGAGTGAAATTAGAAACAGCTTACAGGACCATGGGAATCTCAAGCGTAATGCTCGCTCCTCTTTCGACTTGGTTGATTTCGATCATTCCTCCGTGGCGCTCCGCCACTGCGGATACGATTGACAACCCCAATCCGCTGCCCTCCGAATATTCCAACTGAGAAAACCGATTAAATGCCGCTTCGCTTTGGTCTGGCGACAGGCCAGCACCGTCATCGGCCACGGTTAGATTGACGTATTTGCCGTCACACCGCAGCACCACTGAAATTTGGCTCAACATTGTGCCACCGTGTTTGATTGCGTTGTCCAACAGGTTCTTTAGAGCCTCAATCAGAAAGACCCGGTCACCGGTTACCGGGACCGCCGTTTCAGGTATCGTGACGTCGAACTCGATACCCTTTGCTAGGATGTGAACTCCCATCTCCGCGCAGGCCTCCTCAACGACCGAGCGGAAGTCAATTTTATCCATTTGGTCTTGGTGCGTCGGCTGCCTGAGCCTTTCAAGTGATAACAGCTGTTCCGCCACTGTCGCTGAGTTTTTTGCAGCCGCAACAAGCTCGGAGATGCGTTTTTCTCGGTCGCCATCCGTTTTCGCGTCCTGCAGCGCTTCGGCCATCGATTGCACCGCGGCCGCTGGGTTCCGCAGCTGATGTGCAGCTTCGGATATAAACACTTGATGGGCGTTGATACTTTTTTCCACCTGACCAAAAAGCCGGTTCAGGGTTCTAACAACACCCTGAACTTCGATCGGGACAGGGCGCTTAATCTCACTGAGGTCATCTGGTGAACGCAGGTCAATTGCGTCCTGCAAATCCAGCAAAGGCCTCAGGCCACGAGCGACGCCGAACCAAACTACAATGGCGAGCGTGGCCAGCAGAATTCCCATGAGAATTCCAGCGCGGATTGACAGTTCATTCGCAAACGCATTGCGATCCGCCATACGATGCCAGACTGTAACTGTCGCATCTCCGATTAGATTTTCTATGGTCACTCGTTCCGTCATCTTAAGAACGCGGACCGGTTCTTGGCGGTAAAGTGCTTCGAAAAACTGCGGCTTGTACACCTCTTCAGCAGTCGGGTTGGTGGCTGCCGGAGGGTAGGCATAGCCTGTCACATAGATGCCGCCGGGTCCCGTCACGTGGTAAAAAATCTCTCCGCCTGACGCGTCACGGATCATGCTGCGTGTCGTTGGTGACAGTGCGTCACCGCCTGAAATCGCAACATCTCGCGATATTGCGAGACCAGCAGATAACAGGCTGTCGTCGAACAATTCCTGAGCCGTTTTCTGCGCAATCATAAAGCGCCAAAGACCAAGCAGAGCGGCAATTAGTATCAAGGGGGTTAGGATAAGAATGAACAGTCTTAACCTGAGCGAGCCGTGATTGATCACTTCTGCACCTCAAGCAGATACCCGAGACCACGGGCTGTTTTAATTCCAATACCGAGATCTTGAAGACGTTTTCTCAGCCGAGATACATGAGGCTCAACTGCCGAGGCCTCGACATCGGCACCCACGCCATAGACGTAATCTGTAAGCTGGCTTTTGGGAACAATTCTGCCCCTGCGCTCCAACAGGCATTCAAGCACCGCGATTTCCCGCCGCGGTATATCCATAACTTCGCCTCGGACACTGACCTGACGTGCGGCGCGGTCGAACTCTAGGCCTCCGATGCTCTCCTTAGCTCCGTAGTCGAGATCTTTGCGTCGAGAAAGCGCCCGGATGCGTGCTTCCAGCTCGTCCATTTCGAACGGCTTAACCAGATAATCATCTGCACCCATATCCAAACCTGAAACCCGGTCGCTTGTTTCGGCACGTGCTGTAAGCAAGATCACCGGTACGCCATCGCCACGATTGCGAAGAGATTTCAGGATCTCCAGCCCAGATTGTCCGGGCAAATTTATATCCAGAACAACCAAGTCTGCGCCTTCTTGCGCAAGATACAAGTCAGCCTCGTCGCCGTCCGCAAGCACTTCTGCCGCATGACCGCGGTCACGCAGACGATACGCAATAGCGTTGGCGAGGGTCTCGTTATCCTCGATTATGACGATCCGCATTCGGGCTCCTGCAAGTTTCGCGCAAGGTTGGCGCTCCATGATTGCCAGATGGGAGGGGGAATCAACCCCACAGTTCTATTTGCGATCACGGTGGCGCAGAGGGCGCTAGCGTGGTTGTCTGGTCAACAGGGAGGAACCAATGACCATTTCCAACTTCACCCGTCGCGCCGTCGTGGGGCTGATCGCCGCGGCCGGTATCGCCGCACCTGCCGCTGCCGAGGTCGATTTCTCGGGCAAGACCATTGAATGGGTCATCCCGTTCTCGGAAACGGGTGGCTCCGCCAAATGGGCCAACTTCTTTGCGCCACTTCTGTCCGAAGCCCTGCCGGGCCAACCCACTGTTGTTGTGAAATTTATGCCGGGCGCTGGTTCAACCAAAGGCGCAAACTGGTTCCAGGAGCAGAGCCATGATGACGGCACGCTGCTGTTTGGCACCTCCGGTTCAACTCAATTCCCATATCTGCTGAGCGATCCTCGCGTGCGCTATGAATACAACGACTGGATCCCGGTTATGGCGTCGGGAACCGGTGGTGTTGCCTATCTGAATGCCGAAGACGGAGCAAAGTTTGATGGTTCCGCGAACGCACTGAAAGACACAAACTTCATTTACGGATCGCAGGGCGCGACACGCCTTGACCTTGTGCCGCTGCTGGCATGGCAAATGCTGGGCATGAGTGTTGAGCCTGTTTTTGGCATCAAAGGCCGTGGCGATGGTCGTCTGATGTTCGAGCGAGGTGAAGCCAACATCGATTATCAGACCTCGTCCGGCTATCTGGGTGGATCGGCCCCGCTGGTTGAATCCGGTCAGGCCGTGCCGATGATGACCTGGGGGGCGCTGGATGCGGATGGTAATATCGTCCGTGACCCGACCTTCCCAGATATCCCGACATTTAAGGAAGTATGTGAAGCCACCGATGGTTGTGAAACCAGCGGTGAGGCATGGGATGCGTGGAAAGCGTTCTTTGTAGCCGGGTTCCCGGTTCAGAAGCTGGCGTTCCTGCCGGGTGATACACCTCAGGAAGTGGTCGACGCATACACAGCAGCGTTCCAGGCTGTGACGGAGCGCGGCGACTTTGCCGACATCTCCTCAAAGCGCGTGGGCAAATACCCAGTGTTCGTAGGTGACGGCTCTAAAGCGGCATTGCAAACCGCGACAAACGTCGACGACAACGCCAAAGCCTACGTTCTGAACTGGCTCAAAGAAGCCTATGGTGTCGAGCTGAACTAAGCCCAAACACCACCGCGCGTGCCCCAATGTCGGGCGCGCGCTTTTCCAAACACAAGACAATTTATGAAAGGCGGCCGCTATGGAGGTTTTCGCCACAGCTGTTCCTGCGCTTAGTGACGCGTGGGGTCTGATCCTGCAACCTATCGTTCTGGGATATCTTGTTCTCGGTGTCGTTATGGGACTGGCCGTAGGTGTTTTCCCTGGGCTTGGCGGTATTGCTGGTCTGTCGCTATTGCTGCCTTTCATGTTCGGTATGGACCCGATCCTTGGATTGGCGTTGATGATCGGGATGGTCGCCGTTGTGCCGACCTCTGACACCTTCGCGTCAGTTCTTATGGGCATCCCAGGTAGCTCTGCCTCGCAGGCTACGGTGTTGGATGGTTTCCCGATGGCGAAGAAAGGCGAAGCCGCGCGGGCATTGTCAGCGGCCTTTGCTTCATCGCTTTTCGGCGGTTTGGTCGGTGCAACTTTTTTGACCATGTTCATCCTGGTCGCGCGGCCCATCGTTCTGGCATTTGGTCTGCCCGAGATGCTGATGATCACCATTCTTGGCTTGTCGATGGTCGCTATCTTAGCCGGACGTATCCCACTGAAGGGTGTCGCGGCCGCAGGGCTGGGTTTGATGGTCGGTACGATTGGCGAGGCGGACGCAGGCGGGTCGCTGCGTATGGCGACTTATGACATTCCCTACCTGACCGATGGTTTGAAGTTGGTCATCGTTGGCTTGGGTATTTTTGCGGTGCCGGAAATCGTCTCGCTGCTGCGTCAAGACCGATCCATTGCTAAGGGTGCCTCACTGGGCGCGGGCTGGCTTGATGGCGTCAAAGACTGGGCTGCAAACATCTGGTTGTCAGTCCGCTGTTCAATCATTGGCGTGGTTGTCGGTGTCATTCCCGGCCTTGGTGGCTCGGTTGTTGACTGGATCGCTTATGGCCATTCGGTTCAATCGACTAAAGATAAAAGCAACTTCGGCAAGGGTGAAGTGCGGGGTGTCATTGGACCGGAAAGTTCGAACAACGCCAAAGAAGGTGGAGGGCTGGTTCCAACCCTGCTGTTCGGCATTCCCGGTTCCGGCTCTATGGCAATCTTCATCGGTGCGGTCGCCCTGTTGGGGTCCGGCGATATCGAGGTCGGCCCAAGCATGCTCAAGGACAACCTCGATATTACGTATTCGATCGTCTGGCTGCTGGCATTGGCCAACGTGGTCGGCACCATCCTATGCATCGCGGCCTCCGGCGGTATCGCCAAGCTCACGACGATCCGCTTCACTTATCTGGCGCCATTCCTATTCATGCTGATCAGCTTCGCAGCGTTCCAGTCCGGACAAAACTTCGAAGACCTTCTGGCCCTGTTTGTCATCGGCTTGATCGGTATCTTCCTGCGCCGCTTTGACTGGTCGCGCCCGGCCTTTCTGATCGGCTTCGTTCTGTCGAACCCGGTTGAGAAATTCACCAACCAGGCGTTCCAGATCGCTTCGTTCCGCTTCCGCAAAAGCTTTGCAGAAGGCATGGAATATGTCTTTAGCCCGATCGTGATCGTCCTTATCGTGGTCACTGTGGTTTCGGTCATTCTGGGCATTCGGCAGGCCAAGATGATCATGGCCGAAGGTGAGGTCAAATCCGGAAGCAAGCGCGCGCCGCTGATCTTTTTGCTAGTGATCATGGCCTATCTGATCGTGGCGTTGGTCAATGCCAACATGATCCCTGACTACAACATGACCGACAAGATCATCCCGCTTGTGATCGGCAGCGTGTCGCTGTTCTGCTGCGTCATTCTGTTGATCCAGATGATGCGGCGACCCGAGGGGGATGCGATCTTTGCTGACAAGGAACTCGCCGGCGAAGATGCGAGCGCGCCACATGGACTTTGGTCAACGCTCGCCTGGTTTGCAGGTTTGATCGCGGCCACTTGGGTAGTGGGTTTTATCCTAGCCCTGATCGGGTTCCTGATCGCATTTTTCCGCATTCGCGCCGGGTCCAGCTGGCAGATGACGCTGCTCCTGACGGCTTGTGGCATCGGTTTCATGTGCTTCATGGCCGGCGCTTTGAACAGGGATTTCCCGCCGGGTCTGCTGCAAGACATGGTGAACCTGCCATGGCCGCTCAATTAAGCGCTCCACGGTTGCCCGGCCGGCCAATCTGGCGGGCTGGGCAGCGCTGAAATTCGAAATATCAACGGTTTGTAAAGGAGGGTTCGCGATGACCCAGACAGCAATCCCATATGTTTTCATGCGCGGCGGCACTTCCCGAGGACCTTATTTTCGACGCTCTGATCTGCCCGAAGATTTGGACACTTTGGCCGATGTTCTGGTCGCTGCCATCGGGGCTGGACAAGCGCTCAACATCGACGGGATCGGTGGTGGTAACGCAGTGACGACCAAAGTGGCGATGCTTTCAGTCAGCGAGGACGAATGGGCCGATATCGACTATTTCTTCGCGCAGGTTTCTGTTGATGAAAAGCGGGTCGATTTCAAACCCACCTGCGGGAACATCCTCTCAGGAGTTGGTCCAGCTGCGATCGAAATGGGATTGTTCCAGCCCAACGGCGATGAAACCGAAATCCGTATTCGCGCTGTCAATACAGGCGCCCGTGTCGTTACCAAAGTGCAGACCCCGGGCGGTGAGTTGGTGTACGACGGCGATGTGGAAATCGCCGGAGTCCCCGGCCATTCTGCACCGGTGCAGCTGAGTTTCATGGGCGTTGTGGGTTCGGCAACTGGTGCATTTCTACCCACTGGAAATTTGCGCGATACAGTGCAGGGGGTCGAGCTAACTTGCATGGATGTCGCTGTGCCGATGGCGATAGCCCGAGCTGAGGATTTCGGACTGACAGGATATGAAAGCGTCGAAGAGCTGGATGCCAACCGTGCTTTTTTTGATCGGATGGAGGCCGTGCGGATCGAAGCCGGAGAACTGATGGGTATGGGGGACGTCTCGAAATCGGTAACTCCGAAATTCGGGTTGATCGCACCCGCCAGAGAGGGTGGAACTCTTGCGGTTCGGTATTTCATGCCATGGAAAACTCACCCGACACTGGCCGTTACAGGTGCGCAATGCATGGCGTCTTGCGCTTTGACGCCCGGTACCGTCGCCGACGGTTTGCTTGATCGCCCGAATTCAAGCCCGGCTGAAGTTGTGTTGGAGCACGCTTCAGGCAAGATCGACGTTCTGGTGGACTTCTCGAACGTCGGGGAGTTCAACGTTATTTCTGCCGGTCTGGTGAGGACTGCGCGTAAATTGGCAGATGGACATGTTTATGTACCGGAATCTGAGTGGAACGGCAGTTGAAGTAGCAATCCTCATTAAGTATACTATGGTATACCTAATAAGGATACCACGATGGACGACTATTCCGAATGCCTTGATATCGCGCGTCAGGAACTCAGGCTGGCGCAGTCGGCTCTGCGGAAGGATATCGCGGAATACCCAACACCGATTGCCGGTTGCGATGAGCAATTCAACCATCTGTTGGATCAACGCGAACGGGTTCGCAATGCGCTTGAAGCACTCGATAAACTTGATTTTGTGCCGACGCCAAGAAAACTGAACAAAAGTCAGGGTATAGAAAGTCGATGAAAGTTCACATTCTGGATGATTGGTTCGATACACTGCAGGACCTTCCCTGCTTCGGAAAACTGTCCGACCATCACGTGAAGGTCTGGACAGATCATGTCGAGGATACCGGCGAATTGGCCGCACGCTTGCAGGAGGCTGAGGCGCTGGTTTTGTTTCGCGAGCGCACCAAGATCACCCGGGATTTGATTGAAAAACTTCCAAACCTGAAATTGATCAGTCAGCGCAGCGTGTATCCGCATGTCGATTTGCAGGCATGCTCGGATAATGGCGTGCTGCTGTGTTCGAACATGCATGGTGGGACGCCTTCATATGCCGCAGCCGAACTGACATGGGCACTGATCATGGTCGGGATGCGCGATTTGCCTGCGCAGATGGCTTCGGTCAAAACGGGGCGTTGGCAGGCCGGAGTTGGCAAGACTCTGAGAGGGCGACAGTTGGGACTGTATGGATATGGGCGTATCGCCCGCGCTGTTGCTGGCTATGCCGAGGCATTCAAGATGAATGTGGTTTGGTGGTCTTCGGATGAAGGTCGGGCACGCGCGCAGGCCGACGGCGTGCAGATTGCTACAAGCCGCGAAGCGTTCTTTGCCAACAGTGATGTTGTCTCGGTCCATGTTCGCCTGAAGCCCAACACGAACGGTATCATCACAGCGTCAGATTTTTCGCAGATGCAACCGGGCGCGATGTTTGTGAACACCTCCCGGGCCGGGCTGATCGCTCCGGGTGCTTTGTTGGACGCGCTGAACGCTGGTCGCCCTGGGAAGGCCGCAATTGATGTCTTCGATACCGAGCCGCTCACCGACCCGAATGACCCCTTGCTATCGCACCCAAACCTGATTGCGACACCACATATAGGTTTTGTGACTGAGGACGAATTCGACCTGCAATTTGCAGACATTTTCGATCAGGTGAATGCCTTTGCTGAAGGTGCCCCTATTCACATGATCAACTCCGAGGTTTGGACCAGCGCAGAATAAGGTTGGCTGCTATGGGCGCGCCGATGATTACCAGCACGATCCTTGTCAGGTGGTGCGTGATCACAAAGCCCAGATCCGCGCCAGAAACGATGGCCAAGACCGTCATCTCTGCCTGTCCGCCGGGGGCAAAGGCCAAGAAAGCCTCAACCGGCTGACCGAAGCCCAACGTAGTGACAACGGCGGTGAAAGCGGCTGCGAGGATCGCAAGGACGATGACATAGGCGAAGCCCGCTGCAACCACCCGGCGGAGTTCGACCCAAGTGACGCCCACGAATTTCACGCCGATCCCGCAACCAATAAAGAATTGCGCTGCAAGTATGGCCTCGCGAGGCGGTCGAGTATGAATAAAATCACCCAGTGACAGAGCCGCTGTCAGGATCATTGGACCGAGGATAGATGCTCCGAACAGGCCGATCCTCTCACCGCCTTTCCAGCCTACAAGGGCGGCCAGTACCATCAGCGCCAACTCATGTATTGGCAGGTCGCGCGCAGGCTCTCCGATTGGGTTGGTGAGCTGGGCATCGTAGAACACTGTCAGAAACAGTGGGGCCAGTGCCACGATGATCAGCACGCGCGTACCGTGGATCAGGGATAGCGTACGCGGGTTGGCGCCTGCTTCGGCGCCAAAGATGATCATGTCCTGCAATCCGCCTGGCATGGCAGCATAAAACGCGGTCGTGGAGTCAAAACCCCAAATCTTACGAAAGAATGGTACGCCTACCAGCGCGATCAGCAGGATGAAGAACGGGACCAGTGCTATAGACGCGGCCATCTTCGGCAATCCGACAAAAAGTGCAGGGGTAATCGAAGCCCCAACTGCAACGCCGAGTATGGTGCGCGCTGCAACCGATATCTGACCAAAACCTTCCATAGGGGCATGCGCTAGGGCGGCGATCAGACACGCACTCATTGGGCCGAATAGAAAGGGCAGTGGCAGGTTCAACGCCCAAAATACTCCGGTGCCCAGCAGCGCAAGGACCAGTGTTACGGCCCGCTTTGTCAGGAAAGAGGGTGTTTTGTTTTGGGTGGACAAGGCACGGCTTTCGATAATATTGACTCATATCGTATCCAAATGTATACAAGTGGACGCAAGAATACAAGTGAGCGCTCGATGACCATTCAAGACGACCCCTATCAGACTGGCCCACAAGGCAATTCAGCGTATCAACACCTGCTGGATGAGATTCGGGATGGCACACTTCAGCCTGGCGAACGCCTACGCGAGATTGAGTTGTCAGAACGATTAGGCGTCAGTCGCACCCCTGTGCGCGAAGCTATCCGGCAGTTGGAGTCCGACGGGCTGGTAACTCATGTGCCACGGCAGGGCGCAACCGTACGCAGCCTCGATTATGCCGAAGTAATGGAGCTTTATGAGATGCGCGCGGTGCTCGAGGGAACCGCGGCACGACTAGCGGCACGTGCAGCGTCGGATGTCGAATTGGACGAGCTGTGCGTTTTGAATGATCGCTTGGCCGAGGCTGGCACAGGCTCGGAAGCGGCTCGGATCAACCGGATTTTTCACGCCACACTTTTGGACGCAGCAAAGAATCGGTTTCTTTCCAAGTCTATGTTGTCTTTGCAAAAAGCGCTGTTGATCCTTGGGCCATCACAATTGCTGGAGGGTGACCGGGCCGAGACAGCAGTGGCCGAGCATAAGCGCGTCATGGCTGCCTTAAAGGCCCGCGATGGCGCTGCGGCTGAAAAAGAAATGCGCGCGCATATTCAGGCCGCACAACGGATGCGTATTCGAGCGTTGCAAGAACGCGACCGGACAACCGACGAAAACCATTAGGTAGACAGGATATGACCACCCAAAAGGAAGCTTATGACATCGCTGTGATCGGCGGCGGGAATGCTGCTCTATGCGCTGCAATGACTGCTGCCGAGGCAGGCGCCCGTGTTCTGATTCTCGAGACAGCGCCAAAACCCTATCGTGGTGGAAACTCCCGTCATACGCGCAATTTTCGTTGTATGCATGGTGCACCTCTGGGTCCGCTGATCGAAAAATACAGCGAAGATGAGTATCTTGAAGATCTGCTCAAGGTCACTGGCGGCAAAACCGACGAACGTCTTGCTCGCCTCGCGATCCGAACCTCCGAGGAATGCCTTACGTGGATGGAAGAACACGGCGTGAGGTTTCAACCATCCCTGTCCGGGACACTGTCACTGGCGCGGACCAACGCCTTCTTCATGGGGGGCGGGAAGTCTCTGGTGAACGCCTACTACCGCACCGCGGCAGCTTTGGGCGTTGACGTGCTATACGAAGCTGCCGTGACGCATCTTGAACTGAACGGCGATCAGATTGAGTGGGTAGACTATACCTATGAAGGCCAGTCTCATCGCATCACGCCCAAGGCCGTCATCGTTGCTGCGGGCGGGTTTCAGGCAGATACCGATTGGCTCACTCGCGCATGGGGCGCGCCTGCGAAGAACTTCCTGATCCGGGGAACGCCCTATAACCGGGGCGTGGTGCTGGCTGATCTGCTGGATCAAAGCGTCGAAAGTGTTGGGGACCCGACCCAGTGTCACGCCGTTGCCATCGACGGGCGCGCGCCGAAGTTTGACGGCGGTATCGTCACTCGTTTGGATTGCGTGCCGTTTTCGATCGTCGTGAACAAAAATGCCGAGCGGTTTTATGACGAGGGCGAAGACGTCTGGCCCAAACGTTATGCGATTTGGGGGCGTCTGGTCGCCGCGCAGCCGGATCAGGTGGGCTATGTGATCATCTATGCGAAGTCGCTGAACCTGTTCATGCCCTCGGTGTTCCCTCCGCTAAAGGCGGACACCTTGGAGGAACTGGCTGGCATGATGGACCTACCCGCCGACAAGTTGAAGGCAACCGTTAGTGAATTCAACGAAGCTTGCGGCGACACCAGCGGATTTCATCCAACCGAGTTGGACGGGGTCACAACCTCGGGTCTGACGCCACCCAAAACCAACTGGGCTCGTCCGATCACCGATCCGCCCTTCTATGGCTACTCGCTGCGTACTGGCGTGACCTTCACCTATCTGGGGCTAAAGGTCGACGATACGGCCCAGTGTTCGACACCAGACGGCAAGATCAAAAACCTGTGGGCCGCGGGCGAGACGATGGCGGGTTCGATCCTTGGGCAGGGGTATCTGGCCGGTTTCGGCATGACCATCGGGACCGTTTTTGGACGCATCGCAGGACGTGAGGCTGCAGCCTATGCAAACTGATCTTTTTCAAGAAGCTCGCCGACAGGCTGAGATATGCAACGCCTGCCGGTACTGCGAGGGCTACTGCTCAGTCTTCCCGTCGCTGCACGCGGAACGCGCGTTCTCGGATGGAGACATCACGCAACTGGCTAATTTGTGCCACAACTGTCGAGGTTGCTACTATGCGTGTCAGTACACGGCACCGCACGAGTTCGATCTGAACCTGCCGAAAGCTCTGGCCGAAGTGCGGCGGGACACTTGGGAGAGCTTCGCCTGGCCCCAACCTCTGGCGCGGCGGTTCCATACTCACGGTGGCGCGATCGCGCTGGCCCTCGTCATCGGTTTTGCCGTGATGTTCTGGGCAATTCGCGCTGTTGGTTCCAGCGGAGGTGAAGGGTTCTATGCCGTCCTGTCCCATAATGCGATGGTCGCAATTTTCGCGCCGGCATTCTTGTTGCCACTCTTTAGCTTGGCTATCAGCCTGAGGCGCTATTGGGCGGAGGTAGGTGGCAAACCCATCCAATTGTCTGATCTGACTGCTGCGTTCAAACGCGCTGGCAAGATGCAGGACTTGGCCGCAGGCCACGGCGAGGGTTGCAACTTCGAGGACGAAGACCGGTTCAGTCAGGGCCGACGCCACATTCACCACGCCATCATGTACGGCTTCCTGCTGTGCTTTGCCTCGACCTCGGTGGCGACGATTATGCACTATGGGTTCGCGTTACACGCGCCCTACGGGTTCTGGTCCCTGCCAAAACTCTTTGGGGTTTCAGGCGGTATTCTGCTGACAGTGGGTTGCGGAGCTATGGTTTTTCTCAAGCAAAAGTCTGATCGCGAGCTTGGTGACCCGTCCGCATGGGGCGGCGAAATCGGGTTTGTCCTGTTGCTCGGATTTGTCGGGCTGAGCGGGCTGGTCCTTTACGTCCTCGGTTCAACTGATCTGATGCCCGCGCTGCTTGCCATCCACCTTGGATCGGTTCTGACGTTCTTCCTGCTCATGCCATACACCAAGATGGTTCATGGCTTCTATCGACTTGCAGCTTTGATCAGAGACGCGCAGCGTAAGAGAGAATTGTCAGTTGGTTGCTAGCAAACGTCCAACGCCGAGGGAGTAAAAAGTCGCAATTCAAGCGCATTTTGATGCCCTTTCTCGCTTCGTTCCAGCACCCCGGGTGGCGGTCAACTTCCGGATTGGGTCTGTTTACTGTGATTGACAACATCGACACGAAAGGCAGCTTTGTCCGCGTAGGGGTCACTCGAACAGAGCCCAGCAAACGGCTGCTCTGAGCCCTTTGCGGGCGTTAATCCTAGCTGACCAAAAGCAGCGTTGTTTGCGGCCATAAGTTTCCAATATACAGTTGCTGGATGCTCAATCAGAAGTTGGTGGTGAGCGTTGGCATAACCGCCCGCGCCATGCTTAAGGATCACCGGAACTACAAGTTCTTCCTCGTCAATCAAATGGAGAGACAACATACTCTCAAGTCTATTCGTCTCTTCGAGAAACTTGCGGATCTCTCGAGAAGATTGGAGTTTTGCATTTATCGCGGCGTTCGCCGCTTTAACGTACCGATGCAAGACATCATCCAAAGCGTGGTTATCACGGTCAAGGATTTCGAAGCCGCGCTTAATCCGGAAGTCTTTCTTCGCCAATAAAGGGAAGTAGTGTGCGTCCTCTATATTGTGATGACCGTTCAGTTCTCCAACCAACATCGAGCCAAGCTTTGCTACGTGCGCCTTGAAGACCATCCGGTCCGTTTTTTGGTCCAAATGTTTCTTGGTTTCAGTCGTCAGCATTTCCAAAAGCCGACGGAACATCATGTGGCGGTCCAGCCAAAAGCGGACGAGTCCTTCAAAGCCTGGATGTTCTTCCCAGCCTTTGCGGGGATACTCTCTCTATTCTACAGTCAGTCAGTTTAGAGGGTATTGCCAAGTTGTTGGCGGCAGATTGTGCTTCTTTGGCGGAGGCTGGTTCACGCCACCATTTCATCGGTGTAGCCGGCCAATAGGCTGAATGCATCGGAACAGGCGTGGCGGTATGAAGTTGCTGTGAGTTGACAATGGCGGGGGCGGAAGATCTTGTTGATCTGGTCATGCGTAGACAAAATCCTCTGAGCCTGCCCCTAGACATCCAACGTGTGCTCTTTTTCCCAGCGTGAGAAATGACTGACGAAAGAGTTCCACTCCTGATGTTTCATTTTCAGGTAGGCTGCGGAGAATTCCAGGCCCATCGCCTCTTTCAATGCGCCATCCTTGTCATATTCACGCAGCGCATCCAGCATGTTCAGCGGCAGTTTCGGTGCATCGTCCACGGTGTGGCCTTCTGCATACATGTCGATGTCATAGCGACGGCCCGGATCGGCCTTTGACCGAATGCCCGACAGACCTGCCGCAATGACCACCGCCTGCAGCAGATACGGGTTAGTCGCGCCATCGGCCAGGCGCAGCTCGAAACGGCCCGGCCCGGGAACGCGAACCATATGGGTGCGGTTGTTGCCCGTCCATGTTACGGTATTCGGAGCCCACGTGGCACCTGACATCGTGCGCGGCGCGTTGATGCGTTTGTAGGAGTTCACGGTCGGGTTGGTGATCGCCGCCAGCGCACTGGCGTGCTTCATGATCCCGCCGAGGAAATGCTTGCCCTTCTCGCTCAGGCCAACCTCGCCCGTTGGACCGTCACCTTTACCGGCAAACACATTGGTTGTGGCATCCGCACCGGGCGCATCCCAAACCGAGATATGGGCATGGCAGCCATTGCCCGTCAGACCTTCGACCGGCTTAGGCATAAAAGTAGCGCGGAAGCCGTGCTTCTCGGCCACCGATTTGGTCATGAACTTGAAGAAGGAGTGTTTGTCGGCGGTCTTCAGAACATCATCAAACTCCCAGTTCATCTCGAACTGACCGTTGGCGTCCTCGTGGTCGTTCTGATACGGACCCCAGCCCAGTTCCAACATATAGTCGCAAATCTCGCGCACCACGTCATAGCGGCGCATCACCGCCTGCTGGTCGTAACAGGGCTTTTCGGCGGTATCGAACGGGTCGCTGATCTGTTCACCATCCGGGGTCAGTAGGAAGAATTCGGCCTCGATACCGGTTTTCACATGCATACCCTCGGCGGCGGCCTCGTAGATCAGGCGGCGCAAGACGTTGCGGGGTGCTTGGGCGACATCCTCGCCCTCCATAACGCAATTGCCCGCAACCCAGGCGACCTCGGGTTTCCACGGCAGTTGGATGACCGAAGACGGGTCAGGCACAGCCAGCATGTCGGGATGCGCCGGGGTCATGTCGAGATAGGTGGCGAAGCCCGCGAAACCCGCCCCTTCCTGTTGCATGTCGGCAATCGCTTGCGCAGGAACCAATTTGGCCCGCTGCCCACCGAACAGATCGGTGAACGAAATCATGAAATACTTGACGCCTTTTTCCTTAGCGAAAGCTGCCAGATCTGTTGTCATGGTCACCTTCCCTTTCCCAGTTGGTTCAAAGAAGAAAGGCGCCGCCCTTTTGGGCCGCGCCTTCGTATTGTTTGCAGTTCAGAACACAGCTTTGCCCGGATACCAGTCGGTGCCCGCCAACGGCACTTTGGCCATCGCAGCCGCCTCCATCGTCAAGGCGCAGAGGTCCTCGGGCTCCAGATTGTGCAGGTGATTGTGACCGCAGGCGCGTGCGATGGTCTGCGCCTCCAAGGTCATCACCTTCAGATAGTTGCGCAGGCGACGACCGGCCTCGACCGGATCCAGACGCGCAGCCAGTTCCGGATCCTGCGTGGTGATGCCCGCAGGGTCCTTCCCTTCGTGCCAATCGTCATAGGCCCCGGTTGTGGTGCCCAGCTTCTGATACTCGGCCTCCCATTTCGGGTCATTGTCGCCCAAAGCGATCAGGGCTGCAGTACCGATGGCCACCGCGTCCGCGCCCAATGCCATCGCCTTGGCCACATCGGCCCCGGTGCGGATACCGCCCGAGATCACCAGTTGCACCTCACGGTGCACACCCAGGTCCTGCAACGCCTGAACAGCAGGGCGGATACAGGCCAGCGTCGGAATGCCGACATGTTCGATGAACACGTCCTGCGTGGCTGCGGTGCCGCCCTGCATCCCGTCCATCACCACGACATCGGCCCCGGCTTTCACCGCCAGCGCAGTGTCATAATAGGGCCGCGTCGCGCCGACCTTCACATAGATCGGCACCTGCCAGCCGGTGATCTCACGCAGTTCGAGGATCTTGATCTCCAGATCATCCGGCCCGGTCCAGTCCGGGTGACGACAGGCCGAACGCTGGTCAATCCCTTTGGGCAAGGTACGCATTTCAGCCACGCGGTCGCTGATCTTCTGACCCAGCAGCACGCCGCCGCCGCCGGGTTTGGCCCCCTGCCCTACGACGATCTCAATCGCATCCGCCTTGCGCAGATCATTGGGGTTCATGCCATAGCGCGACGGCAAATACTGATAGACCAGCTTCGAAGAATGCCCGCGCTCTTCGGGTGTCATGCCACCGTCACCGGTGGTCGTTGACGTCCCAGCCATCGAAGCGCCCCGGCCCAGAGCCTCTTTTGCCGGACCGGACAATGCACCAAAGCTCATACCCGCGATCGTGATAGGGATATCCAGCTCAATCGGCTTTTTGGCAAAACGTGTACCGAGCGTCATCGAGGTATCGCACCGCTCACGGTACCCTTCCAGCGGATAACGCGAGACGGACGCCCCCAGAAACAGCAGATCGTCGAAATGCGGCACCTTGCGTTTCGCACCGCCACCACGAATGTCGTAGATACCTGTGGCCGCCGCCCGTCGGATTTCCGCGTTGATCGGATTTGTAAAGGTCGCCGACTGAATCGGCATGGTGCGGGGGATGGTCTGATCCATGTCTTTCATACCCTTCATCCTCAGTAAGCGGCAGCGTTGTCGACGTCGAAGTTATAGAGCTGACGCGCCGAGCCATAGCGCTTGAACTCTTCGGGCTTGGCGTCCGATCCGGCACGCATCAGTAGGTCAGTCAAAATTTCGATATGCTCAGGCCGCATCTCTTTCTCGATGCAATCCGCGCCCAGGCTCTTGACCGAGCCACGCACAAACAGCCGTGCTTCGTACAGCGAGTCTCCAAGCGCATCGCCTGCATCGCCGCACACAACCAAATTGCCTGCTTGTGCCATGAACGCGGACATATGGCCGATATTGCCATGCACAACGATGTCGATGCCTTTCATCGAAATCCCGCAGCGCGAGCTGGCATTGCCTTTGATCACCAGAAGCCCACCATGCCCGGTCGCGCCCGCACATTGGCTGGCGTCGCCTTCCACGACAACGGTGCCAGACATCATGTTTTCGGCCACTCCCGGCCCGACCGAGCCCTCAACCCGGATGGTCGCCTGTTGGTTCATCCCTGCGCAATAGTACCCGGTCGAGCCTTTGACGGTCACTTCGATCGGTGCGTCCAAACCCACGGCAATCGCGTGGCTGCCTTTTGGATTCTGCACTTCCCAACTGGTTTGGTTCGTTTCGTCGCTTTGCGCCTGAAGGGCCGCATTCAAACCCCGCAGGCCGTTTTCTGCAACATCATAGGTCTGCATCTCAGTGGCTCCAGAAATAGACAGTGGCGGGCTCGGGCTCCCAGACGCGGGCGTCTTCGATACCGGGCAGATTGACCAACGCGCGGTATTCGCTACCAAAAGCCACGTATTTATCGGTTTCGGCCATCACTGCGGGCTTGCAGGCAATGGGATCACGCACCACCCCGAACCCATCTTTGGTGCCCACAACAAAAGTGAAGAAGCCATCGAGGTCCTTAAGACTGCTCTCCAGCGCCTCACCCAGCGTTGAACCGTTCTGCATTTTCCACGTCAGATAAGCTGCACCAACCTCGGTGTCATTCATGGATTCAACCCGAACACCCTCGCGTTTCAGCTTCCGGCGCAGCGCATTATGGTTAGACAAAGAGCCATTGTGGACCAAGCACTGATCCGACCCGGTGTTAAACGGGTGTGCGCCTTCGGTGGTCACGGCGGATTCGGTGGCCATGCGGGTGTGACCTATTCCGTGGCTGCCGCTCATGGCGGACAGGCTGAACCGGTCGGCCACATCGCGGGGCAAGCCAACCTCTTTGTAAATCTCGATGGCCGCGCCATCCGACATCACCCGCAAACCCGGACGTAACTCTCGCACCGTTTGGCGGGCTTGGTCAGCCTTGTCACCGGCCAACTCCAGAACCGCATGCGTGGAATTTGCGCGCAGGGTCACTTCGGCACCAATGGCGGCCCCAAGATCCACGGCAAGGGTCGCAAAATCCGCCTCTGGCGTGTCGGATTGCACGGTCAGCTTGACTGCGCCGTCCGCCTCGGCCCCATATATCGCGATACCTGCACTGTCCGGGCCACGGTCCGTCATCGTGACCAGCATGTCCGTCAGCATTGAACCCAACTCAGGCTCTAATGCCCTGTCTTTCAAAAAAAGGCCAACAATTCCGCACATGGCTTTTGCCCTCTGAAATTTCGCCGTGAGGAACGCTAGCAGGCCAAAAATCAAAAAACAACTTCAAGAAATATTTTTTCCTGGAGGGAAATATTTGTGCCTAAACCACAAGCACGACACAGCGGGTCCGAAAGACGCACCTCGGGCTTGTCGGGACGATGCAAGACGCGTCAACTCGTTTGCGGATAAGAGATGATGGAAAGGTATTTGGCAGGAAGTTTCACCAAAACCTCGGGCCCGTGCGCCGCGTCTGCGTCGAAAAACAGCGTGTCTCCCGGTTTCAGCGAATAGATATCGTCACCATGACGGTAATCCACCTCACCTTCGAGCATGTACAACATTTCGATTCCGTCGTGCTGAAAGGTTGGGAACCTGTCCGATTCTTCTGTCAGCGTGATCAGGTAAGGTTCGACAACCACGCCACTGGCATTGGCCCCCAAATGGCCTAGCAGATTGTATTGATGCCCGGCTCGTGTACCGGCCCTGTCGGTTTCGACCCCTTTACCAGCCTTGGTATGTACGGCATTGCGCGTTTCCTCATACCGACGAAAGAATGAAGTGATCGGAGTGCTAAGCGCGTTTGCCAGCAACTGCAGCGTCGTCAGCGACGCGGATGTCGCGCCGTTTTCAATCTTGGACAACATGCTGATGGACAGACCGGTCAGTGCCGCCAATTCAGCAATCGTTGTGCCCTGTTGCACACGCAGGGCCTTGATCTCGCGCCCAATCGCAGTTTCCAGGTTCTTTTCGCCGCTGTCCCGAAGCTTGTGCGGGTCCTGCGACAGGGCAACGGGCTGCTCGGGATCGTGTGACTGCGCCATCTGGCCTCCTGATCTCTCATGCGGGTTCATTAAGATGGATCGGCATTTCTCAAGTGATCTGCAAACGACCACAAACCTACTCGCAGATTGTTCAGATATTTAAAACATGCAAGCGCACTCCTCAAATCTCAGTGAAATTGGGCTAATCAGAACACCTCGTAAATACAGTTTCCAAGTGGTTCCGTTGCAAAGTTTTCGGTTGTTCGGAAAACTGCCTTTCATGCAAAAACAGGGCGTTTCGCTCATTACTTCAGATGAGTCCAAAAACCTCTATCACACTCGATAAGTATCCCTTATCAAGCGTTAAGTGGTTTCAAAGCTGTAGAGATACGCTACCCTTTCTGTATGCGCATCCTGTCCGTACTATTCATCCTGTTTGGTTTGCCTGTTCTCTCCGAAGAGGTGGAACTGGAACTCGTTTTGTTGGCAGATGCGTCTGGTTCAATAACCGAGGCGGAAATCGAGTTTCAGCGCCAAGGATACGCTAACGCAATCACCGATCCTCGCGTGCTTGCTGCAATACAGGAGACAGCTTATGGCGCCATAGCGGTGACCTATGTTGAGTGGGCTGCGAATACCGCAATTGTTGTCGATTGGACCAAAATCGATGGAGCAAAAAGCGCACAGGTATTTGCAGAAGCATTGATAGGCCCGCCTCGGCAAGCCTATGGGCGAAATGCAATCGGGGCAGCCTTGCTCGACGCCAAGAGGCTCATAGAGCAGAACGAATTTGAAGGTTGGCGAAAAGTTATAGATTTCTCGGGTGACAGCCCGAACAGTTTTTCAGGACCCGCGATATCAACCGCACGAGAAGAAGTGGTTGCGTCTGGCATAACGATCAACGGGCTTCCAATCCTTTGCCGGTTCTGCGACACGCCGGGCCGTTATCCGGATCTCGCCGAAATCTACCAACAGCAGATAATCGGTGGTATCGGCGCCTTTGTCGTAACTGCGGCGAATGAAGACGATCTTGCAGAAGCAATCCGTCGAAAATTGATCCTCGAAATCTCAGGTTTGGAATCGCCGGCAAACGTAGCGTCCAATTGAGTTCTGCCATCGGAGCAGACCTTTAAGCGCGTAAAAACGTCGACTGATAATCTCCCGAGCATCTTTTGCCAAATTGACCGGAACAATAGGGATCTGTTGGACGTTATTGATGCCGTTACTGTTTAAATATCGGCCTCCAAAGCACCCATCGCCGGCATTTCGTTGAGCCGGTGAATTTATGCTCCTATGGTATTTGGCGTGAGTGAAAGCGCGCGATTTTTCATCTTGTCTGGCCGCGTGGGATCCCCATACCCGCGCGGTCAATTCGTTAAACGTCAGTTTAGTCCGCAGAGCGGTCACTAAGACGGAACGCAGCGAACGGCTGCTCTGAGCCCAAAGGAGACTTAGGCTATGGGCGCAGCATTTGTCGTTTGGGCGGGAAGCGGAAGTTCGCTGCAGCCGCGAGCAAACCTGGCTGCAATGATCGAAGCCGCCATTCAATCGGCGCAATTTCCGGGCTCTGTTCTGCACCGCCGCAGGGCGGCTCCGAGCCCAAAGTGCAAATTTCTGCACCGTGCATCAATGCCGGCAATGCGCAGAATGCTGACTTTGCAAATTTACGAGAACGGCTCAAATGAAATTGCCTTTAACCAAGCAGCAACAAGTTGGGGGTGTCGTCTGGCAAACTTACCGTTCGCAGTATCCCAACAGAATCTCTGAGCGGAACCCGAAATTGCTTCAAGGTTGCGTAAACAACGTTGGTTCCTCACTTTGAGAAAACGTAATCCATAGCAAGATTGAAAGAGAATTAAATGAAACGCCTGTTTCCATCTCTGCCGGAGAACGCGACACTTGGAAGTGTCTATCAAGCCTTTCCAGATAAACTTTCTCCGCTTTGTGCGTACGAAAGCCTTGTGATGAGGGGCGAGAGCGACCTCTCGGTTGCTGAACGTGAACTCATTGCGGCCTATGTCTCGGGATTGAATGCTTGTGCGTATTGCCATGGGGCGCACATCGTTTTCGCCAAAGCCTACGGTATTGAAGTCGAGACAATCGAGGCACTGATGGAAGACCGCGATACGGCGCCCGTCGAGGATCACCTCAAACCGTTGCTGGCATACATTGAAAAGCTCACTGTCTCACCATCCCGAATGACAGAAGCCGACGCTAGAGCAGTCTACGCGGCAGGCTGGTCGGAGAGTGCGCTGTTCGATGCTATCCAAGTTTGCGGTGTCTTTAATCTCGTGAACCGCTTCATAGAAGGAACAGGTGTCCAAAGCCCTGGCACCGACCCAAGAGAAGCGGACGAAGCCACTTTAAACCGATGCCGCAGTGACAGCTTCTATACCGATTTCGGACGAGAGAACGGCCTCGACATCCCTTGAATTGATGTTGTTCTAACGTTCGAAACGCCACGAAAAGCTGGTCCGATAGAGCGGCAGATGCGTCCTTCGCTCTCGGGGTTAAATCATTCGTCGGATCAAGTCGGCGCATTCATTTATTGTTGGTGGATCCATGTTCAAGCCTCAACGATCCGTCCTGCTTTTCGTAGATAACTCAATTTCTGATAAGGTTTTGGGGGCATGTGGGCTTTGTAAGGGTGGAGAGTTGCTTAAATTTGACGCTGAAACAACGAAATTACTTGAAATCGCCTATCAAGGCGCAGAACTGACGCGGCGAAGACAGGCTTCATTCGATGCGCTGTGCCCGGCTCCTGGTGAAACTATTTTGGACATCGGTTGTGGCAACGGGATGTTGACAGTTGAGTTGGCCCGGGCAGTTGGCTCGGATGGCTATGTCATCGGGATCGACCCAAGCGCTGACATGACGGCAGCTGCTAGAGAACGGTGCAGCGACTACGCAAACGTGGAGTTTCGTGCTGGTGCCGCAAATAGCTTGCCCATTGAGGATGAGAGTGCTGACAAGGCCGTCTCGGTACAGGTCTTTGAGTACATCGAAGACGTAGACGGTGCGTTGGCTGACACGCTGCGGTGCGTCAAACCCGGCGGGCGCCTCGTCATCAGCGATCTACACTTTGGCAGCTTGATCTGGTTCAGCGATGAGCCCGACAGAATGCAAAAGATGCTGACATCCTGGAACCAGCACTTTGTGAGTGGTTCCGTCCCGGAAAGACTGCCCGCGCTGATAAAGGCTCGCGGCGACCGTGTGGAAGATGTCTTGTCGTTCACAATGACGGATCACCAGTTGAAGCCTGATGGCCTCGCAATCATGATGATGCACCTCATGAAGCAATACACTGTCGCAAATGACCATGTTGATCCCGCAGTTGCGCAATCGTGGTTTGATGAGCAGCTCAGCCTTGCAAGGACTGGACGCTTCTTCTTTTCGATGACCCAATTTGTTGTCGTGGTGCGCAAAAAGGGGTGATTGAGCTAAGTAAATCGGCCTGGGTTCTTTCGCGGGCTTCATGAAAGTCTCGTATTGGTACTTACTCAATGGCTACAACACAGGTGCGTGGCTGCCACTTCCAGCTTGCAGCTGCATTTGGCGTGATCTAATCGCCTTATTCGGCCGATTGTCACCAAGTGTCGTCAGAACCTTCCTGGATACAGACTCACCATGTTCTGCACGTCAAGCTCACTCGAAAACGCATCGGGATTACTCCAGATCACG